>CAZJJO010000073.1:0-9996 GCA_964546375.1 uncultured Gemmatimonadota bacterium
TCGACGGCGGGCCGACCTCCTGGCAGGCCATCATCGAGTTCCCGAACCGGGACACCGCCTACCGGGAGTTCAACGTCCAGCTCGCCGACTTCGGGATGAGCTACGAGGAGGGCGGCAGCGTCAGCTACACCGGCTCGCCGATCCTCGAGGAGGACATCTCCGACCCGGAGAAGGCGATCAACCCGCCCGGGCGCTTCCAGATCGGCCTGCCCGACCTGCTGGCGCCGCCGGTGGAGGGGACCTGCCCCGGCGGCGTGCCCGCGCCCTGCCCCGAGCTGATCGCGGCGGACGACGTGGGCTCCATGCTCGTCAACTACCGCAACGAGCCGCTGGCCCTGCGGGTGCGCGACCCGGACACCAACAGCCAGGCCGAGGGCGAGGCCGGTGACCTCTCCTTCGCGTTCTCGTCCGACGTGGACCGCGCCGACGAGGACTTCAACCAGCAGCCCGACGTCTATCCGGACCTGACGAACGACCTGGAGGAGGGCGACCCCTTCACGCCCATGTTCCGGGCCTACGAGGAGGACAACGTCCAGATCAGGGTCCTGGTCGGCGCCCACGAGGAGGGGCACAACTTCAGCGTCCACGGGACCAAGTGGCTCTTCGAGCCGAGCTGGAAGAACTCGGGCTGGCGGAACAACCAGATGATGGGGATCTCCGAGCACTTCGAGTTCGACCTGCCCCGGCTCATCAAGCCCACCAAGAAGGCCGAGGGGGACTACCTCTACCGCGCCGGCGCCTCCATGCAGAACCTGTGGACCGGCACCTGGGGGATCATGCGGGTCTACCGGGGCGAGCAGGACGACCTGGCCACCCTGTCGACCAACCCGGACGCGGAGATCGACGTCCCCGAGAACATCGGCGACTTCGACGGGGTCTGCCCGAAGGACGCGCCCACGCGGCACTTCGACGTCGCCGCGGTGCTGGCCAGGGACGTCCTGGACGAAGAGACGCTGGTCTACAACGAGCGCACCAGCCAGGGCGGCAGGCTCCACGACCCGAGCGCCGCCCTCTACGTGAAGACCAGCGACCTCACCGGCGACAAGGGCGAGGGCGAGCTGAAGGACGGCGTGCCCGTCGAGCCCCTGATCCTCCGCGTCAACGCCGGCGACTGCGTCGAGGTCACCCTGCACAACCAGCTTCCCGAGGAGATGCCGGAGTTCGACGGCTTCAGCACCCTGCCGATGATCGTCGACCACTTCAACGAGAACGACATCGAGCCCTCCTCCCACGTCGGCCTGCACCCCCAGCTCCTGACCGTCGACGTCACGCGGAGCGACGGGGTGAACGTGGGCCAGAACGACGAGCAGACGGCCAAGCCGGAGGGCGGCAAGGTCGAGTACCAGTGGTACGCCGGCGACGTGGACTACGAGGAGAACTCCAGCGGCGAGACCATGGCCGTGGCGACGCCCGTCGAGTACGGGGCCACGAACCTGACGCCCGCCGATCCGCTCCAGCACGCCGGCGCGGGGCTGCTCGGCGCCCTGATCGTCGAGCCCGAGGGCGCGACCTGGCAGACCGACGCCGACAGCCGGGCCCAGGCCACCGTCACCGAGCCGGACGGCCACTCCTTCCGGGAGTTCGTCCTGGTGACGCAGAACTCGGTGAACATGCGCCGCGGCCCCGGCGACGGGGAGGTCCTGCCGCTCATCGCCGAGACCGAGGATCCGGAGGACAGCGGCAACCAGGCCTTCAACTACGCGGCCGAGCCGCTCTGGAAGCGGATGGGCTACGAGCCCGACACGCCGCTGGGGCAGACGCGCGACCTCGACTTCACCGACGTGCTCACGAACGCCCAGGTGGGCGGCGAGGACCCGGTCACGCCGGTCTTCACCGCCGAGGTCGGCCAGGACGTCCGGGTGCGGATCCTCCAGCCCGGCGGGCACCAGCGGAACGCGTCGGTCGAGTTCTTCGGCCACTCCTTCCAGCACCTGCCCTACGTGGAGGGCTCGACGGAGATCGGCGACAACCCGCTCTCCGAGCGGAAGGGCGCCCGCGAGGGCATGGGGCCGATGAACCACTACGACTACGTCATCGCCGAGGGCCGCGGCGGACCGGCCGGCGGAGCGTTCGGCGTCACCGGCGACTACCTCTACCGCGACCTGCAGTCCTTCCACTTCGACGGCGGGCTGTGGGGCATCTTCCGGGTGGTGCCGCAGTAAGGCCCGGCCGGAGCTGGTCTCGCGGAGCGGCGGTCGAGCCCGGGGGGCGAGCGGTGCCCGCCCCCCGGGCTTTCGTCCTTGGCCCGGGACCCGGGCCCGCCGCGCGGACCCGGCCCGGCGGCCGCCCCCGGCGGGCCGAGGACCCGGGGAGGAAAGCCGGCCGCACACCGGCCCGAAGGATCGGCGAGAGCGCCGGCCATCCGACCGTTGGTTACGGACGCTATGTCTGTTAGAATGAGAGTTCCTGAACCCAGGAGCGACGAGGCCCCCATGAGCCGTCCCGGACCGTCATCCCGCCAGCCCGCCCTGCGCCGGATCGTCCACGCCGCCGCCGCGGCCCTGCTGCTGACCGCGGCCCCCGAGCCCGCCGCCGCCCAGGGGGACGCCGATCAGGTGGCGGACGTCGCCGACGACGCCTCCGAGCGCACGGTGGTGCAGAACGGCGTCCGGGCCCACCTGGAGGTGGCGCCGCTGGGCGGCGAGGCCGACGCCGTCCCCCGGGCCGGCCAGGACACGCGGGTCCGCCTGCGGCTGAACGACGCCGAGTCCGGGGAGCCCGTCACCGACCAGGTGCCGGCCGCCTGGATCGATCGGCTCGACGCCGAGCACGTGCGCTCCCAGCAGCAGTGCAAGCGGCGGATCGAGCAGTACCTGCCGAAGAAGATGAAGACCCGCCCGGTGATCGACCTGAACAGCTACGTCGTGCTGGGGCTGACGCGCGGCAACGTCATCACCGTCCAGGACCCGTTCTTCGGGTTCGGCAACACCCAGATGATCACCACGGTGCGCCTGCCGGGTCAGGGGACGGATTGGACGACCGGACCGGAGGAGCGGGTCCTCTACGTCACCATCCCGAAGCGGAACCTCGTGGCCGTGGTCAGCACCGACACCTGGGACGTGGTCGAGGAGATCCCGGTGGAGACCCGCCCCGAGCGGCTGGTCCGGCAGCCGGGCGCGGAGCGGCTCTGGGTCTCCACCGCCGAGGGCGTGACCGTGGTCGACATGGTCACCCGCCAGGTGGTCGGGACCGTGGAGACCGGCCCCGGCTCCCGGGAGATCGCCTTCCGGCCCGACGGGCGGCGGGCCTTCGTGGCCAACCCGGAAGCCGGCACCGTCTCGGTGGTCGAGGCCGACCGGCTCGCCGTCGTCGAGACGCTGGAGCCCGGGCGCCGGCCCACCGACCTGGCCTGGTCGCCGCTGAGCGGCGAGCTGTACGTGGTCGACGAGGCCGACGGCACCATCCACGCCTACGAGGGCGAGGGGCTGGGGCTGACGGCCCGGATGACGGGCACCCCGGGCCTCTGGCACATCGAGTTCGACCCGTCCGGACGGTGGGGCTTCGTGCTGAACCGCAACACCGACGAGGTCCACGTCCTGGACGCCTCGAACGACCGGATCCGCTACGGCCTCCTCTCGGAGGGCGAGCCCGACCAGGTCTCCTTCACCGAGAACTTCGCCTACGTCCGCTCGCGGGAGTCCTCCCAGGTGATGATGGTCAGCCTCCGGAGCCTGAAGCCCGGGGAGGCCCCCGGCGCCTTCGCCCGGGATTTCTCGGGCGAGAGCGAGCGGGTCGAAGCCGGGGCCGGCGTGGCCGCCGTCCACTTCCCCGCCGGCGACGCCCCGCCGGAGCGGGACGGCATGCTCCCGGTGGCCGATCCCATCGACCAGGCGCCGCACAAGCGCGACGCGGTTTACGTGCCCAACCCGTCCGAGAAGTCCATCTACTTCAACCACTACATGGAGGGCATGCCCACGCCGGCCGGCAACCTCAAGACGTACGAGTTCGAGCCCATCGCGGCGATGACCGTGGGCCGGAAGCTGGACGAGGTGGAGCCGGGCGTCTACGAGGCCGTGGTGCAGATCCCCTCGGCCGGCGGCTACGAGTTCAACTTCGTGCTGGAGAAGCCGAGGGTGGTGGACTGCCTCCCGATGGAGGTGGAGAAGGGCCCGGACGGCGCCGTCGACCGCGAGGTGAGCCTGGACCTGCAGGCGGCCTCGGACCGGAAGGTCGTGGCCGGCCGCGCCGATCGGGTCCGCTTCCGGCTGGAGGAGTACGGGACCGGCGACGTCCGGGGCGACCTCGAGGATCTCCGGGCCCGGGTCATGTCGCCCGCGGGCTGGCTCGAGACGTTCCCCGCCCGTCCCGTGGAGGGGGAGGACAGCTACGAGGTGGAGCTCCAGGTCCCCGATCCGGGCGTCTACTACCTGACGGTCTCGGTGCCCGGCCTGGGTAAGGGCTTCTCCGACCAGCACCCGCTCACCCTGGACGCCCACGCTCCCGGCTCGGAGGCGGCGACCGCCGGAGCGGAGGCCGACGGGACGGCCTCCGGCGACCCGGGCGACGGAGACGGCCGGGCGGAGGGCGAAGGACCGTCGAAGGGCGGCGGAGGGGACGGCTCGTGATCCCCGGCGGCCCGTGCCCCGGCACGGAGGACGGCCGGGCGGGCCGCCCCTGGACGTCGCCGACGAGGCGGCCGTGAGGCTCACCGAGGTCGCGCGGCTCAGCGACGAGCTGAGCGAGGCGTACCTGGAGGAGCAGCGTCTCCTGCCGGTGGAGCGCGCCGACGGCCGCCTGGTCGTCGCCCACGCCGGCGAGCCCGACCCGCAGTCGGTGGCCGAGCTGGCCGAGCACTTCGACGCCCGGGTCGAGCTCCGGGAGGTGGACGAGGAGGAGCTGCTGCCGGCGATCCGGCACGTCTACGGGCGACAGGCGGCCAGCGCCGAGGACCTCATCCGCGAGCTGGACGAGGAGGGCGACGGGGCCGGCGGCGGCCGGACCGAGACCCACGACCTGGAGGGGCTGGCCAGCCAGCCCCCGGTCGTCCGGCTGGTGAACCTCCTCCTCTCCGAGGCGGTGGAGGCCGGGGCCAGCGACGTCCACCTGGAGGCCCGGGAGGACGGCCTGCGGGCCCGCTACCGGATCGACGGCGTCCTGCAGGAGGCGCCCTCCCCCCCCGCCCACCTGCGCGAGGCCCTGGTCAGCCGGCTCAAGGTGATGGCCGAGCTGGACATCGCCGAGCGGCGCCTGCCGCAGGACGGCCGCATCCGGCTGCGCGTGGAGGGCCGCGAGCTGGACGTGCGCGTCAGCACCCTGCCCACCCTCCACGGCGAGAGCGTCGTCCTGCGGCTGCTGGACGCCGAGCGCCAGCGCCACGACCTGCAGGGGCTGGGGATGTCCGACGACACCCTGGAGGCGGTGAGCCGGTTCGGCCGACGGCCCCAGGGGGTCCTGCTCGCCACCGGTCCCACCGGCAGCGGCAAGACCACCACGCTCTACGCCCTGCTGGAGCACCTGAAGACCGGCCACGAGAAGATCGTATCGGTCGAGGACCCGGTGGAGTACGAGCTGGAGGGGGTGGCCCAGGTGCCGGTCCGCCGGCAGGCGGGCCTCGGCTTCGCCAACGCCCTGCGCTCCATCCTGCGCCAGGACCCGGACGTGCTCCTGGTGGGGGAGATGCGCGACCCCGAGACGGCCGAGATCTGCGTGCAGGCGTCGCTCACCGGCCACCTGGTCCTCTCCACCCTGCACACCAACGACGCCCCCTCGGCGCTGACCCGCCTGCTGGACCTGGGCGTGCCCGACTACCTGGTGGCCAGCACCGTCGAGCTGGTCCTGGCCCAGCGGCTGGTGCGGCGGAGCTGCCCGGACTGCTCGACGGCCGAGCCCGCCACCGAGGCCGAGCGGCGCGAGATGGCCGCCGCGGGACGGGAGGTCGAGACCGTGCGCCGGGGCGAGGGGTGCGAGGCCTGCCGGGGCACCGGCTACCGCGGCCGGACCGGCATCTTCGAGCTGCTGGACGTGGACGAGGAGATCCGGGCCGAGGTGCTGCACCACCGCGGCTCCGGCGAGATCCGCCGGCTGGCGCGGGAGCGGGGCATGCGCCCCCTCCGGGCCGACGGCTGGCGCCAGGTCGCCGCGGGCCGGACCACCCCCGAGGAGGTGCTGCGTGTCACCGCCTGACCGCCGGGGCCCCGGCCGGCGCGGACGGCCGGGCGCGGACCCCCGGGCCGGTCTCACCCTCATCGAGGTGATGGTGGTGGTGCTGGTGCTGGGCATCCTGGCCGCCCTGGTGGCGCCCAACGTCTTCAGCCACGTCTCCACCGCCAAGCAGGAGAGCGCCCGGGCCCAGATCGAGATGCTGAACGCGGCCCTGGACGCCTACCGGCTGCACAACGGGCGCTACCCCACCACCGAGCAGGGGCTGGAGGCCCTGCGGGAGAAGCCGGACACGCCGCCGATCCCGACGGACTGGCGGGGGCCCTACCTCCGCAAGGAGGTGCCCGTGGATCCGTGGGGCAACCCGTACGTCTACCGCAGCCCGGGCACCGAGAGCGACTGGGGCTACGACCTGCTGAGCTACGGCAAGGACGGCGAGCCGGGCGGGGAGGGCGAGAACGCCGACGTCAAGGCCTGGGAGTAGGTCCGCGGTGCCGCGCTTCGCCTACGAGGCCGTCGACGACGCCGGCCGGACGGTGACCGGCGTCCAGGAGGCCGCCTCGGACGACGAGGCCGAGCGCGCCCTGCGGGACCGGGGGCTCCGGCCGCTGGCGGTGAACCCGGACGACGGCCGCGGCGAGCTGGAGGGGACGGGCCGGACCGGGCGACGGGCCGACGTGGCGGGGGCCTTCCGGTATCTCTCCACCCTGCTCGAGGCCGGCTTCCCGCTGGACCGCGCCCTGGCCACCGTCCGGGGGCTGGCCGGGCGGGAGGACGTGGCCGCCGCCCTGGGCGAGGTCCGGGAGGCCGTCCGGTCCGGCGACACGCTGTCGGACGCCCTGGAGGGCCGGGAGGACGTCTTCCCCCGGCTGGCGGTGGGCATGGTCCGGGCGGGCGAGCGCGGCGGCCGGCTCGCCGACGCGCTGGACCGCCTGGCCCGCCACCTGGAGCGCGAGGAGGAGCTGCGCTCGCAAGTCCTCTCGGCGCTCCTCTATCCCGCCCTCATGGCCGTGGTCGGCGGCACGGCGCTCACCGTCCTGGTCTTCTACGTCCTGCCGAAGTTCGTGGGGATCCTGGAGGAGGCGGGCGCCTCCCTGCCCACCTCCACCGCGATGCTGCTGGGCGCCACCGACTTCCTGGGCCGGTGGTGGCTGCCCCTGCTGGTGGGCGCGCTGGCCCTGGGCGGCGGCGCCGTGGCCTGGGCCCGGACCGAGCGCGGCCGGGCCCGGCTCTCGGCGCTCCTCCTCCGGCTCCCGGTGGTCGGCCCCCTGCGTCGCCGGATGTCCGCCGCCCGCTTCGGGCGGTCGCTGGCCCAGCTCCTGGAGAGCGGCCTCCCGATCGTCCCGGCGCTGGACGCCGCCGCCGCGTCGCTGGCCGATCCGGCCGCCGCGGCCGAGGTCGAGGACGCCCGCCGCCGGGTCCGCGCCGGCCGCGGCCTGGCCGACGCGCTCCGCCGGGGCGACGCCTTCCCGCCCCTCTTCCTGCGGATGGCCGAGCTGGGCGAGGAGGGCGGGCGGCTGCCCACGATGCTGGGCCGGGCCGCCGACGTGGCCGAGGAGGAGCTGGAGCGCCGCCTCGAGCGGCTGGTGCGGCTGGTGGAGCCGGCCATGGTGGTCCTGTTCGGCGTCGTGGTGGGCTTCGTGGCCCTCTCCCTGCTCCAGGCCATCTACGGCGTCCGCCTCCAGGGCTTCTAGGGGACCGCGTGCTCGACGACCTCCGCTCCGCCCTGGACGCCGCCCTGCCCCGACCGGGGGGTCCTCCCCCGCTGGGGGCGGCCGTGGGGGAGGACGGGCTGACGGTGGTCGTGGCCGGGCGCCGGCTCGGCCGCGGGCTCGTGCCCCGCGAGGTCCGACGCCGCCCCCTCTCCGCCGGGCCCGAAGGGGACCGCTGGCCGGAGCTGCGGGACGCGCTCTCGGAGCTGCGGACGGGGCTCGGCCTGGACGGGGACGCCCGACCCGAGATCCACGTGGCGCTGCTGCCGACGCTGGCGCTCACCCGGGTGGTCGACCTGCCCACCGCCGACCGCGAGGCCCTCCGGAAGCTCGCCCGCCGGGAGGCGGACCGCCACTTCCTCTCGGTCCCCGACGATCCGGTCGCCGACGCCTGGTCCCTGGAGCGGCGCCGCGGCGAGCCCTCGCCCTGCGTCCTGGCCTGCGCCGGCGGGAGCACCGCGCGGGCCGTCGCCGGGGCCGTCGCGTCGGCCGGCTTCCGGCCCGGCCTGACCACCGCCGGCGCCTGGACCGCCGCCGAGGCGGCGACGGTCCTGGACGAGGAGCTCCGGGACGGGCGGATCCGCCTCCGCCTGGGGGCCGACGGGGACGCGAGCGACCTGACCCTGGAGGAGGGGCGCCTGGCGGCCGTGCGGCCCGGGACGAGGGGCGCGGGAGCCGTCGCGGACGGCGCGGAGGCGGGCGAGCGCGGGCGGACGGTGGACGAGGCGCACCCGCTGGCCGGGCTGGACGCCCCGGCCCTGGCCGCCTTCGGGGCCCTGGTGGCGCCCGAGGAGGGCCCCTCGCTGGCGCCGCCCGAGCCGCGGGCCGCGTGGCGGCGGCGCCGTCGGGCCCGGGCCGGGCTGATGGCGGGCGCCGCGGCGGCGGTGCTGATCGCCGCGGGATGGCTCCACCTGTGGGGCCTGGACCGGGAGCTGGCCGCCGTCGAGGCCCGCCGGGCCGCGGTGGCCGGGGCGGTGGAGGAGGCGGAGGCGGCCCGGAGCGCCGCGCTCCGGCTCGAGGAGCTGCTGGGCGGGATCGCCGCCCTGCCCCGCCCGGGGCCCGCCTGGTCGCGGGTCGTGGCCGAAGTCGGCCGCAGGATGCCGGCCTCGGCCCACCTCCGGGTCCTGGACGCCGGCGCCGAGGACGGGGTCCGCCTCGCCGGCACGGCCCGCTCGCCGTCGGCCCTGGTGCCCCGGCTGGAGGCGTCGCCGCTCTTCCGCGACGTGACCCTGGCGTCGGTGAGCCGGAGCGCCGGCGGGAGCGGCGACGGCGACGCCTTCGAGATCACCCTCCGGCTGTCCGGCGGCGGAGCCCGGGGCGCCGGGGACGCCGCGCCCGATACCGCGGCGCCGGCGGCCGCCGTCGACACGGGCGACGGGACGGACGGCTCGGCGGGCCCGACCGGGGACGGCGCCCCGGACCTCGACCCGGCGGAGGCCCCGTGAAGCGGCCGGCGCGGATCTGGGCCGACCTCTCCGAGCGCGACCGCCGGGCGCTCCGATGGGGGGCGCTGGTGCTGGCGCCCGCCCTCCTCTGGTTCCTGGTCGTCTCGCCCTGGATCGACGCCGTCCAGACCCGGCAGGACCGCCTCCAGACCCGCCGCTCGCTCCACCGGGCCGAGCTGGACCTGCTCGCCGCCGGCGACGCCTATCCCGAGGCCGTCCGGACCGGCGCCCGCCGGCTCGCCCGCGCCGCGCCCCGCCTGCTGGACAGCCGCGGCGAGGGCGTGGCGGCGGCCGCGCTGACGCAGTTCGTCGAGGACCGGGCCCGGGCGGCCCGGGTCCACCTCACCGGGACCGACCCCCGGCCGCCCGAGCGGGCGGACGGCTCCCTGCTGGCCGTGCCGCTGGAGGTGACCGGCGAGTCCGACCTCCAGGGGATCCTCTCGCTCCTCGAGGCGATGGAGACGGGGGGCGGCAAGCTGCTGCGGGCCGACGGCCTGCGGATTCGCGCCCCGGGTCGGGCCCGCGGGGAAAGCTCCGGGGCGCTCACCTTCCGCGTGCGGGTCACCGGCTACATGCTGTCGGCCGGCGAGGGGGAGGGAACGGAATGAGCCCGCTGCGACGATGGGACCGGGCCAGCCGGCGGACGGCGGGCCTGCTGGCCGTCTCGGTGCTCGTGCTGGCGGCCGCGGGCGCCGGCGCCTGGCGGGTCGCCCCGCCGCCCGGCCACGGCGGCCGGGGCG
>CAZJJO010000074.1:0-9633 GCA_964546375.1 uncultured Gemmatimonadota bacterium
GCAGCTCGATGTCGTCGGTGTACTCGGCCTGGCCGGTGGACTTGGTGAGCCCGTCGACCTTGCGGTTGCGCCGACCGACGACCTTCCCCGGGCCCGGCTGCGCCTCGTCCACCCCGGGCGGCGTGGAGGTCTCCTCGGCGGGCGGGGCCTCGGTCGGGCCCGCGCGGGGACCCTCGGCCGGCGCGGCGTCCGTCGCGGCCGGGGCGTCCGGCCCGTCGCTCCGCTCACCCATCGTCCCGCTCCTCGCCCTTGGAGACCATCGGGAGACCGGTCCCGCCGGGCTCGCCGCCGCCCGCGCCGCTCCGGCTCGCCTCGGGGATGCCCGACTCCCCCTCCCGCACCCGGTCCGCCGCCGCGTCCACCGCGTCGTAGATCTTCGTGTAGCCGGTGCAGCGGCAGAGGTTGCCCGACAGCGCCTCCTTGATCTCCTGGCGGTCCGGCTCGTCGTTCCGCTCCAGCAGGGCCGCCGCGGAGCAGAGGATGCCCGGCGTGCAGAAGCCGCACTGGGCGGCCCCGTTCAGGTCGAAGGCGTCCTGGAGGGGGTGGGGCCCGTCGGCCGAGGCCAGCCCCTCCACGGTGATCACCTCGCGGCCCTCTGCCTCCCAGACCGGCGTGATGCAGGAGAGGACCGGCTCGCCGTCCAGCAGCACCGTGCACGCCCCGCAGTCCCCCTTGTCGCACCCCTGCTTCGAGCCGGTGAGGCCCAGCACGTAGCGGAGGGTCTCGAGGAGGGTGTAGTGGGCGGGCACGCCGACCTGGTGGACGTCGCCGTTGACGTGCAGCCGGGTGATGGCGCTCGGGGCGGCCATGGGACTCCCCTCGGGGCGAGGTGTGCCGCGCCGCCGCGCGGGGCGCGGCGAAGGGCCCTGTGACGGCCGTCAATATGCCGGAATCCGGCGGGCGCCGGCAACCGGCGCGCCCGCTCCGGCGCTCGGGCCCGGGCGGAGCGGGATCGAGACCGTGGCCCCGTCGGGACCCATCCCCTGGCCGCTGGTCTCGGCCGCGCGCGGGAGGAAGCCCCGGCGTCGGAAGCGGGCGGGGGGCGGTCCGCTCAGGCCTCCCCCGCGCGACGCGCCCCGGTGACCGTGTAGAGCCCCCCCAGGGCCGGCTCCCGCGGCCCCTCCTCGACGAGGCCGCCCGCCGACAGGATCGGCCCGAGCCGGCGGGTCAGCGACGAGAAGAGGAAGCGGGCGACCGGCTCCAGGGCCCGGCGGAGCAGGGACGGCTCCTCCCCCTCCGGCACGAACTTGTCGTAGATCGACACCCGCCCGCCCGGCGCCAGGACCCGGGCGGTCTCGGCGGCGACCTCGTCCGGTTCGGAGACCACCGAGAGCACCAGGTGCAGCAGCACCGCGTCGAACGTCCCGTCCTCGAGGTCCAGGTCCAGAGCGTCCCCGACGCGGGCGTCGACGTCCAGCCCCAGCGCCTCGGCCCGGGCCGCCGTCCGGCGGACCATCTCGGGGGCGACGTCGACGGCGGTGATCCGCGCCCCCGGCGGCAGGTAGCGCAGGTCGGCGCCGGTGCCGCACCCCAGGACCAGGATCCGGTCGCCGGGCCCCGGATCCAGCCGCTCGACCGCCCGCTCCCGGCCCCGCTCCAGGGGCCGGGCGGCCCAGTCGTAGACCGGCGCGTACAGCCGCCAGCGGTTCCGATGCCACCACTCGATCGACGTCACGGGGTCCTCTCGTCGACGCAACGAAAACTCGCGCGATCCGGGGCCCGGTCCGGCGGCCGTCCCCCGGCCGGCCCCACCCGCCAGGCCGGCCCGGAGGAGACGCAGACCGGGCGCCGACGCCGACCAGCCTTCAGGTTTCGTTCCTGACACGGACGCCCGCCCCTGGCCCGCCGGAACCACGTGTCGTAACGTACGGGAGCGTCGCGCCTCCGCGCCGGCGGCGCTGGTCGGGCCGCCGGGGCGGGCCGGATCCGCGGCGCCCGGAAACGACCGAGTCGTCCGGCCCGGCGTGTCGACACGGGAGGCCGACCGATGCCCGTCCTGCCGAACGTCCTGGAGCGATTCCTCGCCCGGCGGGGGAAGATCCCTCCCCTGCTCCTCGACGGCCCCGTCCCCCTCTTCCAGATCGGCGTGATGATCGCCGCCATGGAGCTCGAGGTCTTCGAGCGCCTGGACGAGGGCCCGAAGGAGCTGGCCGGGCTGGCCCGCGAGACCGGCGCCTCCGAGCGCGGGCTCCAGAACCTGCTGGACGCCCTCGTGCCCCTGGGCTACGTCGAAGAGGACGGGGGCACCTACCGGCTGACCCCCGTCGCCGCCGACCGGCTGCCGATCGGGGACCTGGCCACCATGGCCCCCTTCTTCCGGGCACAGGCGGAGTTGCACCTGGAGGCGACCCGGGGGTCCGGGAAGCGCCCGAGGACGGCGTCTTCGGTTGGGAGCCGGTCCGCTCGGGCGAGGTGGGGCGCGGCTACCAGGCGGCCATGCGCTGGCTCGGCTCGCTGACGGTGGACGAGGTGGCGGGAAAGGTGAATCTCTCCCCCCCGCCCCGCAGGATGCTCGACGTGGGCGGCGCCCACGGTCTCTACACCGTGGCCTTCTGCGAGAAGCACCCCGACCTGGAGGGGACCGTCCTGGACTGGGAGATCGGCCTCGCGTCGGCCCGGCGGACCCTGGAGGAGCATCCGGAGACGGCGGACCGGATCGAGCTCCTGGGGCGGGACTTCGAGCGCGAGGAGCTGCCCGGCGGGTACGATCTCGCCTTCCTGGGCAACATCGTCCACGGCCTCTCGCCCGAGGGCAACCGGGAGCTGTTCGACAAGCTGGCCGACGCCACCACCGGCCGGGGCGTCCTGGCCCTGGTCGACCAGCTCGCCGGGGTCTCCGGCTCCCGCTTCGCCCGGACGATGGCCGCGCTGATGGGCTTCAACCTGTTCCTCTTCTCGGGCGGCCGCTCCTACGAGTACGAGCGCCTGCGCGGGTGGCTCGCCGACGCCGGCTTCCCCTCGTGCGAGCGGAAGGACCTCCGGCAGCCGGGCTTCTCGCTGGTGGTGGCGCGGAAGACGGGCTGATCCTCACCGGAGGAACCGCTCCGCCCGCGGCCGAGCGCCCCGGACGCGTCGGGGCCGCGGCCACCCTTGACCTCGTCACCGTCTGTCATAATATATGACATTGAGTCATAATCTATGATTCAACGGGGGAACGACGTGCCGGACGGGACGGCCGAGCCGGAGGCCCCGTCGCTCCGCGAGCGGCAGAAGAGCCTCACCCGGGACGCGATCCTGGACGCCCTGGCGGAGACGATCGTCGATCAGGGACTCCACGACTTCTCGGTCCAGGACGTGGCCGACCGGGCCGGCGTCTCCCACCGCACCGTCTACCGCCACTTCCCGGACCGGGACGCCCTGCTGGACGCCCTGGCCGAGAAGCTGGACGCGCTCTTCCGGGCGCGAGGGCTCCCGCTGCTCCCCGACAGCGCGGACGAGATCGCCCGGCAGGTCCGCCCCGCCTTCGAGCTGTTCGCCGACCATCCGCGGCTGGTCCGCGCGGTGGCCGTCGGGGCCCTCGGCACGGACCGGCAGCCCCGCACGCGACAGGTCCGTGACCGGGTGTTCCGCGAGAAGGTGGAGGAGGCGGCGGGCGAGCTGCCCGAAGGTGCGGTGCGGCGGGCCTCGGCGGTCGTCCGCTACCTGGCCAGCTCCCTGGCCTGGGTCGTCCTCACCGACCAGCTCGGACTCGAGGACGACGACGCCACCGAGGCCGTGTCCTGGGCCGTGGAGACCCTGCTCGCCGACCTCCGCCGCCGCGCCGCGGGCGACGGCGAGGAGGCCGATCCCCCGGACGGCGCCGACGCGGACGACCGGAGCTGACGGCGGGCCCGCCGCCGGGCGTCCACCCGGCGAACGAGGAGGGAGCGATGACCGCTTCGCGATCGACACCGCCCGGGCCGGAGCCGGAGGGGAACGGCACCGGGATCCTCGTGCCGCTGGCGGAGGCCGCCGACCGACCGCTCGAGGAGGTCGGGGGGAAGGCCCGCACGCTCGGCCGCCTGCTCCGGGCCGGCCTGCCCGTGCCCGAGGGCTTCGTGCTGCCCGACCCCGTCCTGGCTCCCGCCTCCCGGGGCCCGGGCGGGAGAGGGGAGGACCGGGCCTCCTCGGACGGTCCGCCGGAGCTGGACCCCGACGTCGCCCGCGCCCTGGAGGGGGCGGCCCGGCGGCTCGGCCCGGGTCCCCTGGCGGTCCGATCGTCGGCGGCGGGCGAGGACGGCTCGCACGCCTTCTACGCCGGCCAGCTCCGGACGGAGCTGGACGTCGAGGGCCCGGAGGCGCTGGAGGAGGCGGTCCGGCGCTGCCGGGCCGCGGGCGCCGCCGACCACGTCCAGGCCTACCGGTCCGCCCGCGAGGACGCCGACCCCGGCGGCGGGCCTCCCCTGGCGCTGATCGTCCAGCGGATGGTCCCGGCCGAGGCGTCCGGCGTGGCCTTCACGGCCGACCCGCGGACCGGCGCCCGTGAGGCGGTCGTCGTGGAGGCGGTGGCCGGACCGGGCGAGGCGCTGGTGTCGGGCGAGCGCACGCCGGAGCGGTGGCGGGTCGTCGACGGGAAGGCCGAGCGGGAGGGCGGCCCCGAGGCCGTCCTCGACGGGGCCACGGCCCGGCGGGTGGCGCGGCTGGCCCGGCGGGCGGAGGAGGCGCTGGAGGGCCCGCAGGACGTCGAGTGGGCCGTCGGCGACGGCGGCGAGCTGCACCTGCTGCAGGCCCGACCGATCACGGCCGGGACGGACGTCGAGCCCGTGCCGATCCCCGCGGACCCGCCCGACGAGGGCTTCTGGTTCCGGGACGAGGCGCACTTCCCCCGGCCGTTCCATCCCCTGTTCGCGTCGATCTACGTCCCCCGCTACCGGGAGGCGGTGGCCGACGCGTTCCGGGAGTTCGGCCTCCTCGTCGACGGCCTCGAGATCCGGGAGATCGGCGGATGGCCCTACTCCCGGATCGTCCCGCCCGGGGGACGGGAAGGCCCCGCCCCGCCGTCGTGGCTCCTCTGGATGCTCGTCCGCCTCGTCCCCCCGCTCCGGGCGAAGATGCGGCGGGCGCGGACGGCGCTCGAGGAGGACCGCGCCGACGCCCACGTCCGGCGCTGGTGGGACGAGTGGCGTCCCGAGCTGAGCCGGTGGATCCGGCGCGCCGACGCCGTCGACCTGGAGGCGCTGGGCCGGAAGGCCCTGGGACGACGTTTCCGGGAGACGGTGGACACGGCGGAGCGGGCCCTGCGCGTCCACTTCAGGCTCTTCCCGCCCTTCTTCCTGGCCGTGAGCGACCTCGTCTTCTTCTGCCGCGACGAGCTGGGCTGGGAGAAGGGCCGCGCCGCGGAGATGCTGGGCGGCGCCTCCGAGATGTCGGCCGAGCCCGGCCGGGCGCTCGAGGAGCTGGCACGGGAGGGGGCGGACGACCCGCGGGTCCGGCGGATCCTCGACGAGGCCGGGGGCGATCGGCTCGAGCGGCTCCGCCGCGAGGCGCCGGAGTTCGCGGAACGCTTCGAGAGCTACCAGGAGCGCTACGGCCTCCGCGTCCTCCACTACGACTTCGGCAGCCCCACCTTCCGGGAGCGCCCGGAGATGGTGCTGGGGCTGGTGCGCGAACAGATGGAGAAGCGCGCCGACGACGGAGGCGCGGCCGTCGAGACGGCCGATCCGGGGGAGGAGCGGATCGAGGAGGCCCGGGGTCTCCTCGAAGACCGCCCCGATGCGCGGGCGCGTTTCGACGAGCTGCTGGAGCGCGCCCGGCGGGCGTATCCGGTCCGCGAGGACAACGAGTTCTTCGCCCTCTCGGTGCTCGGCCTGCTGCGGCTCACGTCGCTGGAGACCGGCCGACGGATGGCGGCGGCCGGGCATCTCGAGCGCCCGGGGCAGGTCTTCTTCCTGGAGGAGGACGAGGTCACCGGCTGGCTGAAGGAGCCCCGGGACCTGCGGTCGGTCGCCCGCCGACGGGAGGGCGAGCGCCGGTGGGCGCTGGCGCATCCCGGGCCCCCGTCCTACGGCGAGGACCCGGGTCCGCCGCCCGACCCGGCCGTCCTGCCTCCGGCCGGGCGGAAAGTCATGCGGGCGCTCCTGTGGACGGTGGAGAACGACCTCCAGACGCCGACGCCCGAACCGGAGGAGGGGCGCCTGGAGGGGGTCGGCGCGTCGCCGGGACGCTACACGGGACCGGCGCGGATCGTCCGCTCGGAGGAGGAGTTCGACAAGGTCCGCAGCGGCGACGTGCTGGTCTGCCCGATCACCTCGCCGACCTGGTCCGTGGTGTTCCCCAGCGTCGGCGCCCTGGTGACCGACGCCGGCGGGCTGCTCTCCCATCCGGCCATCATCGCCCGCGAGTTCGGGATCCCCGCCGTCCTGGCCACGGGCCGGGCCACCGAGGAGCTGAGCGACGGCGAGATCGTCACCGTGGACGGAGCGGCCGGGCGGGTGGAGCCGGGCTGACGGGAGCGGCGTCGGCCGATCCCGCCCCTCCTTCGGGCTTCCCTCCGGCACCCTGTCGCGCTAGATTGGGCGGTTCCCGGCCGCCGACCGGACCGGGACCGCGCCCCCCGCTCTCCGGGCTCGATCCCCGGGCCCGTTCCCGCGACGCCCGCATCCGACCGAACATCGAACCGAAGGTGACGCCATGCCCGACGCTCCCGACGCCCCCGCTTCCCGTCCCCGGCGCCTCCGCCGCGGCTTCCGACGCTTCCTCGTCGGCCTCGGCGCGCTGACGCTCGTCCTCGTGGCGGGCGGGCTCGTCGCGGCGCTGCTGTGGGGCGGGCCCGGGGACGTGCCCGACCGGACCGTCCTCGAGCTGGACCTCGAGCGGGGCTACATCGAGAACGTGCCCGGGGACTTCGCCTCGCAGCAGCTCCACGGGGACGGCCCGACGGTGCTGGACGTGGTCTCGGCGCTGGAGCGGGCGGCCGAGGACGACCGGGTCGTGGGCCTGGTGGCGAAGGTGGGCGCCCACGGGATGGGGCTCGGCCGGGTGCAGGAGATCCGCGACGCGGTGCTCCGGTTCCGGGAGAGCGGCAAGCCGGCCGTGGCCTGGTCGGAGACCTTCGGCGAGGTCGGGCCCGGCAACGCCGCCTACTACCTGGCCACCGCCTTCGACGAGATCCACCTCCAGCCCTCCGGCGACGTCGGCCTGACGGGCCTTCGGGTCGAGACGCCCTTCTACGCGCGGGCCCTGGAGAACCTCCATGTCCGGATCGAGGGCGACCACCGCCACGAGTACAAGAACGCCTTCAACGTCTTCGTCGACACCGCCTACACCGAGGCGCACCGCGAGGCCACCTCGGCCGTGATGGCGTCGCAGTTCCGCCAGATGGTCCGCGGCATCGCCGAGGGACGGGGCCTCGACACGGCGACCGTCGCCGACCTCTTCGACCGCGGGATCTTCCTCGGCCGGGAGGCCGTGGAGGCGGGCCTGGCGGACGGGACGGCCTACCGGGACGAGGTCTACGACGACCTCTTCGGCCGCTTCGAGGAGGAGTTCGAGCTGCTCTACCTCCCCCGCTACCTGGAGCGGGCCGGCGGCGCCTGGGACGAGGGCACGAAGGTCGCCCTGATCCACGGCACCGGCCCGGTGGTGCGGGGCGAGAGCGAGTTCGAGTGGTCGATGTGGTCGCCCTCGATGGGCTCGGAGACGGTGACGGCGGCCTTCCGGGCGGCCGTCGAGGACGACGAGGTGGAGGCGATCCTCTTCCGGGTCGCCAGCCCCGGCGGCTCGTACGTCGCCTCCGACGCCATCTGGCGCGAGGTCGTCCGCGCCCGCGAGGCGGGCAAGCCGGTGGTGGCGTCGATGGGCGACGTGGCGGGCTCGGGCGGCTACTACGTGGCCATGGCGGCCGACGCCGTCGTGGCCCAGCCGGCCACCGTCACCGGCTCCATCGGCGTGCTCAACTTCAAGCCGGTGACGGACGAGATGTGGGACGAGCTGGGCGTGGACTGGGACGCGGTCCAGACCAGCGACAGGGCCGACATCTGGAGCACGCTGGAGGGCTTCGACGAGGACGAGCGGGAACGCTTCCAGGCCTGGCTCGACCGCGTCTACGCCGACTTCACGGCCAAGGCCGCCGAGGGCCGGGGCCTGGAGCTCGACTCGCTGCAGAAGGTCGCCCGCGGCCGGATCTGGTCGGGCGAGGACGCCCGGCGGATCGGGCTCGTCGACGCGCTGGGCGGCTACCGGACCGCCCTGGACCGGATCCGCGAGGCGCTGGAGCTGGAGGCCGACGCGGAGCTGGCCCTGAAGCGGTATCCCCGGCCGACCCCCGCCTGGAAGCAGTTCCTCGAGGAAGGGCCCGCGAGCAGCGAGGAGAAGGCGGTCTCGTCCCTGCTGCGGCAGGTGGGCGAGGCCGGACGGCCGGCCGCGGGGCTGGCCCGCCGGCTCGGGCTGGCCCGGCCCGCCGGGGTGCTCACGATGCCGCCGGGGACGCCGGGCGGCTGATCCCCGGGCGGTCCGCCGACGCCTCCGCCGGTTGCCCCCGGCTCCCGATCCCGGCCTCGACTCCGGGCCCGATCCCGGGCCCGGCCGGGCGGGCGCACGGGCGGCCCGCGGCCGGTCTGAAACAACCCTCCGAGGCGCCCCGTAGGGGGCCGTGGACAGCGAAGGGGGACGACCCCGAGACGGAGGCCCCGACCGGGGCCCTCACCATAGACACGGAGGGAAGCACCATGAGCATCATCGCCATCGGACTGACCACGCTCTGCGGCGCCGCGCTGATCGACCCCCGGCTGCACGCCTGAGGGCCGGGCCGGCGGGGGCCGCCCCGAGGCGGTCCCCGGTCGAGCCGCACGACGACCCCCGGGCCACCGGGGGTCGCGGTACGTGGTAGGGGCGGGAACCGTCCGGCGCCGGCCGGGATGACGCCCGCCTCGACGCCCTCCCGGTCACGGCGACCGGGACGAGCGAAGTCCCCTCGCTCGCCGGACATGGCCATCCCCGGACCCCTCCTGTTTGACAGCACACGTATATATCCCTGTATTCGTATCTGTGATCGGACATCATGTCCGGTCGCTGCGACGGACCGCGCTCGCCGCCTCCGCCGTCTCACCGGGAAACGAGCATGCGATCCCAACGCCTTCTCCGTCCGCGCGCCCTGCTCCTGCTGGCCGTTCCGGTCCTGCTGGCCGGATGCGAGAGCGTCTTCGAGCCCGCCGGCCCCGCCCCCGGGGGCCCGGACCTGGCCACGGTTCCGGACAGGGGCGGCGACGCGACGCTGGACGTCGCCACCTGGAACCTCGAGTGGTTCGGCAACACCGAGAACGGGCCGACCGACGAGCAGCTCCAGCTCGAGAACGCACGGGACGTGATCCTCGGAGCCGGGATGGACGTCTGGGCGGTCCAGGAGATCTCCATCGGGAGCCACTGGGAGGACCTGGAGGCCCAGCTCGACGGCTACACCGGCTTCCTCGCCGACGAGAGCCACGTGGTGAACGGGCCCGAGTTCTACCGCGATTTCGGCGACACCGAGCTGAAGGTCGGCCTCGCCTGGAGGGACTCGATCGCCGACCTGGTGGACGCGCGGGTGATCCTGACCGAGTTCGACGACGCCTTCGCCGGACGTCCCCCCCTCCAGGCGACCCTCGACGTGACGCTGAACGGGGTGACGCAGCAGGTCGTCTTCGTCGTCCTCCACATGAAGTGCTGCTCGGACGGCCG
>CAZJJO010000075.1:0-9575 GCA_964546375.1 uncultured Gemmatimonadota bacterium
CAGCGCCGCGGCCGCGGCGGCCCCGTCTCGGCCGCCGCCCGCCCGCACGGTCCGCTGCCGGGGGCCGCCCGTCACGCCGGCTCCCCCGCCGGGTCCAGGAGCTGGCCGCGGTAGAGGCGGGCGTAGAGCCCGTCGGCCGCCAGCAGGGCCTCGTGCGACCCCTCCTCGACGATCCGGCCGCCCTCCATCACGAGCAGCCGGTCGGCCCGCTGCACGGTGCCCAGCCGGTGGGCGATGATCAGCGTGGTCCGTCCCTCCATCAGCGAGGAGAGCGCCTCCTCGACCAGCCGCTCGCTCTCGGTGTCCAGGCTGCTGGTGGCCTCGTCCAGCAGGAGGATCTCCGGGGCCTTCAGGAAGACCCGGGCCAGGGCGATGCGCTGGCGCTGGCCGCCCGAGAGCCGGACCCCGCGCTCGCCCACCACGGTGCCGTAGCCCTCGGGCAGCTCCTCGACGAAGCCGTGCGCGTGCGCCGCTCGGGCCGCCCGCTCGATCGCCCGCCGGTCGGCCCCCGGGTCGCCGTAGGCGATGTTCTCCTCCACGGTCCCGGCGAAGAGCGTCGGCTGCTGGGGCACCAGGCCGATCCGGCGCCGCAGGTCGGACAGCCCCACCTCGCGCAGGTCCGTGCCGTGGAGGCCGACCCGTCCCCGCGTCGGGTCCCAGAAGCGGGGGACCAGCCGGGTGAAGGTGGTCTTGCCGGCCCCGCTGGGGCCCACCAGGGCCACCACCTCGCCCGGCCGGATCCGCACGTCCACCTCCCGCAGGGCCCAGGGCTCGTCGGGCCCGTAGCGGAACCAGACCTCCTCGAAGGTCAGCTCGCCGGGCCCGTCCGGGGGCAGCGGGGCCGGCTCCTCGGGCGTCCGCACCGACGGCTCGACCTCCATCAGCTCGAAGACCCGGCGGGCCGCCCCCTGGGCCTCCTGGTAGCCGCTCCACACCGAGCCCAGGGCGGTGACGGCGGCGGCCACCTGGACCGCGTAGAGGAGGAACTGCACCAGCTCGCCCGCGGTGATCGTCCCGGTGGCCACCATCCGGGCGCCCTGCCAGAGGACGACCACGATGCCGCCGAAGGCCAGGAAGGTCAGGGCCCCGAAGAAGGCGCCGCGGGCGCGGGCCCGGCGGAGGGCCGCCTCCAGCGCGTCGCGGATCCGGGTGACGTAGCGGGTCAGCTCCCACTCCTCCCGCACGAAGCTCTGGACCACCGGGATCTGGCCCAGCGCCTCCTCGGCCACCCCGTGGGCCGAGGCGATCCGGTCCTGGACCTCCGTGCTCCGCCGCCGCAGGTAGCGTCCCACCCCGAACGCCAGGGCCACCACCACCGGGGCCGCCACCAGGACCGTCACCATCAGCCGGCCGTGGAGCAGGGCCAGCAGGGTCAGCCCGCCCACCAGGTAGAGGAGCTGTCGGAGCAGCTCGGCCACCTGGTGGGAGAGGAGGTTCTGGAGGGTCGAGCAGTCCGACGCCAGCCGGCTGGTCAGCTTCCCCGAGGAGGTCTCGGTGAAGAACCCGGGGGAGAGCCGGAGCAGGCGGTCGTAGAGGTCGATGCGCAGCTCGGTGATCACGCGCTCGGCCACCGCCCCCAGGTAGTAGACCTCCAGGTAGTTGAGGACGGCCTGGACCGCGAACAGCCCCAGCAGGACCAGGGCGATGACGTCCAGCCGCCCCAGGTTCTGCTCCAGGAAGGCGGCGTCCATCTGCCGCCCGACCACGGCGGGGAAGGCCAGCCCGATGGCGCCGCTGGCCACCAGGCAGACGCCCGCGACGCCCAGCTCGCGGAGGTGCGGTCGGAGGCGGGGCGCCAGGCGGCGCACCGCGAAGAGCGACAGCCTCTCGGTCAGCGATTTCATCGGCGCGGGCGGCTGGAAGCGGACGGCGTCGGTCGGAGGCCGGGAGCGTGGCGGCGGTCCGGCACACGCCCTAAGTTGGGGCGCGGCCGGGCGAGCCCGAAGGTCGCATCCGCGACGCGCCCGGCGCAAACCGCGCGAGCGCCCCGGCCCCGCCCCGCGGGGCCGCCCCTCGACCACCTCCCGGACGTCCTGCGAGATGGCCCCTCCGACCGCCCACGCCTCCCCCGCCCGCCGCCGGTGGGGACGGCTCGCCCTGGTCTCCGCCGTCACCGCCTGGCTGCTGGTCGTGCTCGGCGGCTGGGTCCGGATCACCGGCAGCGGGATGGGGTGCGGCCCGGACTGGCCGCTCTGCCACGGCCGGCTGATCCCGCTGATGGACCTGCCCACCTTCCTCGAGTGGAGCCACCGGGTGGTGGCGGCGGTGCTGGGGGTGATGGTGGCCGCGGCCGGGGTGATGGCCTGGTGGCCCGGCCGCGGCGAGGGCTGGCGGGGGATCCGGCGGCTCTCGGCGGCGGCCCTCGTCCTGCTGGCGGTGCAGGTGATGCTGGGGGCGGTGACCGTGTGGCTGGAGCTGCCGCCGTCCACCGTGGTGCTCCACCTGGGCACCGCCATGGCCCTGCTCGCCGTGCTCCTGGTGGGGGCCACCCTGGCGGTGGCGGGTCCCAGGGTCCGGCTGCCGGACGGCGCCGCCCGGACCGGGTGGCTGGGCGCCGGCGCGGGCTTCGCGGTGGTCCTGCTGGGCGCCCTGGTGGCCAACCTCGGGGCGGCCCCGGCCTGCCAGGGCTTCCCCCTCTGCAACGGCACGGTCCTTCCCGGGGGGGGCTGGCGGATCCAGCTCCACTGGCTCCACCGGCTGGCCGCCTACGGGCTGGTGGGCTGGTGCCTGTGGCTCCCCCGCCACGTCGGCCGCCGCCGGCCCGGCGACGACGCGGCCCGCCGGTGGGCGCTGGCGGCGGCGGGCCGGGCCGCGGCCCAGCTCGCCGTGGGCGCGGCGATGGTGCTGGGCGGCCTGCCCGACGGGCTGCGGGCGCTCCACCTGGCGGTGGGGGCGGGGCTGTTCGCGGCCCTGGTGGTGACGGCGACGCTGCTGGCCCGGCCGCCGGCCCGGGGGACGGAGCCCGCGGGGGCGGAGCCCGCCGGCCGGAAGGATCCCCCCGGCGTCGCGGAGCCGCGTCCGACCTAGACGGCCTCCAGCAGCGCCACGTGGCCCAGGCCGCCGGCGGCGCAGATGCTCACCACGCCCCGGGTCCCGGCCGGCTCTTCGGCCAGCTCCCGGGCCGCCTGCGACAGGATCCGGGCCCCGGTCGCCCCGAAGGGGTGGCCCAGGGCGACGCTCCCGCCGTGCGGGTTGACGCGGTCGACGGGGAAGGGGCCCATCTCCCGGTCCACCCCGGCGCGCTCGCGCACCCACGCCGGGTCCTCCAGCGCCTCGTAGGTGCAGAGGACCTGGGCGGCGAAGGCCTCGTGGATCTCCCACAGGGCCACGTCGTCGTAGCGCATCCCGTGGCGGTCCAGCAGCCGGGGGACGGCCAGGGTCGGCGCCATCAGCAGCCCGTCGCGCTCGGGGTCGACGGCCGCCTGCTCCCAGTCCAGCAGCCGCACCCGGGGCAGGGCGCCCGGGAGCCGGCCGGCGCCCTCGGCGCTGGCCACCCACACGCAGGCCGCGCCGTCGGTGAGCGGCGTGGAGTTGGCGGCCGTCAGCGTCCCCTCCTCCCGGTCGAAGGACGGGGGCAGGCCCGAGACGACCTCCGTCGAGGTGTCCGGCCGGACCAGGGCGTCCCGGTCGACCCCGAAGGTGCCCGGCGAGACGAGCAGGTCGCGGAAGAAGCCCTCCTCGGCCGCCTCGGCCGCCCGGTGGTGGCTCTCCACGGCCACGCGGTCCTGCTCCTCGCGGCCGACGTCCCAGTCGCGGGCCATCAGCTCGGCGTGCTCGCCCATGGTCAGGCCCGTGGTCCGCTCGGTGGCGGTGGGCACGTGGAGCCCGATGTCGCCCGGGCGCAGTTCTCCCAGCGCCTTCAGCGCCCGCCCGGGGCTCCCCGCCTGGCCGGCCCGCCGGAGGGCCCGGCTCAGGCCGGGGGAGAGGCCCAGGTCGGTCCAGGACATCGACTCCACCCCGCCGCACAGCGCCAGGTCGAGGGCCCCGGCCCGCACCTGGCCCCCGGCGTGGGTGGCGGCGGCCAGGCTGGTGCCGCAGGCCTGGGAGACGTTCTGGGCCGGGACGCTCCGGTCCAGCCCGCTCTCGAGCCAGACCTCCCGCCCCCAGTTGCTGACCCGGAGGTCGGGGATCACCTGTCCCCAGAGCACCAGGTCGACCTCGCCGGCGCGGTCCCGTCCGAGGCCGCGCGGGCCCGCCACGGTCTGCTGGACCACCGGAACCGAGAGGCCCAGCCCGTCGCGGTCGGCCAGCTCCCGGTCGATCTTGGCGAACGGGCTCCGGAGCCCGGGGAGGACGAACACGTCTCGGTCGTCGGGGGCTTCGGCGCTCATGGGATCGGCTCTCCCTGCTGGTCGCGGCAGTGCGTCCGGTCGGCCGTGGCGCCGGCCGGCCGGGGCCGGGTCCTCGCCCGCCCCTCGGTGCAAGATGGAAGCCGCACGGGCCGTCCCGCCGGCCGGGGGGGCGGACTGGCACGGGTTTTTCGCGCCGCTGGTCCCGGCCGCGTGCCCGCCAGGGCCGGACCGCCCACCCCGAACCCGTCGAGACCATGGACCGACCCCGCGTTCGATTCGCCCCGAGCCCCACCGGTCACCTCCACGTCGGAGGCGCCCGGACGGCGCTCTTCAACTGGCTGTTCGCCCGGAAGCACGGAGGCGACTTCCTCCTCCGGATCGAGGACACCGACGAGGAGCGCTCCAGCGAGGAGATGACGGCGGCCATCCTGGACGCCCTGGACTGGCTGGAGCTGGACGTCGACGAGGGACCGGTCCACCAGGCCGACGGCGTGGAGCGCCACCGGGACGACGTGGCCCGTCTCGTGGCCTCGAGCCACGCCTACCGCTGCTTCTGCCCGGCGGAGATGGAGCATCCCGACGAGGCCGGCGCGGTGGGAGGGTGCCCCTCGGGCTGTCGGGATCTGCCGGAGGAGGAGGCGGCCCGGCGGGCCGCGGAGGGCGACGATCACGCCGTCCGCTTCGCCGTGCCGGAGGGGGAGACGGCCTGGGACGACGCGGTCCACGGACCCACCTCCTTCCCCAACGACGACCTGGAGGACTTCGTCCTGCTCCGCTCCGACGGGACGCCGGTCTACAACCTGGCCGTGGTCTCCGACGACCTGGCCGCGGACGTCACCCACGTGATCCGGGGCGACGACCACCTCTCCAACACCCCGAAGCAGATCCTCATCTACCGGGCGCTGGGCGAGGAGCCCCCGGTCTTCGCCCACGTCCCGATGATCCTGGGCGAGGACGGCGAGCGGCTCTCCAAGCGCCACGGCGCCGCGTCGGTGGGCGCCTTCCGCGACCGGGGCGTCCTGCCCGAGGCGATGGTCAACTTCCTGGCCCTGCTGGGCTGGTCGCCGGGGGACGGGCGCGAGGTGATGGACCGGCCCGAGCTGGTCGAGGCCTTCGGGCTGGACCGGGTGGTGAAGAGCAGCGCCGTCTTCGACGTCGAGAAGCTGGAGTGGCTCAACGGCGAGCACATCAAGCGGTCCCCGGCCGGCCGGCTGGCCGACCCGGTGCTGGACGGCCTGGCCGAGGAGGGGCTCGACCCGCGGGCCGTGCTCGACGAGAAGGAGCGGCTGCTGGCCGTGATCGACGCCGTGAAGAGTCGCCCCCGGACCGTCGACGCGCTGGTGGCCCAGGTCCGCCCCTTCTTCGCCGAGGCCATCGCCTACGAGGAGGAGGCGGTGGAGCGGTTCTGGGACGAGCCCGGGGCGGCCGCCCGGCGGCTGGAGGCGCTGGCCGACGTCTTCCGCCGGGTGGAGCCCTGGGAGCCCGACCCCCTGGAGGAGGCCCTGCGCGGCCTGGCCGACGAGCGCGGCGAGGGGGCCGGCGACCTGATCCATCCGCTGAGGGTGGCGCTGATGGGGGTGGCGGTGAGCCCCGGCATCTTTACCGTGCTCCACCTGATGGGCCGCGAGCGGACGCTCACCCGCATCGAACAGGCCGTGGAGCGGCTGGAACGGCTGGACGGGGAGGAGACGTGAGCGGCGCCGACGGAGCCGCCCGGTCTGCCCCCGGCGACGCCGCCCGGGACGCCCCCGGCGGCGTGGTCCTGGTGGCCGAGGAGATCCGGGAGATCTGCGGGGACGAGCCCGCCTGGCCCGGGGAGCGGACGACGGCCTTCGTGGGCGCGGACGAGCCGATCCCCGGGGACCCCCGGGTGGAGGCCCTGGTCCCCCTGCTGTCGCGCCGGGTCGGGGCGGCGGAGATGGACCGGCTGCCCGCGCTCCGCGTGGTGGCCAACTACGCGGTGGGCTACGACAACGTGGACGTCGGGGCGGCCGCCGAGCGGGGCGTGGTGGTGGCCAACACGCCGGACGTGCTCACCGAGGCCACCGCGGACCTGGCGTGGGCCCTGATCCTGGCCGCCGCCCGCCGCCTGCGCGAGGGGCTGGAGCTGGCCGCCTCGGGCCGCTGGGAGGGCTGGCACCCAACCCAGCTCCGGGGGCGGGCCCTGCAGGGGCGGACGCTGGGCGTCCTGGGGGCCGGGCGGATCGGCTCGGCCACCGCCCGCCGGGCGCCGGGCTTCGGGATGGAGGTCCGCTACTGGAACCGCTCGGCCCGCCCGGAGCTGGAGGCGGAGGTGGGGGCGCAGCGCGTCGAGAATCTGGATGAGATCGTCGCGGCTTCCGACGTGCTGTCACTGCACTTGCCGCTCACAACGGAGACCGAGGGCCTGGTGGATGCCGACCGGCTGTCCCGGATGCCGGAGGGCGCGGTGCTGGTGAACACCGGCCGCGGCGGGCTGCTGGACCACGACGCCCTGGTGGACGCCCTGGAGTCGGGCCCGCTGGCCGCCGCCGGGCTGGACGTCTATCCCGACGAGCCGTCCGTCCCCGGGCGGGTCCGGGACCACCCCCGCTGCTTCGTGCTCCCCCACCTGGGCAGCGCCACCCACCGGGCCCGGGCGGAGATGTGGGAGCTGGCGGCCGAGAACGTCCGGCGCGTCCTGGCCGGCGAGGAGGCGGTGACCCCGGTCGGGCCCGCGGCCGGCTGACCGGCGGCCTGCCGCCGAGGGCCGACGGCGCTTAGGTTCCGGGGCGAGACCGTCGCCGACGAACCCCGAACGAGCCCGGAGGCGAGACGATGCACGCGGACCGGTGGGCGCCCTGGAGCAGCGTGGTCTTCGCCCTCTTCCTGACCGACGCGGGGCCGGTGGTCGACCTCGCCACGGCGGTCGGCCTGGGGGCGCTGCTCGAGCCCACCGTCCTGCTCCCCCTGCTGGCCCTGCTGCTGGGCACCACCCTCTGGTCGCTGGCCACCGACCGCCGCTACCACCGGGACCCGAGCCCCGCGCGGCTGACCTGGGCCGGCGCGGCGCTGGTCTTCGCCGGCCACTGGCTGGCGACGGCGGCGATCTGGCTCGGGGCCGCGCTGGTGGCCGCCGCGGCCGTCTGGAACCGCCGGGCGGTGGCGGGGCTCAGCGCCGAGCGGGCCCGGGCCCGGGAGGTCGACCGCCGGCTCGGATGACGGGGACGGCCCGGGCGGCGGGCCGGCCGCGCACCCCTGCGAGCCGTCCGTCGTCCGGACCTCCGCCCGCCCGCGGCGGCCTCCGCGCTATCGCTCCCCCTCCCACTGGGGCGAGGCGTCGTCCCGCTCGCCCACGAAGCGCAGCACCAGGAAGAGGACGGCCGCCCCCGCCGCGTAGCTGATCCACGGCGACATCCCGAGCGCCGTGGGCACGTCGCCCAGCGCCATGGCGACCACGCCGACCAGCAGGGCGTAGGGCAGCTGGGTGCGGACGTGGTCCATGTGGTCGCAGGCCGTCCCCATGGAGCTCATCACCGTGGTGTCGGAGATGGGCGAGCAGTGGTCGCCCCAGATGGCGCCGGCCATCACGGCGCTGATGCTGCCCAGCAGCACGGTGTAGCGCGCCCCCCCGTCGAAGTCCACGCCGCCGCCCAGGGAGACGGCCAGCGGGATGACGATGGGCAGCAGGATGGCCATGGTGCCCCAGGAGGTGCCGGTGGCGAAGGCGATGGCGGCCCCGGTGAGGAAGGTCAGCACCGGCAGCAGGAACAGCGGCAGGCCCTCGCTCAGCACGCTCGCCAGGTAGGGGGCGGTCCCCAGCACCTCGGTCACCTCGCTCAGCGACCAGGCCAGCACCAGGATCACCGCCGCCAGCACCATGGCCCGGAGGCCGCCGAGCCAGGCCTCGATCGCCTCCCGGGGATCCAGGATCCGCTGGCCCACCGCCAGGAGGATGGCCACCACGCAGCCGGCCAGCGATCCCCAGAGCAGGGCGGCGAAGGGGTCGGCGGCGCCGAAGACCGACCAGAGGTCGGCCCCCGGTCCCGCCTCGGCCCGGCCGCCGAAGTAGAGGCCGCCCAGCACCACCAGGATCACCGTCAGCACCGGCAGGGCGGCGTTGTACCAGCGCTCCGGCGCGTCCTCCCTGGGCTCCATCGCTCCGCCGGAGGTGTCGGCCATGAGCATGGCGTCCTCCCGGTGGAGCCCGTCGCCCCGGCTCGCCCGGTTCTCGGCCTCCCACATCGGCCCGAAGTCCCGCTGGGTCCAGATCACCAGCCCCACCATGATCAGGGCCAGGATGGGATAGAAGAGGTAGGGGATGCTGTGGATGAAGACCGTGAACGGGTTGGCCGCCGCCAGGGCCTCGGCCGTCTCCGGCGATCCCGCCGCCTGGCCGGCGGCGATCTGCAGGCCGTCGCCGATGAGCGAGATCTCGAAGCCCGCCCAGGTGGAGACGAAGACGATGGCCGAGATCGGGGCCGCCGTGGAGTCGACGATGTAGGCCAGCTTCTCGCGCGACACCTTCATGGCGTCGGTGAGGGGCCGCATCGTGTTCCCGACGATCAGGGTGTTCGCGTAGTCGTCGAAGAAGATCCCCAGGCCCGACAGGTAGGTGGCGAGCTGCGCCCGGCGCGGGGTGGTGGCCACGGGCCGGAGCGCCTGGACGATCCCCTTCGTCCCCCCGGACTTGGCCATCACGCCGACCATCCCGCCCAGCAGCAGCGAGAAGACGATGATGGCCGCGTGGTCGGGGTCGGCCAGGGCGGGGACGGCGAACCGGTCGATGGTCCGCCACAGGGCGGCCAGCGGGTCCAGGCCGGCGTGGAAGAAGGCGCCGAGCCACACCCCCAGGAAGAGCGAGATCACCACCTCGCGGAAGACCAGGGCCAGGCCGATGGCGAAGAGCGGGGGGAGGAGGCTGATCCAGCCGGGCAGGACCGGGGGATCGGCGGCGTCCGCCGCGCGCCCCTCCGGGCCCGCGAGCAGGCGCAACGGCGTGGCCTCCTCGCCCGGCTCCACCGTCAGCTCCTCCGGCGAGGCCGCCTCGCCGGGGGCCAGCTCGCCCGAGGCCAGGGTCCGGCCCCCGGCGGTCTCCAGCCGCCAGGCCACCGGCGGGCCGTCGCCGTCGCCCGAACGGCGCACCTCGGCGCCGAAGGGGATCCCCTCCAGCACCACGCCGGGCCCGTCCAGCTCGAGGCCCTCCGCCCGGTCGGCGGCTCCGTAGGCCGGGCCGCCGGCCCCGGCCGCGGACGTGTCGGGGGCCTGCTGGGCCGGCGCGGCGGGCCCCGCCGGGCCGGCGAGGCCCAGGGCGGCCAGGAGGGA
>CAZJJO010000076.1:0-5267 GCA_964546375.1 uncultured Gemmatimonadota bacterium
CGGCCGACCCGCCGGCTCAGCCCATCAGCAGGGAGATCCGGGCCAGCACCCACACCGGCACGGGCTCGCCGTCCCGCTCGGCCGGCAGGTAGCGCAGCCGCTGGGCCACGGCGTGGGCGGCGGCGTCGAAGGCGGCGTGGCCGGAGCCCAGGTGCATGTCGGTGGCCCGGACCCGGCCCTCCGGCCCCACCAGCACCCAGAAGCGGGCCCAGGTCTCGGGCGAGAGGTCGAGGTCCCGGATCACGGGCACCAGGGCCGCCCGCAGGAGGCCGTCCAGGTAGTCGCCGGTCCGCATCACCGGACCCCGGTCGTAGGGGGTGTAGACGGGCCCGAGCGTCTCGAGGCTGTCGACGCTCGTGACGGTGACGGGGCCGTGGGGGTAGCGGTCCGCGCTGTCGGCGGCCGGGCGCCGCTCCCGCTCGCCGCGGGCCGAGTCGGCCCGGTGGCCGCGCCGCTCCCGCATCGCCCGGGCCGAGTCGCGCAGGGCCCGGAGCGTGCTGTCGGCGGCCGGTCGACCGGGGTCCCCGCCGGCCGTGTCGGCCCGGGCCGTGTCCGTGGCCGCGGCGGCCGGGCCCGCGGCGGTGTCGGCGGCGGCGCGGTCGCCCGGAGCGTCCGGGTTCTCGGCGGGCTTCGGCTGGAGCAGCGAGCAGCCGGCGACCAGGGCCAGGGCCGCGGCCAGGGCGACGGTCCGCGTCCCGCTCACGCCGGTCCGGGCTCCCCGTCGGCGGTCTTCTCCCGCTCCCGGCGGACGGCCGTCGCCAGGATCAGGGCGAAGCCGCCCCAGACGAAGCCCAGGATCAGGACCATGACGGCGATGGTGGTGGCGGACACGTGCGGGCTCCTCGAAGGTGCGAAACTCGGGACGGGGGCGGGACGACGGGGATCGGTCGACGGACCCGGCGATCGACCGCTCCTCGCGGGCCCGGGGCCGTGCCCCGCCGTTCGATCCTCCAACCTATCCGGGCGCCCCGGCCTCCGCAGGCGCGCCCCGGGCGACGAAACAGCCGGGGAGGCGGGACCGTAGAGATCCACACGCCCGGAGACCGCGATCGACGCTTCACGACGAGGACGGAGTCGACGATGGAGACCGTGTCCACCGCCCCGACCCCGAGGCGCGCCGCGGCCCTGGCGGTCCTGCTCGCCGCCGCGGCGGGCCTCGCCGGCTGCTCCGACGCCACCGCCCCGCCGGAGGCGCGACAGCTCGACTTCGACTTCCGCGACGACCCCTCCGGCTGGGAGGCGGACTTCACCGACTTCCCGGAGGGCCGGGGCGGGGAGGTCGGCTTCGAGGCCGGGCCCCGACCGCTGCCCGACCCGCTCGGGGGACCGTCGCTCTTCCACCGCGGCAACAACTTCTCCGACGACCTCTTCATGTACTTCAAGCGTCGGGTCGAGGGGCTGGAGCCGGGGACGCGGTACCGCGCGGGCTTCGAGATCCGCTTCGCCTCGGACGTGGGCGAAAACTGCGAGGTCGGGGTCGGGACCAACGTCGTCGTGAAGGCCGGCGCGGCGGCGACCGAGCCCACCCGGGTGGTCGACGAGAACGGGGACGTCCGCCTGAGCGTGGACAAGGGGAGCCAGCGAAGGTCGGGCGAGAACGCCCTGACGCTGGGCGACGTCCGCAACGGGCGGCCGGGCTGCGGCGAGGCCGTGCCGTTCGCCGAGGAGACGGTGACCGTGGAGGAGACGATCGCCGTCCGGGCCGACGACGGCGGCGGCCTGTGGCTCTTCTTCGGGACCGAGTCGGCCTTCGAGGTCCCCCACGATCTGTACTTCACCGAGCTGCACGTGAGGCTGGAGCCCGCCGGGGGCTGACGCCTCGCGGGCGACACCCTGCGGTCGGCGGCCGCCCCTCAGCCCTCCAGCGGAGCGAACCGGGCCGTGAAGTGGCGCAGGACCGGCGGCGCCTCGGTGATCCGGTAGCCGCCGATCCCCTCGCGGCGCTCCCAGACGTTGAGGATCGCCTCCACCACGTAGTCCACGTGGCTCTGGGTGTAGACCCGCCGGGGCAGGGCCAGCCGCACCAGCTCGTTCCGGGCCGGCACCTCCTCGCCGGTCTCCGGGTCCTCCCGGCCGAACATCACGCTGCCGATCTCGACGGCCCGGATGCCGGCCTCGCGGTAGAGCTCCACGCAGAGTGCGATGCCGGGGTACTCCAGCGGCTCGACGTTCGGGCAGAAGGCGTCGGCGTCCAGGTAGACGGCGTGGCCGCCGGGCGGCTCGACGATGGGCACCCCGGCGTCGGCCACGTGGCGGCCCAGGTAGGCGGTGGAGGTGATCCGGTAGCTGAGGTAGTCCGGCTCCAGGGCCTCCTCCAGGCCCACGGCGATGGCCTCCAGGTCCCGGCCGGCCATGCCCCCGTAGGTGGGGAATCCCTCGGTGAGGATCAGCAGGTCCTTCTCCTCGCGGGCCAGCTCCTCGTCGTCGGTGGCCAGGAAGCCGCCGATGTTGGCCATCCCGTCCTTCTTCGCCGACATGGTGCAGCCGTCGGCGCAGGCGAACATCTCCCGGGCGATCTCCTTCAGCGACGCGTCCCCCCAGCCGTCCTCGCGCTGCTGGATGAAGTAGGCGTTCTCGGCGAAGCGGCAGGCGTCCAGGTAGAGCGGGATCCCGTGCTCGCGGCAGAGCTCGGAGGCGGCCCGGAGGTTGGCCATCGAGACCGGCTGGCCGCCGCCGGAGTTGTTGGTGACGGTGATCATGGCCAGCGGGATCCTTTCGGGCCCGTGCTCGTCGATGGTCCGCTCCAGCGCCTCCAGGTCGATGTTCCCCTTGAAGGGATGCCGGGAGGCGAGGTCGCGGGACTCGTCGCAGGGCAGGTCCACGGCCTCGGCGCCCTGTGCCTCGACGTTGGCGCGGGTGGTGTCGAAGTGGGTGTTGTTGGGCACCACGTCGCCGGGCGAGCAGGTGGTGGCGAAGAGGATCCGCTCGGCGGCCCGGCCCTGGTGGGTGGGGATGACGTGGCGGAAGCCGAAGATGTCCCGGATGGTCTCCTCGAAGCGGTAGAAGCTCTCCGAGCCGGCGTAGGACTCGTCGCCCCGCATCACGCCCGACCACTGGTTCGCGCTCATGGCGCCGGTGCCGCTGTCGGTGAGCAGGTCGATGAGGACGTCCCGGGCCCGGAGCCGGAAGACGTTGTAGTCGGCCCCGGCGATCAACCGCTCCCGCTCCTCCCGGCTGGTCATCCGGATCGGCTCGACGCTCTTGATCCGGAAGGGCTCGATGATCGTGTCCATGTGGGACTCCTGGGCCCCCTCCGGACGGCCGGGCCAGGGCGGCGTGTCCTCAGACACCCTCGCCCCCGTGGCCCCTGAGGCCCAGCGTGTCGACGATGCCGCGCATCGCGTCGACGACGAAGGCGATGTGCTCGTCCATCTCCTCGCCCAGCTCGTCCACCGCCTCGCGGATGTGATCGCGGTCGACGCCGGAGGCGAAGGAGCCGTCCTTCATCTTCTTCGTCACCGACGGCGGCTCGAGGTCCATGATCCCGTTCGGCCGGACCAGGGCGCAGGCCACGATGAACCCGGTCAGCTCGTCCACCGCCCGCAGGGCCTTCGCCATCCGCGAGTCGGCCGGCACCCCGGTGTAGGGGGCGTGGGCCAGGACGGCGCGGCGGACGTCCTCCGGCCAGCCCTCCTCGGCCAGGATCCGCACTCCCCGGGCCGGGTGGTCCTCGTCGGGCACCCGGTCCTCGTTGGGCCAGCGCTCGTAGTCGAAGTCGTGGATCAGCCCGGTCAGCCCCCACCGGGCCGGGTCCTCGCCGTACTTCCCGGCGTAGGCCCGCATGGCCGCCTCCACGGCGTACATGTGCTTCCGGAGGTTCTCGTTCTCCGTGTACTCGTGCATCAGCTCCAGGGCCTCCCGGCGGGAGGGGAGATCGGGGGCCTCCTCGCCGGTGGGGCCGTCGTACTCGGGGGGCTCGACCATCGCGTCCTCCTGGTTGCTCTGGATCGGGTTCCTCGTCTCCGGGGCGGCGGTGTGCGGGCCGAAGGTGTTACGCAGAAGGCGTAATCACGTGGGCGGCTCCTCGCCGGCTTCCTCGCGCTCCTCCCCCGACTCCCCTTCCCCCGGGGGCTCGGGGCGCCCGTGGCCCGGCCGGCCGATGAGCTCGGCCCGGGTCAGCGCCCGCTCGCCGAAGCGCTCGGCCACCGCGTCCACGGCCCGGGCCACCCGCTCGTCGGCGGCCTCGCCCTCCCGGCCGAAGAGGGTGAGCTGGCGGGCGTCCTCGTCCACCAGGCCCGAGACGCTCACCCCGACGAGCCGGACCTTCCGCTCGGGGCGGTCGCTCTCGGCCAGCAGCTCGCGGGCGGCGGGCCAGATGCGCTCGGTGGTGTGGACCGGCCGGTCGAGGGTGGTCTGCCGGGTGACGGTCTCGAAGCTCTCCCACCGCAGCTTCAGGGTCACCGTGGACCCTGCCAGCCCCTTGCGCCGGAGCGCAAGCGCGGTGTCCTCGCACAGCGCCAGCAGCCGCCGGGCCACGGTCTCCCGGTCGGCCACGTCGCGCGGGAAGGTGTGCTCCTTGCCCAGCGACTTCCGCTCGCTCTCGGGCGAGACGGGCCGCTCGTCCACGCCGCGGGCCAGCTCGTGGAAGCGGCGCCCCCGCGCCTCGCCGAACGCCTCGATCATCCGGCGCAGCGGCAGGTCGGCGGCCTCGCCGATGGTGCCCACGCCCAGCTCGCGGAACCGCTCGACGGCCTTCGGGCCGGCGCCCCAGAGCCGGTCGATCTCCAGCGGGGCCAGGAAGGCCCGCTCCTCGCCCGGCGGGACCACCACCAGCCCGTCGGGCTTCTCCAGGTCGCTGGCGATCTTGGCCACGAACTTGGAGGTGGCCACCCCGATGCTCGCGGTGAGCCCCTCCGCCTCGCGGACCTCCCGGCGGATCCGCGCGGCGATCTCCCGCCCGTCGCCGAAGAGCCGGCGGCTGGCGGTCACGTCCAGGAAGGCCTCGTCGATGGAGAGCGGCTCCACCAGGTCGGTGTAGCGCTCCAGGACGGAGAAGACCGAGCGGGAGACCTCCCGGTACAGGTCGCCGCGGGGGCGCAGGAAGACGGCGTCCGGACAGCGGCGCCAGGCCTCGGAGATGGGCTGGGCCGAGTGGATCCCGTACTCCCGCGCCTCGTAGCTGGCGGCGGCCACCACGCCCCGGCCCTCGCCCTCCTCGGGGTCGGCGCCCACCACCACCGGCCGGCCCTCCAGCTCCGGGTTCTCCCGCACCTCGACCGAGGCGAAGAAGGCGTCCATGTCGACGTGCAGGATCGTCCGGGGCATGG
>CAZJJO010000076.1:5367-9379 GCA_964546375.1 uncultured Gemmatimonadota bacterium
TCAGCCGCTCCGGGCCGCCCGCTCCTCCCGGATCCGGCGGACCCGGGCCGGGGCGTCGCTCAGAAGCCCGTCGACGCCCATCTCCAGGAGCGCCCGCATCCGGTCGGGCCGGTTCACCGTCCAGACGTGCACCCCCATCCCGTCCCGGTGGGCCCGGTCCACGAACCGCCCGGTCACGATGCGCACCAGACCCTTACGCTCGGGCACCACCGCGGCGTCGGCGTCCGGGACGGCCAGGCCGGCCAGGCCCACCTTCCCCAGCAGCACGTAGGGCACCAGCTCGTCCTGCCACGCGCCCCGCCAGCGGGCCAGCCGGGAGGGCGGCCCCGCCGCCTCGGGCTCGAAGCCGCCCACCAGCATCCGCCGGGCGGCCCCGGGCCGCTCCTCCAGCCAGGTGGCGAGCCGCCGGCCGGCGGCCTCCGACTTGAGCTCGACGATGGCGGGGCGCCCGTCCAGCGCCTCCAGCGCCTCGGCCAGCGTGGGGATCCGCACCCCCTCCCCCCGGAACGGATGGCTCCGGCCGCGGTCGATGGTGAACGCGTGCCCGGCGTCCAGCTCCCGGAGCTCCTCCAGCGTCATCTCGGCCACCCGCCCCGAGCCGTCGGTGGTCCGGTCCACCGTCTCGTCGTGGATCAGCACCAGGCGGCGGTCGACGGTGGCCCGGAGGTCGAACTCGACGGCGTCGGCGCCGTCGGCCAGCGCCCGCCGCAGCGACGGGAGGGTGTTCTCCGGGGCGGCCGCGGCGGCCCCGCGGTGGCCGATCACCAGGGTCCCGTCGCGGGGCCCGAAGAAGTCGTCGGGGATCATCCGCGCCGGAGGCCGGCGGCCGGACTCGCCCCCCGGCCGGGCCGGCCTCGCCCTCCCCGGCCGGTCTCCGGGACGGGGACCCCTGGACCGTCGACGGAGGGGGCGGAAGGTTGAGGGGAAAGCATCGTCGCCGGGAAGCTAGGCGCATCCCGCGGCTCGCCGCCAGCCGGCGGGCCGCTCCGCACCGGGAGGGACCGTGCGCGTGCTCGTCTGCCCCACCGCCTTCAAGGGCACGCTCGGCGCCGCCGAGGCCGCGGCGGCCCTGGCCCGCGGCGTCCGGTCCGCACGGCCGGAGGCCGAGGTCCGCGAGCTGCCCCTCTCGGACGGCGGGCCGGGCCTGCTGGACGCGCTCCGGGCCGCCGGGGCCGGAGGGGCGGTCGAGGAGCTGTCGGTGACCGGCCCCCTGGGCGGGACGGCCCCGGCCCGGATCCTGTGGACGGACCCGGACGGGAGGGCGGCTCCGCCGGACGGAGGGCAGGCGGACGGGGGGGAGGGCGCCGGGTCGGCGGACGGCGACGGCTCCCGCGCCGCGGTGGTGGAGAGCGCCGACGCCTGCGGCCTGGACCGCGTGCCCGAGGGCGAGGAGGACGCCCTGCGGGCCCACACCCGGGGGGTGGGCGAGCTGATCGGGGCCGCGGTCGCCCGGGGCGCGGCCCGGGTGGTGGTGGGCCTGGGGGGCTCGGCCACCACCGACGGCGGCACGGGGATGGCCCGGGTCTTCGGCTGGCGCTTCCTGGACGCCGAGGGCCGCGAGCTGGCCCCGGGCGGGGGAGCCCTCCCCCGCCTCCGGCGGATCGCGCCGGGGCGGCGGCCGGCGGTGCCCGTGCTCGGGCTGGCCGACGTGGAGACGCCCCTGAACGGCGCCGCCGGCGCGGCCCGGACCTTCGGCCCCCAGAAGGGCGCCACCGCCGCGGAGGTCGAGCGGCTGGTGGAGGGCCTGGAGCGGCTCTCGGACCGGCTCGCGGAGGACCTGGACGCCGGGGGGGTCGGCGCGCGGCCGGGCTCCGGCGCGGCGGGCGGCCTGGGGGCGGGCCTGGCGGCCTTCCTGGGCGCGGAGCTGACCGGGGGCTCCGGGTGGGTCCTGGCCCGGACGGGCTTCGACGGGGCCCTGGCCGGGGCGGACCTGGTGATCACCGGCGAGGGCGCCTTCGACGCCAGCAGCGCCGCCGGCAAGATCGTGGGCCGCGTCCTGGAGCGGGCCCGGTCGGCGGGGACGGAGGTCCTGCTGGTCTGCGGGGCGGTGGAGGGGGACCCCGGCCCCGGCGTCCGGGCCGTCGACGGCGGAGGGAGGCGGCTGGAGCCCGACGACCTCTCGATGCTGGCGGCGCGGCACGTGGAGGCCGGGGGCGGCTGAGGAGGGTCCTCCGGCCGCGTCGGGGCGGGAAGGGCCGCCGCCGCCCGGAGCGGCAGCGGCTAGAACGGCAGCGGCTCGCCCTCCCGCTCGGTGAGCTCCCGGTAGAGCTCGCGCAGGCGGCCGGTGACCGGCCCCTCCGTCCCGTCGCCGATCGCGCGCCCGTCGATCTCCAGGGCCGGCACCAGCTCGCCCACCGTCCCCGTGGTGAAGCACTCGTCGGCGGCGTACATCTCCGCCGGGCTGATCCGCTTCTCGGTCGCCGGGATCCCGTGCTCGCGGCAGAGGTCGAGGACGATGCCGCGGGTGATGCCGGGGAGGCAGAAGTCGGCCCGGGGCGTGTGCACCTCGCCGTCGCGGACGAAGAAGAGGTTCGTGGCGTTGGTCTCGGCCACGTAGCCCTCCGGGTCGAGCATCACCGCCTCGTCGGCGCCGGCCGCGTTGGCCTCGATCTTGGCCAGGACGTTGTTGATCAGGTTGGCGTGGTGGATCTTCGAGTCGAGGCTGTCGGGCGGGTTCCGGCGCACCGAGGCGGTGACCAGCCGCAGCCCGCCGGCGTCCTCGAAGCGCGGGGGCTTCCACTCGGCCAGCACGATCAGCGTGGGCCCCGACCGGTTCACCGCCGGGTCCATGTTGGAGGTGACCTTCTCGCCCCGGGTCAGGGTGAGCCGGACGTGGGCCTCGTCCCGCATCCCGTTGGCCTCGAGGGTGGCGAAGAGCGCCTCCCGCAGCTCCTCCTCCGGCGGGATCTCGTCGAAGGCCATCGCCCGGGCCGACCGCCGCAGCCGCTCCAGGTGGGGCGCCAGGGCGAAGACCTTCCCGTCGTAGACGCGGATCCCCTCCCACACGGCGTCGCCCCCCTGCACCACGCTGTCGAAGACGCTGACCTTCGCCTCCTCGCGGGGCACCAGCTCGCCGTCCACGTGCACGAGGAGCGACTCGTTGCGGGGGTCCGGCAGGGTGGGATGGGTCTCGGTCACGGGTCGGGGCTCCCTTCGGGGGCGGCGCTCGTCGCGGCGTCGTCGACCTCGGACGGCCGGATCGCGTGTTCGGCCAGGTGGTCGTGGATGGCGACGCACTCGTCCAGCAGGTCCGAGAGGCGGTCGGGGACCTCGGCGTCCTTGGGCTCGTACGGCCGGAAGCCGGTGGAAGCGTGCACCGCGTCGTACCAGTGCCCGGCCCACACGCCGTCCTCCGGGCGGGGTCCGGCCTCCCAGGAGAGCATGGCCGGGTCGAAGCCGATCCCGGCGCGCTCGCACAGCTCCGAGAGGACCGCGCGGGGACGGTTCCGGAGGTCCCGCGAGTCGACCACGATCGGCGTCCGGCCGAGCCGCCCGGTCACGTGCTCGAACAGCTCGAGCTGGGCCCGGTAGCCGGTGTCGCGCATCGCCGGCCGGGGGATCGTCTCCACCAGGGAGGTGAGCACGTCCCGGGGATGGCGGATCAGGAAGACGTTCACCAGCTCGGCCAGGAACGACCGGTCCACGCCGACCATGTGGTGGGCCATGTTCTTGACGAACAGCGCCGGGCGGTCCACCGGGCCCAGGATCACCTCCCGCACCACCTCCTCCGCCGAGGCGCTCTGCGCCTCCAGCACGGCCTCGCGGCCCGGGTGGTCGGCGCCGGTGGCGGCCAGGTAATGCGCGTAGAGCGGCTCGTCCACGACCCGCGTGTCGGCCCGCTGGGCGAAGGCGTACATCAGCGCGGTGGAGACGCTCCGGGGCCCCGACCAGGAGCAGACGCGGGTGACGGCGCTCTCGCTCAAGGGGCGGCTCCCGTGGATCACCGGCGGACGGGGCGTCGGTCTCGCGGCCGCAAGCTACCGGCCGGCACCCGACCCTTCCAGCGGCGCCG
>CAZJJO010000077.1:0-8990 GCA_964546375.1 uncultured Gemmatimonadota bacterium
CGGCCCGGGCGCCGCTCGGCCGCCTGCCTCGCCGCCCGGGCCGGCCCGCGCTCCGGGCCCGCCGTCGGCGGCGCCGGGCGGGGTCATCCCGCCGCGTCGTAGGTCCGGAAGGCCGAGCCGGCCTCCTCCTTGGCGACGTACATCGCCCGGTCGGCCCGCCGGACCAGCTCGTCGGCCGCGGCGGACAGGTCCTCCCGGCGATCGTCGGGGCCGCCGGCGAACGCCACGCCGCAGCTCAGCGCCAGCTCGATCGACCCGCCGTCCACCTCGATCCGGGTCGAGGGCTCCTCCACCACCCGACGGGCCACCTCCAGCGCCTCCTCCTCGTCCTGCAGGGCCTCCAGGAGGATACCGAACTCGTCGCCGCCCAGCCGGGCCAGGGTGTCCTGCTCCCGGACCACCTCGTCCAGCCGGCCGGCCAGCCGGCGGAGGACCTCGTCCCCGGCGGCGTGGCCGTGGGCGTCGTTGACCCGCTTGAAGCCGTCCAGGTCCAGGAAGAGCACCGCCACCCGCTCGCCGGTCCGCCGGGCCCGTGCCAGCGCGTGCTCCAGGCGGTCCCAGAAGAGCGCCCGGTTCGCGAGCCCGGTCAGGTGGTCGTGCAGGGCCCGGTGCTCCAGCTCCCGCTCTGCCCGCACCCGGGGGGTGATGTCCTGGGCGGCGCCGATGCGCCATCGCTCCTCGCCCACCGACCGCTCGGTCATGGAGAAGAGCGTGTGGAACAGCTCGCCGTCCCGGTTCCGGAAGGCGACCTCCTCCTGGCGCACCGTCTCGCCCCGTCCGATCCGGCGGTTGATCTGCCGGCGCTGCTCGGGGTCCTCCCACAGGTCCGCGATGGGCTCGGGACCGCCCAGGACCTCCTCTCGCTCGAACCCGAACATCTCGACGAAGGCCCGGTTGACCCGCAGGAACTCGTGCGTGTCGGGGTCCTGGATCGTCATGGCCACCGGGACGATGTCGAAGATGCCCTCCAGCCGCTCCTTGGCCCGGCGCAGGGCCCGCCGGGTGCGGGTGCGGCGGGTGACGTCGCGGACCACCGCCTGGATCCGGGGCTCCCCCTCCACCTCGACCAGCGAGGCGGAGATCCCCCCGATCCACCGGTCGCCGCCGGCCCGCTCGAAGGGGAGCTCGACCCGCACGAAGCCCTCCTCGAGCACCGCCTCGACCGCGGCCCGGGCGTCCGGGCGCGCCTCCTCCGGGTGGAGCTCCAGGACCGTGGTGCCGCCCGCCAGCTCGTCCTCCGGACGGCCGGTCTGCTCGACCGCGCGCCGGTTCACTCGCTCGATGGTGCCGTCCGGACGGAAGAGGTAGATCCCGTCGCGGGAGAGCTCGAAGAGGTCCCGGTACAGGGACTCCACCCGGTCGTCGTCGGAGTCGGGATCGGTGGGTCGGTTCGCCATGGAGGTGCCTCTCCTGCGGGTCCTCGCGGCCCGGCCCCCGGGCTCGCCGGCGCCGGACCGATCGCTCCGCGCGCCCACAATGGCCCGACGATCCGCTCCCGCACCAGCCCCACCCCGGCCGGGCGGGGGATCCGACGGGGCTCCGCTCCCCCGAACCGGCGTCGACCGACCGGCCGTCCGCGGGCGGTCCCGCCGGGACTCCCACCTGTACAGGTGCACGGTCGGACGGGAGCGCGGCCCCCTCCACCGCGCCGACGACGATCGTGTAAGATGGTGTCCGGAGGCGACCGAACGGGCGGCCGTCCCGCCGGAGGAGCCCGGCCCGTCCGAGACCAGCGACCGCGAGGAGGAAACCGGACCATGGAGATCCCGCCGGAGATCAGCTTCCGCGACGTCGATCCCAGCGAGCGCCACCGCGAGAAGATCCGGGAGGAGATCGACAAGCTGGAGCGCTACTTCGACCGCATCACCCGCTGCCGGGTGGTGGTCGAGCAGCCCCACAAGCACTCCGAGCACGGCGGCTCGTACCGGATCGGCATCCGGCTGACCGTCCCCACGAAGGAGCTGGTGGTGAGCCGGGACCCGACCGAGAGCACCGAGCGGCAGGGCCTGGACGCCGCCATCACCGACGCCTTCCAGGCGATGCGGCGCCAGCTCGAGCAGTACGTCGACCAGATGCGGCGCGGCCGCCGGAAGGGCGGCGAGCCGGTCCGGCACGGGAAGGTCGTCCGGCTGATGCACGACGAGGGCTACGGCTTCATCCGCACCCCCGACGGACGGGACGTCTACTTCCACGAGAACACCCTCTCCAGCGCCACCCTGGACGACCTCCACGCCCAGCACCCGGTCTGGTTCACCGAGGAGGAGGGCGAGAAGGGCCCCATGGCCCGGGAGGTGCACCTGCTCCAGGAGGAGGAGTTGCCCGAGCTCCAGGAGGAGGAGCTGCCCGAGCCGGAGGAGTAGGCCCCGTGCGGCGGGGCGCCGACCGGCGTACCTTCGGTCTTCGTACGAGTCGCCGGCCCCGGTTCCGGGCCCGGCGCGCCCCCGTCCCCGACGGGCTCCTCGCGATCGGAGAGAAGAGATGAAGAGTACGACGACGAAGACCGCCTTCACGCTGGCGGCGGCGGGCCTGGTGGCCCTGGCCGCGTGCCAGCCGCAGTCCGGGCCAGCCGGCGAAGCCGACGCCGCCGCCGTCGACACCGCCGCGGCGATGGCGGGCATCGACAGCCTGCGCTCGGGCTACGCCGAGGCGGTGGAGGCCCGCGACTGGCAGGCGCTGGGCAGCCTGGTCACCGGGGACGCCCTGGTCATCGGCGCCTCGAGCCCCGCCCACGACTCGCTCCGCGCCGCCGCCGGGGACGCTCCCTTCCCGCCGGGCGCCACGCTGGAGATCACGCCGCACGAGACCCGCCTCCTCGCCGAGGACTGGGCCTACGAGATCGGCACCGGCACGGTGACCTGGACGCCCGAGGGCGCCGACGAGCCCCGGACGGCGAGCGACACCTACCTGGTGGTCCTCCACCGGACGGCCGACGGCTGGAAGCTCCACCGCGAGGTGGCCAGCTCCACCCCGCTTCCGGAGCCGGGAAGCTGAAGCCGGCCCGCCTCCTCGCGCCCCTCCTCGTCGCCGTCCTCCTGGCCCCCGGACCCGCCGCGGTGGCCGGCGTCGAGGCGATGGTGGAGAGCGTGGCGGTGGAGGCGGGAGAGGGCTGAGGGACGGGCCCGGCGGCGTGGCCGGGCCGGCCAGCCGCTACGACGTCCCGCCGTCGCCCAGCCGCTCCTCGATGCGGAGCACGGCGTCGCGGATCTCAGCCAGCAGGGCGGCGGTCCCCTCGCCCCGCGCGGCGGCGTCCCCGGCGGCGGCCTCCGCGCCGGCCGGGCCGCCGCGGCTCCCTTCCGCTCCCGACGCGAGCACACCCGAGCGGCGGTCGGACAGCCGCTCGCGCTGCTCCAGCACCCGGTCGCGGAAGACGATGGGCTCCTCGACGCCCACCAGGTTGCCCGCCGCCTGCTGGGAGGCGCCCTGGCCGGCCGTCTCCACCTTGAGCTTGGTGAGCCCCAGCCAGTTCAGCAGGGGGCCGTGCCGCACCGAGACGTCCTGGATCTGCTCGAGCGGGATGGACTTCTCGGTGCGGAACCAGATCCCGTAGCCGATGGAGAGGGTCCGCTCGTCCAGCCTGCACTCCATCGCCTCCCAGTAGCGCTCCGACCACCACCATCCGGCTACCGCCCACACCGGCAGCGCCACGATCCCCACCACCGTGGCCACCAGCATCCCGGCGCCCTGCAGGTACCGGTACCAGCGCAGGTTGGGGTGGAAGCTCACCTCGGCCAGCGGCTCGTCCGAGCGCATCTCCTCCTCCGCCTCGGTCATCCGTCGACGCCTCCCTCGAGGTCGATCCCGTCGTCGCGCGTCCTCGTCGCGCGCCGTCCGATCCCGCCCGCCTCCGGTCCGCCGGGGCGACGCCCCCCGTCCGCGGATCCGTCGGGGCCCGTCCGGGCCATCAGCCGCCGGCGCCCCCGCGCGAGGCGGCCCGCGGGACGATCCGTATCGTCGGCGACGCGCCGCCCTCCGGGTCGCCGGACGCGGGGGGGGCTTCGGTGCCCAGGATGAGGTAGCGGGCGCCCTCGGGCACCGCCACGGTGACCGAGCCCGCATCCGGCCCGCCGAAGCCGAAGTCCTCCGGGATGTCGGTGGCCCAGCCCCGGGTGGGGTGCCGGCCGGTGATCCGGTCCGGCCCGGCGTCGAGGGCGCCCGGCACCCGGTGGGGCTCGCCCGGGGCGGCCAGCGAGTCGGAGGAGCTGAACACCGCCACGAAGCCGTCCTCCGCGGCGGCGTCCTCCCCGCCCGGCCGGACCCGGGCCAGCCGCACCGAATCGCCCGGCCCCACCCCCAGCTCGTCCAGCGACACGACCCGGGCGGGCTCGGCCTCCGCCGGGATCGTCCGCAGGTAGGTGGCCCCGGGAGCCAGCTCCACCTCCACGGGGGAGGCCGGAGGAGGCGGGCGCATCGTCAGCCACAGGCCCACCGCCAGCACGACCAGCACGACCAGCATCGCAATCCAGCGGTTCCGCCGGATCGCGATCGGCACCATCTCGTCGTCGTCCAGGAACGTCATCCGCGTCCGTCGGCTCGGGGGGGATCGGGATCGGCGACCGGATCCCGGAAGTTAGAGGAGGGGCGGACCGTCTGCGAGGCGGTCGGGAGCGGGCCCCCCGTCGCCGCCCGCGCCCACCTTGCACCCGGGGGGCGGACCGCGCCAGAATTCGGAGCGTCCCCGCCCTCCTCCCTCGTCTCCACCCGGGAGCCCGACCATGAGCGGCAACCGGAGGAACTACCTGCTGGTGGCGGTCACCCTGGTGCTGGTGGCCCTCAAGCTGGCCGGGGAGATCGGCTGGTCGTGGGTGATCGTCTTCGCCCCGATCTGGCTGCCCGCCGTCCTCAGCGTGGGCCTGCGGGCGGCCGCGGCGGCGGTGCTCGGGGCCGCCGCCTACCTCTTCCTCCTCGGGGGCGACCCGTCGCGGTTCCCGGAGGTCATGAACCGGATCCCGCTGCTGGGCGAGCTGCCCTGGGACCGGCTGGGCTAGGCGGCCCCTCAGGCTGAAGAGCTCGCCGGGGCCGGACCCCCCTCCTCTCCTCCTCTACCGGCCGGGCGCGTCGGCCCCGGGGTCGTCCGCCGCGCTCGCCGCCCCGCCGCCCAGGGGCAGCAGCATGGGCACTTCCTCGCGGTAGCGGGCGTAGGCCTCCCCGTGGTACTCGAGCAGGTCGCGCTCCTCGAACCGGACGGCCACCAGGATGTAGCCGGTCGTGCCGACCGCGAAGAGCAGATGGCCCACCGTCATCTCGGGGATCGCCCAGAAGGCCATCAGGAAGCCCAGGTACAGCGGGTGGCGGACGTACCGGTACAGCCCGGGCTTCTGGAACTCCGGGTGGTCGTACTCGCGCTCCCGGAACCGGTGCCAGACCTGCCGGAGGCCGAAGAGGTCGAAGTGGTCGATCAGGAAGGTGCTGACGAGCACCACCCCCCAGCCGACCGCGAAGACCCCCCACGTCGCCGCCGCCGCGGGCCCCTCCAGGCTCCAGACGGCCTCCGGGATCGGACGCCAGCCCCACATGACGACGGCGAGCACCAGGCTGGCCACCAGCACGTAGGTGCTCCGCTCCAGGTGGGGCGGCACGATCTCCGTCCACCGCTCCTTGAACCCGTCGCGGGCCATGACGCTGTGCTGGACCGCGAAGAGGAGGAGCAGGAGGACGTCGACCAGCAGCGCCCGGCCCAGCGGCGCCTCCGGGCCGGCGTCGATGGTCCTCGGCACCCCGAAGTCGCCGACGAAGGCGATGGCGTAGAGGAAGACGCCGAGGAAGACGAAATACGACAGACCGCCGTAGAGCAACGAGAACACCCGGCCCATCGGAATCTCCCGCGCGAGAGGGAAGAGGGACCGCGATCACCCGATATTTCTTGCAACATACGGGAGGTACGGACGACGGTCCACCGGGGCGACGGCCCACCGCGGAGGCGGTCCACCGGGGGCCGGCGGGGAGGGACGGGACGGAGGCGGCCCCGGACGGGGGCCGCTTTGGCCCGCTACATCAGGTACGCCTCACAGGCCCAGCACCAGAGGAAGTCGTAGTCCTGGCGGTGCGGCCGGATGAAGGGATGGCCCGTCTCCTCCCAGTGCTCGTGGTCGTGGGCCCCCTCCGACTCGCAGCAGCCCACGAACCCGCAGGTGAGGCAGAGCCGCAGGTGGTCGGTGCCGCCGCAGACCTCGCAGGCCTCAGCCTCGGCGGTGGTGCCGGCGTCGAGCCGTCCGGTGTGCGGGCACTCGCCGCGCGCGATCGTCTCCGGCTCGCCGCCGCTCACGGCGCGCCCCCGATCGCCGGCGTCCGCTCGCCGTCCCGCACGTAGATCACGCCGTCCTTCATCACGAAGCGGACGTCCTTCAGGACCGCGGGGTCGTCCAGCGGGCTTCCATCCACAGCCACGAGGTCGGCCAGCCGCCCGGCCTCGACGGCGCCGATCCGGTCCTCCATGTCCAGCAGGCGGGCGTTGACGCTGGTGGCCGCCCGGATGGCGTCCATGACGGGATAGCCGGTCTCGGCCATGTAGACGAACTCGCGGGCGTTCTCCCCGTGCGGGAAGACGCCGGCGTCGGTGCCGAAGGCGATGGGGACCCCCGCCCGCCAGGCGCGGCCGAAGGTCTCCTGGATCCGGGGACCGAGCTCGCGGGCCTTGGGCACCACCACGTCCGGGTAGTAGCCCTCCTCCTCGGCCCGCTCGGCGACCTCCTTGCCGGCGGTGATCGTCGGCACCAGGTACGCGTCGCGCTCGACCATCATCTCCATGGTCTCCTCGCTCATCAGGGTGCCGTGCTCGATGGTCTTCACGCCGGCGCGGACGGCCCGCTGCATCCCCTCGTCCCCGTGGGCGTGGGCCGCCACCTCGACGCCCCAGTCGGCCGCCGTCTCGACGATCGTCCGGATCTCCTCCTCGGAGAACTGGGGGCGCTGGCCCTCGCGGGCGACGCTGAGCACGCCGCCGGTGGCGGTGATCTTGATCCAGTCGGCCCCCTGCTTGATCTGGTGGCGGACCCCCTTCCGGGCCGCGGGCACGCCGTCGACGACGCTCTCCAGGGGCCCGGGCTCGCCCAGCAGGTCGCGCCGGTAGCCGTTGGTGGGGTCGCCGTGTCCCCCGGTGACGGCCAGCGTGCGGCCGGCGCTCCGGATCCGCGGGCCGGCGACGCGGCCGGCGGCGACGGCGTCGCGGAGCGAGGTGTTGACCCCGCTCCCGCCCACGTCGCGGACGGTGGTGAAGCCCGCCGCCAGCGTCCGGCGGGCGAACTGGGCGGCGCGGAACGCCCGGTCCTCGGGGTTCAGCGTGAACCGCTCCAGGTACCGGTCCGGGTTCGTCTGCCCCTCGATGTGGACGTGCAGGTCGATGAGTCCGGGCAGGACGACCGCGTCGCTCAGGTCCACCAGCCGGTCGCCCTCGCCCGGGCTGCGGAAGCCGTCCTCGACGGCGGCGATCTCGTTCCCCTCGACGACGATCGTCACCTCGGAGCGGGGCTCGTCGGCCAGCCCGTCGATCAGCGTGCCCGCGTGGACGTAGGTGGTCTGGGCCGCGAGCGCGCCGGGCAGAGAGGCCAGCAGGAGGAAGAGGAGGAGCGAGGCGGTGCCGGCCGTCGACGGCCGGAGACGGTTCACAGGCATCGTGGACCTCCGAATGGGTTCGCGGATGACCCCGCGGCCGGGCCGGCCCCCGTGGACGGCCGGAGACGGGAGGCCGCGGGCGAGCGGACAGAAGGATAGGGGCGGGCGGCCTTCCGGACCACGGCGCCGCGCCCGGCGGAGCGGGCCCCCGCCCGGCGGCCCGGCGGACGGACCGCCGACCCGAGCGCCGGCGGAGGCGCCCGACGGAGCCTCAGGAGCCGGCGTCCTCCCCGTCCGAGACGGGCAGGGTCGGCAGCTCCATCGCCTCGGACAGCTCCCGGAGCTTCTCCTGGACCCGGCGCACGTTCTCCGGGCCCGTCCTCAGCAGGTGCTTCTGCGCCGGGTCCAGCCCCTCGAGGTCCGGATCGCGGTACGCCCAGGCGGTGGCGCCGTCGGGCTCCACCTCGACGGGGCCCTCGGGGACGGGGACGGCCAGGAGCGTCTCGACGGCCCGGGCCATCGCCGCGTCGAAGTCACCCTCCGGAAAGCCCAGGTCGCGGTAGACCCGCTGGAAGAGCGGCCGCAGGCGACGGTAGAGCTCGGCCGTCCCCTCGGTGTCCAGGGAGACGAAGGCGTCCACGATCGGGTCGTACCGGTCGTAGCTGGCCGGGGCGATCACGGTGTCCCCCTCCGCCCGTCGGACGCGGAACGAGCCCTCCGGGTCGAGGAACTCGAGCTCGGATCGCGGGCTGAGCCCCGACCCCACGGTGACCACCGCGCCCACGAACCGGCGCGCCAGGTCCTCGGTCACCAGCCACTCGGCCAGGCGCGGATGGGACGAGAGCTCCCCCGCCAGATCGCGGATCAGCGGGTCGGCGGAGTCCGGGGGCGGGAGGTCGGCCGCCGTGTCCGCCGGCGCCGGGGCCGTCGCGGCCGTGTCCGCGGCGCCCGGAGTCCCCGCCGACGGGTCGCCCTCCTCCCCCGAGCGGAGCCAGAGCCAGGCCCCGCCGGCCAGGAGGAGGACGACCACGATCCCCGCCGCGACCGCGTAGGGTCGGTCGGCGAGCCCGCGACGTCCTCCTCGTGAACGTTCCGAACGCTCCATCTCAGCCTCCCCCTTCCCCGCCCTGATCGACGCCGGCCCCGCGAGGGGGCGTCCCGGCCCGGCCGAGGACGGCGCGGCCGGACGCGGGAGCGGACGGTGCGGCCCTGCTCGCAGGGAGGGAGACTGACGTCCCGCCGCCCGTCGGACAACCCGGCTCCCCCGTCCTCCCGGCGGACCTCGGCCGCCCGGGCCGGCCGGCTCGCCCCTCCGGTCCGGCCGCCGCCCCGGCCACGGTCGCCGGGCGAACCGTGCGCCGGGGTTCGGGGGTAGGCCCCTCCGCGCCCCCGAGCCGCCCGCTTCGTCCCCGCCGCCCATGGCCGACGACGACCCAGCCGGC
>CAZJJO010000078.1:0-8873 GCA_964546375.1 uncultured Gemmatimonadota bacterium
CGGATCGAGCCCGGCCGATGCGCTCGTACGCGGGGGCCGGCATCGGGGCAGGCGATGGCGGCCCGGCGGGCGGCGAGGGGGACGGCGGCCGGCTCAGCCTCCCGCGCCGCCCTCCTCCAGCATCGCCTCCACCCGGTCGTCCCGGCCGGCCACGATCGCCACGTCGGACTCGGTCAGCGGCTCGTCGGGATCGGGGACGACGTCCAGGGTGTCGTTCAGGACGTGGTAGACCGCGACCACCTGGATCCCGTACTCGTCGGGCAGCGCCAGCTCGCGGAGCGTCTTCCCCAGCCAGAACTCGGGGATGGCGATCTCCTGGATCGAGTGGCGGTCGGTGAGCGAGATGTAGTCGAGCACCGTGGTCGAGGTGATGTGGTGGGCCAGGCGGTCGGCGACCTCCCGCTCCGGGAAGATCGTGTCCTGCACGTCGAACGCCTCCAGCGCCCGGGCCGCCTCCCGGCTGGTGACCTTCACGTAGATGTCCTCCACCCCGAGGTCCTTCAGGGCGATCGTGGCCAGGATGCTGGTGGCCAGGTCCCCGCCGGTGCTGATGACGGCGGCGTCGGCGTCGCCGGCGCCGATCTCCTCGAGCAGGTCCCGATCGCTGCCGTCGCCGACCACGCCGCGGGTCAGCTGGTCCGCGTACCGGTCCACCAGCTCGCTCCGCCTCTCCACGGCGAGGACCTCGTGGCCCTGGGCGTAGAGCGACTGGGCGGCCCAGGAGCCGAAGTTGCCGAGCCCGATCACGAGGAAGCGTTTCATCCGTTCTCTCCCGGCTCGTTCATCCGATGGCCACGTCCTCGGTCGCGTAGCGATACTGGGGCCGGCTGGAGCTTCCCACCACCATGGCGGAGACGACGGCGAGGGGGCCCAGCCGGCCCAGGAACATGAGGGCGGTGACGACGAGCCTTCCGCCCGTGGTGAGGTCCGGGGTGGCCCCCATCGAGAGCCCGACGGTGCCGAAGGCGCTGTGCGCCTCGAAGATCACCGACAGGAAGGTCGTCCGCTCCGCCAGCCCCCGGGCGGGGAACTCGGTCAGGGCGAGGGCGAAGACCCCGGCGGCCAGGACCGCGATGCCGCCGACGGTGAGCCCGGCGGCGCGCTGGATCGTCTCCTCCGGGATCGTCCGCCCGAAGACGGAGACGTGCTCGCGGCTGCGGAGCCGCGACCAGAGCACCAGGCCGAGCAGCGCCACCGTGGTGGTCTTGAGCCCGCCGGCGGCCGAGCCCGGCGACCCACCGATGACCATGAACACGACGGTCAGGAAGAGCGACGGGTTGGTGATCTGCGAGTAGTCCACGGTGTTGAAGCCCGCCGTCCGCGGCGTGACGCTCATGTACCAGGCGTTCACGAGCCGGTCCACGAGCGACATGCCGGACAGGGTGTTGCTCCACTCGAAGGCCAGGTAGAGGCCGGTCCCTCCGACCAGCAGGATCCCCGTCACCCACAGGACGAGCTGGCTGTGCGTGGACAGCCGCCGCACGTCGTCGCGAAGCGTGCGGGCGCGCAGGTCCGCCAGCACGACGAACCCGATCCCCCCGACGATCACGAGGCCGCTGACCGCGAGCACCGGCAGCGGCGAGCTCTGATATCCCATCAGCGAGTCGGAGAACACCGAGAACCCGGCGTTGCAGAACGCCGAGATCGCGTGGAAGACGGCGGGCCAGATCGCGCCGACCGCCCCCATCTCCCCGCTCCAGCTCCACCAGAGGACGGCCGCCCCGATGGCCTCCAGCACGAGGGCGCTGGCCACCACGGCCCGGACGAGCCGCATCGGATCCAGGTGCCGGACGGCCGACGCCTCGCCGCCCGCCGCCTCCCCGACCCGGAGGCTCGCCCTGCGGCCCACGAGCTGGATCACCAGCGTGGTGAAGGTGAGGATCCCCAGCCCGCCGAGCTGGATGAGGAGCGCGATCCACGCCTGCCCCCACGGCGTGAAGTACTGCGCCGTGTCGACCACGATGAGCCCGGTCACGCAGACCGCGCTGGTGGCCGTGAACAGCGCGTCGACGAAGCCGAGCCCCGGCCCGGTGTAGAGGCCGGGAAGCACCAGCAGCCCGGCCGTGCCGACGGCGATGAGTCCCGCGAAGGAGAGGACCAGGAGCTGGGCGGCGTCCAGCGTCCGGAGCGGGCCGCCGCTCCGCTCCTCCCGGGGCGTCCAGGGCGTGGGAAACAGCCTCACCGGAAGGGGCCCCTCCCGCAGCGGTCGACCGAGCTCATCGGGGCCCCGTCATCCCCCGAGCCGCTCCACCAGCGCGTCCACCAGCGAGCGCGGCCGGTACTCCCGCTCGCGGACGATCGCCACCGTGCCCGCCGCCCGGCTCGCGATCTCCTCGGGGATCGACCCGAAGAGCGCCTGAGCGAGCCCCGTGGAGCGGGTGGCTCCGATGCAGACCAGGTCGTCCGCCCCCAGCTCCGCGAGGATCGTCTCGGTCACGTCGTCCCCGACCCACACGACGTCCCGGTACTCGTCGGGGTCGATCCCGGCCCGGTCGGCGACGCCGCGCACCACCGCCCGGCCCACCTCCTCGGGACGGGCCGCGTCCTCCGCGTCCGGCGGCTGGACGTTGGCCACGTGGAGGTCGACATCGCGGGCGCGGGCGAAGGCCCGACCGCGCCGCACCGCCAGCGCCGAGTGGGGGCCCTCCCCCACCAGGGCCACCACCCGCCGGGGCGTCTCCCCGCCCGGCTTCACCAGCGTCACCTCGCAGCCGCTCCCCCGGACGATGGGGTCGATGGCGCTGCCCAGCACGTGGCGGGCGCGGCTCCGCTTCCCGCTCCAGCCCACGAACACCTGGTCCGCCCGCTCCTCGTGGACGACGTCGACCACCGCCTCGCCGGCGTCGCGCCCCACCAGCGCCCGCGTCCGCAGGCCGACGCCCAGCTCGGCCGCCGCGTCCCGGGCGCTCTCCAGCAGCTCGCCCTGCATCTTCACCCGCTCCTCCTCGAACCGCAGCTCCTGGTCGAGGGCGGTCTGGGGCGGGACCTCGATGACGTTGACCGCGATCAGCTCGGGGTCCTCCCGCTCCCGGGCGGCCTCGGCGGCCAGCCGGAGGAGGAACCGCTCGGTGGCGGGGTTGGCCACGGGGACCACCACCCGGTAGCGCTCGCCGGCCTCGGCGGGACGGGCGGCCGAGGGGGCGACCGCCTCGCCCACCAGGCTGGGCTTGACGGCCCGGCCGCGGGCGTACAGCCAGAACCAGGCGACGCCCAGCAGGACGATCCCGGTGCCGAGCAGGAGGACCACCGGCCGCATCGTCGCCAGGATGACCAGGCAGGCCAGCCCCCCCACGGCGGGCAGGGCGGGATACGACCAGTCCGGGAGGCGGAAGGACGGCTCGTACTCCGGCGGGTCGGCCCGCCGCATCACCACCAGGGCCAGGTGCACGCAGGCGTAGGTCACCAGGTAGGTGAAGCTCGCCACGTCGGCCAGCGTCTCGATGCCCACGCCGGCGGCGATGAGCGCGAGGATCACGCCGCCCGTGACCAGGATGGCCCGGTAGGGCGTCCGGAACCGCCCGTGCACGTCGTTGAGCCAGTTGGTGAGGATCCGGTCCCGGCCCATGGCGAAGTTGACCCGGGCCGCCGACAGGATGGAGGCGTTGGCGCTGGAGACGGTGGCCAGCACGGCGCCCACGACCATGAGGAGCGCCCCGACCGGCCCGGCGAACCGGCGGGCGACGTCCGCCACCGGGATCCGGGACTCGGCGAGCGCCGGGATCGGGAGGACGCCCGTGCTCACCAGCATCACGAGCACGTACAGCAGGGTGGGGGTGAGGACCGAGGCGATCATCGCCAGCGGGAGGTTCCGGCCGGGGTCCTTGATCTCCTCGGCGCTGCTGGCGATGACCTCGAAGCCGATGAACGCCACGTAGACGGTGGCCGCCGTCGTGGCGACCGCCCCCCACCCGGCCGGGTTGAAGGGCCGCAGGGTCCCGAAGTCGACGTGGAAGACGCCGGTCCCGGCGAACAGCGCGATCAGCCCCAGCAGGAGCACCACGATCACGTTCTGGAGCGCCCCCGTCTCCTTGACGCCCCGGTAGTTCAGGTAGATCAGGGCCGCGGCCATGGCCAGCGCCGCGCCCGCCACCGGGACCTGCCCCCAGAAGAAGGTCAGGTACTGTCCGAAGCCCAGCATGTAGAAGGCCGTGGCGAACATGAGCCCCGACCACATGCCCCAGCCCACGATGCTCCCGAAGAAGCCGCCCAGCGCGTGGTTCACGTAGTAGTAGCTGCCGCCGGCCTTCGGCATGCCCGTGGCCAGCTCCGAGAGGGAGAGGGCCGCCAGCAGCGAGACCACCCCGCCCACCGCGAAGGAGACCATGCTGGCGGGGCCGGCGTTGGCCGCCGCGATGCTGGGCAGCACGAAGATCCCGGCCCCGATCATGGTGCCGACGCCCATCGTGTAGGCCTCGAGCAGGCCCAGGTCGCGGGCCAGCTCCTGGGTGGGCTCCTGGCTCGGTTCGGCAGAGCTCATGGGCTCCCGGCGATCGCAGGAAGGGGGATGTCCGGAGCGGACGAGCCGGGGCAGGGTGGCGCGCCGGCGGGCGTTCGCGCAACGGGCGGGGTCCCCCTCGGACCGACACCGCGGTCCTCCTCGGTCTGGCACCGCGCCGGGCCGCCGTCCATCTTCGGGCGCGGAGCCTCCGGCCCCGGCCGGGACCCGGGGCGGCCCGCCCGACGGACGGTCGCCGGGATCACCCGTCGGCGGGAGCGCGCGGGCGGGCCCGGACCCGCCCGGATCCGCGACACGGCGCAGGAGCAGGACCCGAGGCCATGGAACGCACCGGACAGCCAGCGCCCGCACCACGATGAGCCCGGACGCCCTGGTGACCCTCGGGGTCCTCGTCCTCGCCTTCGCGGCGCTGGCGGCCGACCTCTGGAGCCCGGACGCGGTCCTGCTCGCCGCCCTGGCGGCCGTCACCGCGTCCGGGGTCGTCAGCCTGGAGACGGCGCTCTCGGGCTTCGCGAACTCGACGCTCATGGCGCTGGGCTCGCTCTACGTGGTGGCGGCGGCCCTCCGGGACAGCGGCGCCCTGGACCGCGCCACGGCCTTCGTGCTCGGGGAGGGCGACCGGGACGTCCGCCTCGTGCTCGCCCGGATGTGTCCGCCCGTGTCGGCCTACTCCGCCTTCCTCAACAACACCCCGGTCGTGGCCATGGGCATCCCGGCGCTCCGGCGCTGGGGACGCCGCCACGGGGTGCCCGCCTCGAAGCTGCTGATGCCGCTGTCGTTCGCCGCCATCCTCGGCGGCATCTGCACGCTCATCGGCACGAGCACCAACCTGGTGGTCCACGGCCTCCTCCAGTCGCACGGCTACCCGGGCTTCGGCTTCTTCGAGCTCGCCTGGATCGGCGTGCCGTGCGCCGTCGCCGGGCTCCTCTACGTGATCTTCGTCTCCCCCTTCCTGACCCCGGACCGGACCGACATCCGGGTGGAGGAGGAGCGGGAGCGGGCGCTGCTGGTGGAGCTGGAGGTGACCGGGGGCGCCCCCCTGGCCGGGGCGACGGTGGAGGAGGCCCGGGTGGAGGGGCTGGACGGCCTCCGGCTCGCCCGCATCAACCGGGGCGACACCGAGATCGCCCCGGTCCCCCCCGGGGAGGAGCTCCGGGCCGGCGACCGGCTCTTCTACGAGGCCACGGGGGAGGGCGCGCCGGCGGCGCCGGACCTGACCGACCGGCCGGGCCTGCGGCTGGCCGCGCCGACCCCGCGCGAGATCGACCGCTCGGGCCGCGCCCGGGAGCTCCACGAGGTCGTGGTGAAGGAGGGCTCCCGGCTGGTGGGCACGCCCGTGAAGCGGGTGCGGTTCCTGGAGCGGTTCGGGTCGGCGGTGACCGGCGTCCGCCGGGGCGGCCGGCGCCTGGCGGGTCCGGTGGGCGAGGTGGTCCTCCGGCCGGGCGACGTGGTGATGCTGGACACCGGGGCTGGCTTCCGCGAGGCCTTCGAGGGCGCCGACGAGTTCTTCGTCACCACCGAGGCGGGCGGCGAGGAGCCCGAGGAGACGCTGGAGGAGCCCGCCGAGGTGCGGCCCGGCGGCCGGGACGTGGTCGTGTCGGTGGCCGTCCTGGCGGCCATCGTCGGCCTGGTGACCTCGGGCGTCCTCCACGTGGCCCTGGCCGGGATGCTCGGCGTCATCGTCCTGGTCGCCTTCGACGTCGTCGATCCGGGCCAGGCCCGGGAGGCGGTGGACTGGTCGGTGCTCCTGGTGATCGGCGCCGCGCTTGGGCTGGCCCAGGCCCTGGAGGCCAGCGGCCTGGCGGAGACGGTGAGCCGCGGGCTCGTCGACCTCACCGCCGCCCACGGCCCCCGCGCGGTCCTGGCCGGCGTGGTCCTCTCCACCGCCCTCCTCACCGAGATCATCACCAACAACGGCGCGGTGGCGCTGATGTTCCCCGTCGTGGCCGCCCTCGCGGGCACCCAGGGCCTGGAGCCCCGGGCGCTGTTCGTCAGCCTGACGGTGGCCGGCTCGCTCTCCCTGCTCACCCCCATCGGCTACCAGACGAACCTGATGGTCTACGGGCCGGGCAACTACCGGTTCACCGACTTCTTCCGGGTCGGCGGGCCGCTGGCCGTGGTCCTCTGGATCGTGGTCATCGCCCTGGCGCCGATCCTGTGGCCGATGTGACCGGGCCCCGGGCGGGAGGACGCTACTTCCGCGGCCCCTCGATCGGCACCCCGCGGCTCGTGAAGGAGATCCCCTGGCCGGAGCGCGTGGAGATCATGACGGCCTCGACGATCGGAGGATTCACGGGGCCGTCCGCCCGCCACTCCACGATGAAGTTGGCCCCGGAGCCTCCGCTCACGTCCTGCTCCTCGACCACGAATTCCATCGACCCCAGGGGCTCCAGGGTGCGGGGCTCCGCCAGGGTGCGGCGCACCAGCTCACCCCGCGTGTCGTAGTAGCGCACCGAGGTGACGCTGATGGAGTCGGAGGGGCTCGTGTTGCGGATGCTCAGGGTCGTGGCCAGCAGGAAGGCGTCGCCGACGTGGTGATAGATGTGGGAATAGGCCGGGACGTAGACGGCGCGGGTCCCGTTCCGCTCCCCCGCGTCGCGGGAAACGTCCCCCGTCTCGGCCGGAGCCTCCCGCGCGGCCTCCGGGCCGGCGGCGCCCGGACCCGGCGCACCCTCCGAGTCCCCGGGCGCCTCCCCGCATCCGGCCGGAGCGAGAGCCAGGAGCGCGACGACGACGACTGATCGCATGTCTTCCTCCCTTCGTCGAGGACGACGCGTCCCGTGGCTCGGAGCCCGGGACGGACCCCAAGGCTGGGCCGACTGCCCCTGGTCCGGCAAGCGTTCGAGGTACGACGAAGCCCGAGCGGCCGCCGCCGATGATCGACGGGTGACCGAGGGGACGGCCCCGCGGCTCAGGCCGCGGCCTCCACGGCCTCCCCCGACGCCTCCCGCGCGGCGAGCCTCCGGCCCAGCTTCAGCTCCCGGGCGGTGCGGGCGGCGTGGCGGCCCTGGAAGCGGGCGATGGCCCGCTCGTTCTCGGTGGGCGAGTCCTCGAGCCCGGCCACGGTGGAGGCGCCGTAGGGGGAGCCGCCGCTGATCTCGTCCAGCGTCTGCTGGCGCTCCTCGGTGTAGGGCACGCCCAGCACGATCATCCCCAGGTGCTGGAGGGTGACCTGGGCGGTCAGCAGCGTCGACTCCTGGCCCCCGTGCTGGGTGTTGGCCGAGGTGAAGACGCCGCCGACCTTGCCCACCAGCTCGTCGTTGAACCAGAGGCCCCCGGTCTGGTCCAGGAAGTTCCGCATCTGCGCGGCCATGTTCCCGAACCGGGTCGGCGTGCCGAAGAGCAGGGCGTCCGCCTCGACGAGGTCGTCCGGCTCGGCCACCGGCACCTCGTCGAAGGCCTGGCGGGCCTCCTTCGCGCCGCTCTCCTCGAGGGTCTCCTCCGGCACCAGCTCGGGCACCTGCAGAAGATCGACGCGCGCTCCCGGCACCCGGCGGGCCCCCTCGGCGACCGCACGGGCCATCCGATGCACGTGCCCGTACATGCTGTAGAAGACGACCTTCACGACGGTCTCGACGTCCCCGATGGCCTCGACGGGCTCTCGATCACGGTTCCTCATGGCGTGTCACTCCTTCGGTTGTCCGATTTTTGGATGTTCAACTAATGGCGCGAAAAAAATGCCGCTCCTCCGGTCTCCCCCGGTCCAGGAGGCGGGACGATCCGGCCCGGCTTCCGGCCGGGCTTCCGGCCGTCGGCACGGCCTCATCCGGACGAGGCCGCCCCCACGCCCAGCTTGCGGCACAGCCGCCCGAGCTCGTCCTGCTCGTCGGGCTCGAGCGCCCCCATCAGCCCGGTGATGCGGCGGGCGTGGCGGGGGAAGACGTCCTCGATCAGCTCCCGGCCCTCGTCGGTCAGCGAGACCTCGATCCGCCGGCGGTCCTCGCTGCTGCGCTCCCGCCGGACGAGACCGTCCCGCTCCAGGTTGTCCAGCACGGTGGTCAGGTTGCTCGGGCTGGTCAGCAGCTTCTCCGCCAGCTCCGACTGGATCATCGGCCCCACGTGCATCAGCGCCTCCAGAACCCCGAGCTGGGTCCCCGTGAGCCCCTCCTCCCGCAGGGCCGACCCGAGCCGGGAGGAGAGCGAATCGAAGGCCCGGACGAACTTCACGTAGGCGTCCAGCGCCCGACGCTCCTCCGGCGGTCCCTGGTGTCGGGTGCCCATCTCGCTTTCTCCTCGCTCGAGCCCGGGTCCGGTCCTCCGGCCCGTCCGGGGCGCGTGCCCGGCCGGCGCCGCCTTTTGTTCGACATCAAAATATCGGGCATCGAACGTATGTCAAGGGCGGGCGCCGGAAGCGGGGTGTCGGGCCGGAGGCTGGCACGCGCGATGCGACCCGATGGAGGCCCCGCGGCGCGGTGTC
>CAZJJO010000079.1:0-8709 GCA_964546375.1 uncultured Gemmatimonadota bacterium
GCTGGAGAACCGGATCGAGGACGTGGACTGGCGGGAGGCGATGGTGGCCGTCTACACGCGGAAGGCGCTGGAGAAGGCCCGGGGGGACGTCCCGGACGGGGGCTGATCGGACCGGGGATCCGGGGCCGTCGGGAGGGCCCCGTCAGTCCGCGTCGATCCGGTCCAGGGCCACCGAGAGGCCGGCCGCCAGCAGTCCGGTCCGCCCGTTCCCGGCTCGCTCGACGATCTCGGTGACCGAGTCCCGGACGGCGGCGTCCACCTCCTCGAAGACGTCGCAGGGATCCTCGCCGTCCCCGGCCGCCCCCCTCATCAGGCAGTAGAAGGCCCGGGCCATGCCGAGGCCGCTCACCGCGTCCACCAGCACCTCGAAGTCCCGGTCGGCCGCCTCCTGGACCTCGGTGGATCCCGGGCTCGCCTCGCGGAAGGGCTGGTTGGCGGCGCACACCAGCGTCCCCACCCCCCCGCGTCGGAGCTGCTCCAGGCGCCCGGCGTCCACCGATCCCGAGACGGCGGCCGGCACGAAGACGTCGGCCGGCGTTTCGTACGCCCGGAGCCGCTCCTCCCCCTCGACCCGGAGCGGGTGGGGCGGCAGGGTCCGGTCCTCCCGGGCGGCCAGGAGCTCCTCGACGTCCGCGGCGTCCAGGCCGTCGGGGGCCACGATCGCGTGATCGCGATCCACCACCGCGACCACCCGGGCCCCGGCCCGCGCCAGGTACAGGCAGGTGGCGCCCCCGACGTTGCCGAACCCCTCGACGACGACGCGTCTGCCCTCCAGGGTGTCGCCCCGGGCCCGGTGGAGGTGGACGGCGGCCCGCGCGACGCCGTAGCCGGTGATCAGGTCGGAGACGGCCAGCGGCGTGTCCCGGACGCCGAGTCCCTCGTCCTCGGGCCCCACCGCGACCTCCAGCCCCCGGCGGATCCGGGCGCAGATCTCCTCCATCTCCTCCTCCGAGGGCTCGAAGAAGCCCTGGATGACCCCCTGCTGGGGATGTCGGAGCCCCACCGAGGCGCAGAGCGGCGCGACGTCCTCGCTGCTGTCCACGTTCAGGTCACCGGCCGTGCCGTAGACCGTGGAGAGGTAGGGCTGCATCGCCTCGAACCACCGGCGGAGCACGTCCCGGCGGCGGGGATCGGCCGGGTCGAAGTCGATGCCGGACTTGGCGCCCCCGATGGGCGGGCCCGAGTAGGAGAACTTCAGCTCCATCGTCTTCGCCAGGTGGACCGTCTCCCGCAGGTCCAGCCCCTCCCGCATCCGGGTGCCTCCCCCGGCGGCTCCGCCCCGGAGGGAGTTGATCACCAGCCATCCGCGGGCCCCGGTGGGTTCGTCCTCCCACTCGACGACGCGCTCCGGCGGCGCGTCGAGGTACTGGCGGTACCGCCGCCAGACGGAGGGGCCGATCAAAGGACCGCGGGGGCCGCGGTGCTTCGGACGGGCGAGGGCGACACGGTGCTTCCCCGGCTCGATGTTCAGGGCGACCGGACGGGCCAGCGTCCTCACGTTGCGGCGGACCCCGGGGCGGGGGCAAGCGGGCGCGCCGTCCGGAGACCCGTCGGCTCGGGGCCGCGAGGCGCGCCCGCGACGGCCCCGGCCGGGCCCGGTCAGGCGTCGGCGCCGGCGTCCTCCTCGCGCCCCGCCCGGAGCGCCTCCAGGAACGCCTCGCCGTAGCGCTCCAGCTTCACCTCGCCGACGCCGGAGACCTCGAGCAGCTCGCCCGGCGTGGACGGGTCGCGCTCGATCATGTTCCAGAGCACGTCGTCGCTGAAGACGATGTAGGCCGGCACGTCCCGCTCGGCGGCCAGCTCCTTCCGCAGCGTCCGGAGGCGCTGGAAGACGGGGTGGGAGGGGTCCCGTCCGCGCCGGTCCGTGCCGGAGGACCCGCCGCCGGACCGGTCCCGGTCCCGTCCGCCGGAGCCGCTCCGACGGCCGGCCGCCGTGCCGGGCGGGGGCGCCACCAGCTCCGCCACGTCGATCCCGGCGCAGACGTCGCAGGCGTCCCCGCAGGGGTCGATCGCCTCGTCGAAGTGGGCCAGCAGGGCCCGGTGGCGGCATCGGTCCCCGTCGGCGATCCGGTAGAGCTTCCGCAGGGCGTTCCGCTTCGCCCGCCGGTGCTCGGGGTCCTCGACCTCGTCCAGGAAGCGCTCGCGCACCTTCACGTCCGCCCACGAATAGAACAGGAAGCACTCCGCGGGCAGGCCGTCCCGCCCGGCCCGGCCCAGCTCCTGGTACCAGGACTCGACGTCGGCGGGCATCTCCTGGTGGACCACGAAGCGGACGTCGGGCTTGTCGATCCCCATCCCGAAGGCGACGGTGGCCACCACCACGTCCACCTCGTCCCGGGCGAAGGCCTCCTGGGCGGCCGAGCGCTCGCGGTCCTCCATCCCGGCGTGGTAGGCCGTCGCCCGGACGCCGTGTCGGTCCAGGAAGTCGGCGGTCCGCTCCACCGACTTCCTGGACAGGGCGTAGACGATCCCGCTCTCGCCCTCGTGCCGGCGCACCACCGAGAGCACCTCGCTCCGGGTGTGGCCCTCGCCCCGCTTCCGGCAGTGCAGGCGGAGGTTCGGCCGGAAGAAGGAGCCCTTGAAGCCGTCGGGCTCCTCCATGCCGAGCTGGCCCACGATGTCGCGGGCGACCCGCCGGGTGGCGGTGGCGGTGAGGGCCAGCACCGGCAGGCCGCCCAGCTCCTCCTTCAGGCCCCGGAGCCGGCGGTAGGAGGGCCGGAAGTCGTGGCCCCACTGCGAGATGCAGTGGGCCTCGTCGACGACCAGCAGGGAGAGGGGGGCGGCGGCCAGCCGGCGCCGCAGGCCCCGGTTCAGCGCCTCGGGCGCCAGGTAGAGCAGCTCCCAGCCGCCCCGGTCCAGCTTCTCCAGCCGCCGGCGGCGCTCCTCCCGCGGCAGGGTCGAGTTGAGCGACGCGGCCTCGAAGCCCAGCTCCCGGAGGGCGTCGACCTGGTCCTTCATCAGGCTGATGAGGGGGGAGAGGACGACCACGGTGCCCGGCAGCATGCGGGCCGGCAGCTGGAAGGTGAGCGACTTGCCGGCCCCGGTGGGCATCACCCCGATGCAGTCGTCGCCCCGGAGCACGGCCTCGACGATCCGCCGCTGGCCGGGGCGGAAGCGCTCGTAGCCGAAGACCCGGCGGAGGACCTCGAGCGGGTCCCGCTCCCGGGCGCTCCCGGAGCCGCCGCCGGCCCGGACGCCGGCGGCGGCGTCGGTGTCCGGCGCGGGCTCGTCGGGGGAAGCGGTCAAGGGCGAAAGGGGGCTCGAGGGTGGGAGGGGGCGGGGCTCCCGGCGCGGGCGGCCGCGTCCGGACACGCCCCAAGCTAACGGACGGTCCCTTCCGGCGCTCCCGGCCCCCCGCCGCGGCCCGGAACGGTGGCGCCCCGCGTCAACGGCGCGCCAACCCGCCGGCTACTCCTCCTCTTCCTCGCACGGATCGACGGGCTCGCGATAGCCGACCTCGACGCCCTCCTCGCTCAGCCGGATCCGGACCCCGTCGTCGCCCCGCTCGTCGCCGCAGCTCGGCACGACGCCCTCCCACTCGCCGCCGCCCTCGTCGTCCCCGCGGTCGGTGCGGAAGAGGCTGTCCGGGTCGATCCCCGCGCCCTCGACGTAGCGTCGGACGGCCGAGGCGCGGGGGTGGTGGTGGCGGCGCCCGGCCGAGACGACGACCCACGACGGGTCGACCGCCTCGATGAACTCGGTCGAGCTCGCGTCGTCGGCCCCGTGGTGGGGCGCCAGGAGCACGTCCGCGTCGACGGAGACGGAGCCCGCCTCGTGGCGGTCGACCATGACGCGCTCGCTGCACCGGGCCCGCGATCCGGCCGGTGTCCCTCCCACCACGTCGCCGGGGAAGAGCACCGAGCGGCCCTCGTAGTCCAGCCGGAGGACGATGCTGACCGCGTTTCGCTTCTCGCTCTCCTCGAGGCCGGACTCGCAGCCCTCGCGCCCCCCGTACACGAAGGTGAGGGTCGCCTCGCCCAGCGAGAACTCGCGACCGGGGGCCGGCCGATGGGTCCGCAGGTTCAGGACCGTGGCCCCTTCGAGCGTCTCGTCGGCGGTCGCCTCGGTGAACGCCCGCCAGTTGCTCGTGTCCCACCGCTCCCATCCGGTGCGGAGGATCGTCCCGACCTCGAAGCGGTGCAAAAGGTGCTCGGCCTCGCCCAGGTGATCGGCGTCGGCGTGGCTGACGACCAGCAGGTCGATCTCGGTCCCGTCGACGGCCTCGGCCACGGCGTCGGTGCACCGGGTGCCCCCGTCGTAGTGGCCCGCGTCGTAGACCAGGTAGCGGCCCGGCGGCACCCGGGTCACCGTGCAGAGCGCGTTGCCGACGTCGACGACCCGGACGACGGCCTCCTCCTGGGCCGCGCCCGCCGCGGGGCTCGCGCCCAGGAGGCCGAGGCAGAGCCCCGTCCACAGGAGGCGTCGGAGGGGTCGGCGGGGACGGGCTCGGGTCTCCGGAGACATGGGACTTCCCGCTCGGTGGCCGGTCTCGCTCTTCCGATTCGGGTCCGCCGCTCGGAGGCGGGGCGCGCTACGAAGCGCGCGTATCCATCGTACCGGATCGGCGGCCGGAGCGCAGCGACGTGCCCGGCCGATCCCGCCCGACCGGACCCCTTCTCCGCGTCCGGCGGATCGGCCGGCGGGGCCCCGCCGCGACCCCGGACGGTGACGCCCCGGGTCCACGCCGCGCCGACCGCCGGCCGGCCTCGCCCCGGCCGCGGGCCGTCAGCCGCAGCCCGCCGCGCCCGAGACGCGGACGGTGTCCATCCGCACCCAGCCGCGGACGTCGTCGTCGGTCCGCACCCGCACCCACCAGCGCGTGTCGGGGGGACGCAGCACCCGTCCCTCGACCCCGGCCCGCCCCTCCGTCTCCGATCCCGGCGCCTCCTCCGGGCCCGCCAGCGGACCGGCACGGCGGATCTCCCGGCCGTCCCAGACCCGCCAGTCGCCCCCGCCCAGCGGATCCAGCAGGAGCACCGAGTCGCGCGGGGGGCGGTCGACGCCCCCGGGGCCGGCCCCGTCGCCCGTTCCCGGATCGTCGGCGTCGGACCGGAGGACCGCCAGCCCGGGCGTGAGGACCCACACCTCGCCGTCCCGGGCCCGGAACTCGGTCCCCGGGGACAGGACGGTCCGGACCGGGGCGGTGTCGGCACGGAAGGTCTGGAGCGGCACGGGCGTCTCGGCGGTCCACCGGCCGTACCGGCAGCACGCCAGCGGGCAGGCGCCCTCGTGCTCCAGGGGCAGCCGCAGCACGGTGTCCGCCCGGGCGCCGTCTCCCGCCGCCCCGCCGCCGGGGGCCGGAGCCTCCCGGTCGCAGGCCGCCAGGAGGGCCGCCAGCGCCAGCGCCGCGGCGGCCGCGGCGGTCCGGAGCCCGCGGAGGACGGCCGCGGGGGACGGCGCGGCGGCCGGGGGGGACGATGCGGGCACGGACGCTCCGGAGCGGGGACGGAGAAGATCGCTCGGCGGGCTCGCCCACAGTGTAGGCGGCGGCCGACGCCCGCGCGACAGCCTCCCTGGGGGCCGTCCGCCCGAACCGCTCGGGACGTCTCGTTTACGAGACTTCCGGGAGGCGAGCTCGCCTCCCGGCTCCCGCCGGGCCCGTCCGTCGGGCGCGGCGCTTCGGGCTCGCCTCCCCGGAGGGGTCGCCGCCGGATGAGCGGTCCGGACCCGGCGCGCGCACGGGCTGTGGCGAGCGCCGCGCCGCGGGTTAGTTTCAGGCCCGAGAGCGCCCGGCCGAGGACGCTTTTCTCCCGTCATCCCGGAGGGGATTCCATGGAGGGACCGCACCAGGCCCCGCCGCCCGGCGCCGACCCCCTTCCGCCCGACGGCCTCCGATGACCCCCGGCCCGTCGTCCGCCGATCACCGCTGGGAGCTGGTGGTCCCCCGCGAGGAGGGGGCCGACCTCCGGCTCCCGGTCCCGTCCGACGGCTCGTTGCTGGTGGGCCGCGACGAGGACTGCGACGTGCGGCTGGAGGACGACGGTGTCTCCCGGCACCACGCCCGCCTCCGGGCCGGGGAGGAGGGCGTCCGGATCACCGACCTCGGCTCGACCAACGGCACCTCCGTCGACGGCCGGGAGATCGAGTCCGCGACCCTGGAGCGGAGCGGGAGCGTCGCCTTCGGGCCCGTGGAGGCCGGGCTCCGACGGCGGGCCGCCTCCCGCGGGCCGGAGGGCCCGTCGGCCCCCCGATCCGGCGCGGGCGGGACCCGGGTCGCCATGGCGGCGGACCCGGTGGAGACGGTCTCCCGCCGGGTGGTCGACGGCCGGCTGGTCGCGCCCGACGAGGCGGAGGCGGACGAGGGGGCGGGCTCCCGGCTGTGGCTCGCCTACCGCGTCTCCCACGCCCTGGCCCGTTCCTCGGACCTGGAGCAGGCCTTCCGGGAGGTCCTCGAGGCCGTCTTCCGGGCCACGTCGGCCGAGCGCGTGGCGCTCCTGGCGCCCCCGTCCGGGACGACCGGGGAGGCGGAGGAGGAGCTGGTGGTGTGGGCGGCGGCCAGCCAGGACGGGGACGAGGACGAGATCCAGGTGAGCCGGACCGTGGTCGAGGACGTGGTGACCAACGGCGTCTCGGTCCTGAGCCGCGACGCCACCGCCGACGAGCGCTACGAGGACGCCGAGAGCGTGGTGATGGGCGACATCCGTTCGGTGGCGTGCGCGCCCCTGGCCAGCGACGAGGGGGTCCTGGGGGCGATCTACGCCGACAGCCGGAGCGTGGCCGGCGCGCTGACCGACGAGGACCTGGAGCTGCTCTCGCTCATCGGCAACGAGGCCGGCGCCGCCCTCCGCCGGCAGCGGCTGGTGGCCGAGCGGGAGCAGTCGTTCCTCGACGCCGTCCGGGCGGTGGTGGCCACCGTCGACGCCAAGGACGGCTACACCCATCGCCACTCCGAGCGCGTCGCGGCCGTGGCGGCTCGCCTGGCGCGGGAGGCCGGCTGGGAGGTGGAGGACGAGAGCCTGATCCTCCTGGCCGGCCTGGTCCACGACGTGGGCAAGATCGCCGTCCCCGACGCCATCCTGAACAAGGAGGGCGGGCTCACCGACGAGGAGTTCGGGCGGATGCAGGAGCACGCCGCCCGGGGCGACGAGATCCTGGCCCAGACCGAGAGCGAGCGCTTCCAGGCCGTCCGGCCGGCCGTGCGTCACCACCACGAGCGGTGGGACGGATCGGGCTATCCCGACGGCCTGGCCGGCGAGCAGATCCCCCGGCTGGGACGGGTGCTGGCGGTGGCCGACGTGATCGACGCCCTCACCTCCGACCGCTCCTACCGGGACCCGATGCCCCTGTCGGAGGCCGTCGAGGTCGTCCGCGAGGGGGCCGGCTCGCACTTCGACCCGGCCCTCGCCCGGGCCGCCGGGGCCCTGCACGAGCGCGGCGAGCTGGACCCCAGCTCGGAGGAGGTCGATCGCTTCCTGCGGGGCGGGAACGCGGGGGCGGCGGGAGCTCCCGTGCGGGCCGACGAGGGCTGAGCGCCGGGGTCCGGCGCTTCCGGAGACGTTCCGCCGGCTCGCAGGACGCGAGGTTCCTTGCAGGACGCCAGACGGGGCGGAGGGAAGGGCCCCTGTCTTTTCTCCGAGGCCGGTGCCACAACGTGCCGTGCGGCAACCATCTGCGGCGTTGCAGGGTCCGCCGTCGGTGCGGGCCCGGGGCTTGCGCCTCCTGCCCGACGCCGGTCGGCGGCCGGGACGGGAGCGACCGCGGACGGGGCCCGGGGCCGGCCGCGATCCACGCGTCGGGACGGAGGGAGGGTGTCATGGCGATCCGAAGCCGGGAGACCGGCCGGGCCCGGAGGGGCTCGGGAGGGTTCACCCTGATCGAGCTGCTGATCGTGGTGGTCGTCATCGGCATCCTGGCCGCCGTCGCGATCCCCCAGTTCGCGGACACGAAGGGGCAGGCCTACCGGGGCTCCATGAAGTCCGACCTCCGCAACCTCGCCACCTCCCAGGAGGACTATTTCGCCGCCAACGGCGCGTACGCGTCCTCGCTGTCGGATCTCCAGGCGGACACCGACTACCGGCTCTCCGACGGCGTGGGGGTGACGATCCGGGCGGGCCGGGCCGACGGCTGGTCGGCGACGGCCGACCATCCCGGCGTCCCGGGCTCGGAGGACTGCGGCATCCATTACGGGGCCGCCTCCTCGCCGGACGGCCACCTCTCCGGTCCGCCCGGCAGCGCGAGCCCGGGGGCCCCGTACTGCGTCGACTGACCCCCCGGTCGGCGGCGATCGGCGCGCGGCGTGGCGGAGCCGTCGCCCCGTTGGCCGCGGGTTCGCCGCCCGGCCCTTGACAGGGGGAGATGTCGTGCTATGATGGGGGTCCCGGTCGGGGGATCCCTGGTGCACCAGGTCCCCGACACGGGCCGGTCCGGAGCGGGAGCTCCGGTCCAGACGTCCGTCGGGTGTTCGGCCCCGTCGGACCGGCTGCGAGGTCGCTGGACGCAGCCGTCAGCCCCGGGAACGGGGGCGCCTGAGTCGGCGGGACGCACGACCTTCGGGACGTGCCCCGAGCGACGAGGGGAAGAGCCGAGATCCGGCCGTCTCACGGGACGGTGCCGAACCGACGGATCGACGCTCGCCGGCGCAGCGAAGGCCCCGATCGGTGCTGTGACGCCGATCGGGGCTTTCGTGCGTCCGGGCCCGAGCCGAAGCCCGGCGCACCCTCCCCGCCGCCCCCGCTCCGACGCCCGTGCCCGCGTCGATCGGCGCGGCCG
>CAZJJO010000080.1:0-8687 GCA_964546375.1 uncultured Gemmatimonadota bacterium
GCGGCGCTCCGCCGGCGGAACAGGTCGAGCTGGGGGCCCGACCGGGCCCGCCGCACCAGCTCGCCCACGTCGTAGGGCGGGGTTGGCTCGTCCTGGCCGGCCACGTGCAGCGACCCGTCGAAGCCCTCCTCGCGCAGGGCCGACCCCACCGTCTCCCGGGCCAGCTCCGGCTCGTTGCACTCCCGGCTCAGGTGGGCCAGCAGGACGCCGCCCATCTCCGGGTGGTGCAGCTCGGCCGCCAGCTCGGCGGCGGCCCGGTTGGAGAGGTGTCCCCGGCTGCCGCCGATCCGCTGCTTGACCGACCACGGATAGCCGCTCTCCCGGAGCATCACCTCGTCGTGGTTCGCCTCCAGCACCAGGAAGTGGCTGCCCGACAGGGCGTGGCGGACGGGGCCGGTGGGCCGGCCGAGGTCGGTGGCCATCCCGAGCTTCAGGCCGGTGGCACGCTCGACCACGGTCACCGCCAGGGGATCGGCCGCGTCGTGGCAGGTGAGGAAGGGCCGGAAGGCCAGGGCCCCCAGGGCGAAGGGCTCGCCGGCCTCGAAGCTCCGAACCGTCTCGCCGCCGTCCAGCAGGTCGTCGCAGGCCTCGCGGGTGGCGGGGCTCATGTGCAGGGGCCAGCCCCAGCGCCGGGCGGCCACCCCCGCCCCGGCGGTGTGGTCCCGGTGCTCGTGGGTCACCACCACCGCGTCGACGGCCTCCGGCGCGACGCCGAGGGCGGACAGGCGGCGCTCGGTCTGGACGCCGCTGAAGCCGGCGTCGATCAGCACGCGGGTGTCGCCGGAGGCCACGTACCAGGCGTTGCCCCCGCTCCCGCTGCCCAGGCAGGCGACGATCACGGCGCGCCGCCGTCGGCCCGGCGCCGGGCCTCCTCCCAGACGTCGGCCAGCCATCGGCGGCCGCCCTCGTCCAGCTCGACGTCCCGGCGGTCCATCACCCGGCGGGCGGTGGCCAGGAACTCGTCCTTCCGCCACCGGCCGGCCTCCGGGCCCGCGTCCCAGGCGAACGGGGGCACCCAGGTCGGCGGACGCACCGGGCCGAAGACGTTGGCCCCGGTCCCGGCCACCGTGCCGGTGCCCAGCAGGGTGCCGATGGCGGTCTTGACGTGGTCGCCCAGCAGGCAGCCCATCTTCGTCAGCCCCGTCTCCACCGGACCGTCGGGGCCGCCCATCCGCACGGGGCCGTAGTTGTTCTTCAGGTCGCTGTTGGCGGTGGACGCCCCGAGGTTGACCCACCGGCCCGCCACCGCGTGGCCCAGGTGGCCCTCGTGGGCCTTGTTGACCCAGCCGTTCAGGACCGACGCGCTCACCTCGCCCCGCAGCTTGCAGACCGGCCCCGCCGACAGCGTCTCCAGCGGGCCGCCGAGCAGCCGGCAGCGGGGGCCGGCGTAGAGGGGGCCGGCCAGGCGGCAGCCCGCCCGGACCTCCACGCCGCGGTCCAGCCAGATCGGTCCCTCCCGGAGGTCCAGGTGGACGCCCGGTTCGATGCGGGCCGCCTCGCCCAGGTAGAGGCGGGCTCCCCCCTCGGCGTGGACGCCCGCCGGCAGGTCGTCGGGCGTCCGGACGGCGGATCGCGGCGCCAGCGCGTCCACGTCCCGCGCGATCCGCTCCGGGGCCCGCGCGACCAGCTCCCAGGGGGCCTCCAGCAGGCGCCCCGGGACCTCCACGGTCCCGGCGTCCGGCAGGGGGGCGGGCTCGGCGAGCCATCCCCGCCCGGGGGCGTCGACGCCGGCGGGGAGCCAGCAGCCGGCGACGTGGCCGCCGCAGGCGAGCGTGGCCGGACCGTCGGGGGGGCGGAAGTCGGCCTCCAGGTCGGGCGCGAGCCGGGAGGAGACCAGCAGGCGGGGCCGGTCGGCCGGCAGGGCCGAGGGGCCCTCGACGACGGGCGGCGCGCCCGCCTCGCGGTAGTCCCCCAGCCACGGACGGGTCAGGTGACCGACGGCCGGGGCGCCCGCCCAGCGCTCCAGCCGCTCGCGGAGCAGGGGCACCCCGTGGCGGAGCTCGCCCACCGGCCGGGAGAGCGCGAAGGGCCGCCACCCGTCGGCCGTGGCGTCGTCGAAGAGGCAGAGCTTCACGCCCCGTCCCCCGAACCGTCCTCCTCTTCCTCCTCCGCGTCCCGCTCCTCCAGGGCCTCGAGCAGGCGCTTGATCTCCGGGGCCTGCTCGCGGCTGGTCACCAGCGTCTGGCCCCCGCTCCGGACCACCACCAGCTCGTCCACGCCGAAGAGGACGATCCGGCCGTCCTCGGACCAGACCATGTTGTCGCGGGCCTCGATGGCCTCGACGTCGCCCACCAGGGCGTTGCCCGCCTCGTCGGGATCGATGGTCCGGGCCACGGCGTTCCAGACGCCCAGGTCGTCCCATCGGAAATCGGCCTCGACCACGCCCACCGAGGAGGCGCGCTCCATGACCGCGACGTCGACGCTCACCGGCTCGACGGCCCCGAAGAAGCCCTCCACGTCGTCCCGGTCCAGGGCGTCCAGGCCGGGGGACAGCTCCGGGGCCCGGTCGCGGACCACCTCCAGGAAGTCGCCGGCCCGCCAGGCGAACAGCCCCGTGTTCCAGAGGTACTCGCCCGAGTCCACGTAGCGGCGGGCCCAGTGGCGGGTGGGCTTCTCGACGAACTCCACCACCTCGTGGACGTCGTCGTCGAGCCGGTCGCCCAGAAGGACGTAGCCGTAGCCCGTCTCCGGCCGGGTGGGGCGCACGCCGATGCAGAAGAGACGCTCGTCGTCGCGGGCCACCTCGGCGGTCCGCTCGGCCGTCCGGTCGAAGGCGTCGGCCGGGGAGATCAGGTGGTCGGCGTGGAAGGAGAGCATCACCGCGCCCGGGTCCCGGCGGGCCACCCGGTGGGCGGCCCAGGTCAGGGCGGGGCCGGTGCCCCGGGCCGCGGGCTCGACCATCAGGTGCCGCTCCTCGAGCTCGGGCACGGCCTCCCGGATCAGCGACATCAGCGACGCGTTGGCGATCAGCCGGACGCGGTCGGGCCCGGCGACCCGGAAGGCGCGCTCGACCGCCCGGGCCACCAGCGGCCGCCGGTCCTCGCCCAGCGGCAGGAGCTGCTTCGGCCGCTCGGGCCGGGAGGCCGGCCACAGCCGGGTGCCCGTGCCTCCGGCCAGGACCACCGCCCAGGTCTCCCCGCTCACGTCGGACACAGCTCCCGCACCCGGTCCAGGAGGCGCCGGGGGCTGAACGGCTTCGTGTAGTAGCCGTCCACCCCCAGCTCCCGGGCGCGTGCCCGGAGCTCGTCCTCGCCGCGGCCGGTCAGCACCAGCACCGGCAGGTCGGGGGCGGCGCCGGTCCGCAGGGCCTCGAGCACGGCCAGCCCGTCGGTGTCGGGCATCATCAGGTCCAGCAGCAGGAGCGAGACGCCCGGCTCGCCCCGGATCAGCTCCAGCGCCTCCTCGCCGGTGGCCGCGACGCTCACCCGGATCGAGCGCCGGCCCAGCAGCGACGCCAGCAGGCGGGCCAGGTGCGGCTCGTCCTCGGCCACCACCACGTGGGGCGGGGCTCCGGTCGCGGTCGGCGGGGACGGATCCATCGGCTCCTCGGCGGTCGGGCGCGGGTGGGAGGCGAGCGGCCGCCCGGCGGGGCCGGACGGGACCCGAGGCGGGCGGCGGCCGCCCCCTCGAGGCACCGGGAGAAGCTAGAGACGCCCCCCCGGACCGTCAAGCTCCTGTGGGCCCGAAAGCCCGGAGACAACGGGGTTTCCGACCGCTTGACACCCGCCGGCCTCGGCGCGATCTTCCCGGACGAACCAGCCCAACCATTCCACTGCCGGAGTCCCGTGCCCTCCCACCCCGCGACGCGTCCCCTCGGACTGCTGTCCCTCGCCCTCCTGCTCGGAACGGCGCTCACCGCCTGCGACGACCCGACCTCCTCGCGCCTGTCGCCCGTGCCGGACGAGCCGAGCATGGCGACGCTCACCAGCCTGGAGGACGGCTCGCTCCGGGACGCCTCGGCCTTCGACGTGACCGGGCCGGCGGCGGTGCGCACCGACCAGACCTCCGAGTGGGACTTCGCCGTGCGTCGGACCGAGGGCGGTGGCCTCGCGTTCGCTCCCCGGAACCTCGTGCTGGAGGAGTCCTCGGCCGCCGGGCTCCAGCGGATGGAGCAGGGCTTCGGGGAGCTGACCGAGGCCCCCGGGGGCGGCTACGTCACCGACGAGACGGTGGCGCTCGACCCGGGCGCCGTCTACGCGGTCCGGAGCCGACGCGACCCGGCGGTGGCGTTCAGCTGCTTCCGCTTCATGAAGATGGAGGTGCTCTCGGTGGACCGGGCGGGGGGCGCGGTGACGATCCGATACCTGGGCAACCCGAACTGCGGCCGCCGGACCGTGGAGGCCGGCGCCTCCGGCGAGGACCAGGACGCCTGAGGTGCTCGACATCAAGCGCCTCCGCGAGGAGCCGGAGGAAGCCCGACGGCGCCTCGGCCGAAGGAACGACCCCGAGGTCCTGGAGCAGCTGGACCGCGCCCTGGAGCTGGACCGCCGCCGCCGCGACCTGATCGGCGAGGTCGAGGAGCTCCGGCACGAGCGCAACACCGCCTCCGAGCGCATCGGCGAGCTGAAGCGCCGGGGCGAGGACGCCTCGGAGCTGATCGAGGCGATGCGGGACGTGAAGGCCCGGATCGACGAGCTCGACGGGGACCTCGACCGGGTGGAGTCGGAGCTGCGCGAGACCCTGCTGGCCATCCCGAACTTCCCCCACGAGCGGGTCCCGGAGGGCGGGGAGGACGATTACGAGGTCCTGCAGGAGCACGGGGAGCCGCCGGCGTTCGACTTCGAGCCCCGGCCCCACTGGGAGCTGGGCGAGGAGCTGGGGATCCTGGACCTGGAGCGCGGCGCGCGCCTGGCCGGGTCGGGCTTCCCGGTCCTGCACGGCGCGGGGGCCCGGCTCCAGCGGGCCCTGGCCGCCTTCATGCTGGACGTCCACGTCGAGGAGCACGGCTACCGGGAGGTCGCGCCGCCCTACCTGGTGGACCGGGACGCGATGACCGCGACCGGACACCTGCCGAAGTTCGAGCGGGACGCCTACCGCACCGATCCGGACGACCTGTTCCTGATTCCCACCGCCGAGGTCCCGGTGACGAACCTGCACGGCGGGGAGATCCTCGACCCGGGGACCCTGCCGCTGCGCTACGTGGCGTACACCCCGTGCTTCCGCCGCGAGGCGGGCTCGGCGGGCCGGGACACGCGCGGGATGCTGCGGGTGCACCAGTTCGACAAGGTGGAGCTGGTGCGCGTGGAGCGGCCCGGGGACTCGGAGGCGGCGCTGGAGGAGCTCACCGGGCACGCCGAGGCCGTCCTGGAGCGGCTGGGCCTGCCCTGGCGCCGCATCCTGCTGCCCACCGGCGACCTCGGGTTCGGCAACGCCCTCACCTACGACCTCGAGGTGTGGTCGGCGGGCGTGGGCGAGTGGCTCGAGGTCTCGAGCTGCTCGCTCTACGGCGACTACCAGGCCCGCCGGGCCGGGGTGCGCTTCCGCCCCGAGCCCGGACAGGGTCCGGAGCACGCCCACACCCTGAACGGCTCGGGGGTGGCGCTGGCCCGCACGCTGGTGGCCCTGCTCGAGAACGGCCAGCGGCGGGACGGATCGGTGGTCCTGCCCGAGGCCCTGCGGCCGTACGCGGGGCGGGAGCGCGTCGAGGCCCCGTGAACCGGCGGCTGATCTCCGTCGGCGTCGCCGTGGTGTTCGCCGGGGTCCTGGTCTCCTTCCTGGTCTACACCCACCGGATGGAGGAGGCGCTGCGCCGCGACGCCGAGGTCTTCAGCCGCGTCTACGCCAGCGCCTTCGTGGGGGCGGCGGCCGAGGAGGCCGGTCAGGTGGACCGGGCCCTGGCGGAGATCCTCAACCAGAGCCGGCGGCTGGAGATCCCCATCGTCCTCTCGGACCTCCAGGGCAACCCGACCTCCGCCGCCAACGTCCCCTTCGAGTTCAACGCGGAGGACTCGGCCAGCGTGGCCCGGACCCGCCGCTACGTCCGCCGCCTGGACGCGCGCTCGCCGCCGTTCGAGGCGCCCGAGTACAACATGCGGGTCCACTTCGGCGAGCCGCGCTTCCTCCGCCAGCTCCGCTGGGTGCCCTGGCTGACCGCGGCGGTCCTGCTGGTGGCGGTCGGCGGGGGCGGCTGGCTCATCTACACCTCCTTCCTGGGCGAGCGCGAGCGGATCTGGACGGCCATGGCGCGCGAGTCGGCCCACCAGATGGGGACGCCGCTCAGCTCGCTGGTGGGGTGGCTCGAGCAGCTCCAGGAGCGGACCGGGGACGACGGGCCCGAGCTGGTCGAGGAGATGGAGGCCGACGTCGACCGGCTGCTGAAAGTCTCCCGGCGCTTCGAGCTGATCGGACGCAGCCCGGGGCTGGAGCCGGTGCGGGTGACCGACGTCCTCCGCCGGCTCGAGGCCTACTTCTCGGTGCGCCTGCCCACCCTGGGGAGCGCCGTCCGCTTCCGGAACGAGGTGCCCGAGGACTCGCCCCCGGTCCGGGGCAACGCGACGCTGCTGGAGTGGGCGTTCGAGAACCTGGTCAAGAACTCCCTGGACGCGCTGGCCGGCCGGGAGGGGGAGATCCGCATCGAGTTCGTCGGCCGGGCGGGGGACCGGGCGGTGTATCGGGTCTCGGACACCGGGCCCGGCGTCGAGCCGGAGGTCCGGAAACGATTGTTCGAGATCGGTGTGTCCACGAAGGAGCGAGGCTGGGGGGTGGGGCTGTCGCTCACCCGCAGGATCGTCGAGGAGATGCACGACGGGCGCATCGAGCTGGAGCCGGAGCGGAGCGGGGCGAGCTTCCGGCTGGAGCTGCCCGTGGCGCCGGAGCCGGAGGCGGGGGAGGGGAGCACGGCCTGATGGAGGTGCCGCTCAACCCCCAGCAGCGGGCCGCCGTCGAGCACGGGGAAGGGCCCCTGCTCGTGCTGGCGGGGGCCGGCTCGGGCAAGACCCGCGTCCTCACCGTCCGCGTGGCCCGGCTGATCGACGAGCTGGGCGTCGCCCCCCGCCGGATCCTGGCGGTCACCTTCACCAACAAGGCCGCCGGCGAGATGCGCGAGCGGATCGCCGAGCTGCTGGGCGAGGAGCCCCGGGGCCTGTGGGCGGCCACCTTCCACTCCCTGGGCGCCCGCCTCCTGCGGCGGGAGGCCGACGTCGCGCCGCGGGACCGGAACTTCACCATCTACGACCGGGACGACTCGATCCGGGCGGTGAAGCGGGCCATGGAGGAGGCCGGGGTCGACCCCGAGCGCTGGTCGCCCTCCTCGGTCCTCAACCGGATCTCCGACGCCAAGGCGTCGATGGTGGGGCCGGACGAGTACGCCGAGAAGAGCTTCGACCTGATGAGCCGGCGGGTGGCCGAGATCTATCCGGCCTACGAGCGCGGCCTGGACCGCTCCAACGCCTTCGACTTCGACGACCTGATCTACCATCCGGTCCGGATGCTGGAGCGGGTGGACGAGGTCCGGGAGCGCTACGCCGAGCGCTTCGTCCACGTGCTGGTGGACGAGTACCAGGACACCAACCACGCCCAGTACCGGATGGTCCGGGCGCTGGCCCGCCGCCACGGCAACGTCTGCGTGGTGGGCGACGACGACCAGTCCATCTACGGCTGGCGGGGGGCCGACCTCAGCAACATCCTGGACTTCGAGCGGGACTTCCCCGGGGCGGAGACGATCCGGCTGGAGGAGAACTACCGCTCCACCTCCTCGATCCTCCGGGTGGCCAACACGGTCATCGCCCACAACACCGAGCGGAAGCCCAAGGAGCTGCGGACCTCGAGGGGCGAGGGCGAGGCGGTGCAGGTGGTCCGGGTGCCGGACGAGAAGCGCGAGGCGCGGTGGACCGCCGACCGGATCCGGCGCCTGCGCCGCGAGGAGGACCGCTCGCCGGGCGACTTCGCCGTCCTCTACCGCACCAACGCCCAGTCCCGCCCCTACGAGGAGGCCCTGCGGCGGGAGGGGATCCCCTACCGGGTGGTGGGCGGCGTCCGCTTCTACGAGCGCCGGGAGATCAAGGACGTGCTGGCCTACCTCCAGCTCGCGGTCAACCCGGCCGACGACGCCGCCTTCCTCCGGGTGGTGAACTGGCCGCGGCGCGGGATCGGCTCGGTCACCCTCGACCGGCTGTCGGAGGCCCGCCGGCGGGAGGAGCCCCTGCTGGCGGCGGCCGCCCGGGCCACCGGCGTCGAGGAGCTGCCCACGGCCGGCGCCCGCTCGCTGGAGGAGTTCGCGGAGGCGATGGACGAGCTGCACGACCTGCAGGCGGAGGCGCCGGCCGAGCGGGTGGTCCGGGAGGTGCTGGAGCGCTTCGGGGTCCGCCCGGCGCTGGAGGGCGAGGAGGACGGCGAGGACCGGATCGAGAACGTCGACGAGCTGGTGGCCGGCGTGGCCGACTTCGACCCGGAGGACGCCCGGGGCGAGATGGAGGCGTCCGACGAGGCCAGCGAGCTGGAGCTGTTCCTCCAGCACGTGGCCCTGCTGTCGGACATCGACCGCCACGAGGAGGGCGGGGCGGTGTCGCTGATGACCCTCCACAACGCCAAGGGTCTGGAGTTCCCGGTGGTCTTCATCGGCGGCCTGGAGCGCGGGCTGTTCCCGCTGGCCCGGGCCGAGGAGTCGCGCCGGGAGTACGAGGAGGAGCGCCGCCTCTTCTACGTGGGCGTCACCCGGGCCCGGGACCGGCTCTTCCTGACCCACGCCG
>CAZJJO010000081.1:0-8535 GCA_964546375.1 uncultured Gemmatimonadota bacterium
CCGCTCGCCGACCCGGCTGGACCGCGCGGCCCGGGCCGTGTCGGTGGTCGACGGCGGCGACGCCCTGGCGATGGAGCGCCGCACGACCCTGGCCCGGGCCCTGCACACGGTGCCCGGCGTCCAGGTCTCCGACCGCCGCAACTTCTCGCTGGGCGACCGGATCGTGCTCCGGGGCGTGGGCTCACGGGCCCAGTTCGGCGTACGGGGGATCAAGGTGATCGTCGACGGGGTGCCCCTGACCCTGCCGGACGGCCAGACCACGCTCACCAACCTGGACCTGGGCTCGGCCGCCCGGATCGAGGTGCTCCGCGGCCCGGCCTCGGCGCTCTACGGCAACGCCTCGGGCGGCGTGATCCGGATCCGCTCGGGCGGATTCGCCGACGCCCCCGTGGCCCCGAGCGCCCGGCTCACCGTGGGCCAGGACGGCTTCCGGGCCGAGGAGGTCGGCGCCAGCGGACGGGTCGGCGGATGGGACTGGCTGCTGCACGCCCGCCACCTGCGGACCGACGGCTGGCGGCGCCACTCGGCGGCCGAGACCTGGCGGGCCAACCTCGTGGCCCGCCGGGAGCTGGGGTCGGGGGGCGAGCTCCGGGCCGTGCTCAACGCCTTCGACCTGCCCTTCGGCGAGAACCCCAGCTCCCTGCCCCGAGACCGGGCGCTGGCGGAGCCGCGGGCCGCCCGCGACTTCGTCGTGGCCCAGGGCGCGGGCGAGTCGGCCTCCCAGGTCCAGGCCGGCGCCACCCTGCGGACCCCGGTGGGCGGCGGGCTCGACCTCCGGGCCTCGGCCTGGGCGGCGGGCCGGGACCTCCGCAATCCCATCCCGGGCCGGATCATCGACCTGGAGCGGCTCACCGGCGGCGTCCGCCTCGAGGTGGACGGCGGCCCGGACCGGGGGCCGGGCGTGGCCTGGACCGCGGGCCTGGACGCCGAGCTGCAGCGCGACGACCGGCTCGAGTCGGAGAACCTGGGGGGGGACGGGGAGGGCGGGCGGGCCGAGGCCGGGGCGACGCTGCTGGACCAGCGCGAGACGGTGACCTACGCCGCCCCCTTCCTCCGGGTCCGCGCCCGGCCCTCGACCGACCTCTCGCTGACCGGGGCCCTCCGCCTCGACGCCTACCGGTTCCAGGCGGACGACCGGCGGCTGGCCGACGGCGACGACTCCGGGCGCCGCGAGATGACGCACCTCAGCCCGTCGGTCGGCGTCACCTGGTCGCCCGCCCCCGGCGCGTCCCTCTACGCCAACGTGGCCACGGCCTTCGAGACGCCGACCACCTCCGAGCTGTCGAACCGTCCCGACGGCGGGGCCGGCCTCCACCCGGACCTGGCCCCCCAGACGACCCGGAGCCTGGAGGCCGGCGCCCGGCTGGCCCTCCCCGGCCCCCTGCGGCTGGAGGCCGCCGTCTACGACGCCGAGGTCGACCGGGCCCTGGTGCCCCGGGAGGGACCCGACGGGCAGGTCTTCTTCCGCAACGCCGGCCGCCTCTCCCGGCGCGGCCTGGAGGTGCGGGCGGCCTGGCGGCCGGTCGAGCGGTGGGAGGCGACCCTGGCCTACGCCCTCCAGGACTACCGCTTCGATCGGTTCCGGACGCCGGAGGGCGACTTCTCCGGCCACGACGAGCCCGGCGTGCCCGGCCACCGGGTGGACGCCTCGGTCTCGGGGCGTCTGCCCGCCGGCTTCCGGGTGGAGCTGGACGCCACCTGGGTGGACGCCTTCCCCGTGGACGACGCCAACACGGCCTTCGACGTCTCCCGGCGGGTCGTCGACCTCCGGCTGGGCTGGCGGGGCGCGGCCGGCCGCTGGCGCCTGCGGCCGTTCCTGGGGCTCGACAACCTGCTGGACGAGCGCTACAACGCGTCGGTGATCCCGAACGCCTTCAGGGGCAACTACTTCGAGCCCGCGCCGGGCCGGAGGGTGTTCGTCGGGCTGGAGGTGGGCGCGCCGCGGCCGTGAGCGGGGGCTCCGCTCAGCCCTCCAGGTAGGGCTCCAGCTCGGCCAGCAGCTCCTCGGCCGTCTGGGCGCCGACGTAGCGCTCCCGGATCACGCCCTCGCGGTCGATGAGCAGGGTGGTCGGGTAGCCGCGGGCCCGGTAGTGCTCCATCACCCGGCGCCCCCGGCTCCGCCAGATCGGATAGTTGATCCCGTAGCGCTCGGCGAAGGCCCGGATCTCCTCCGGGGTGCCCGAGTCCACCGCCAGCCCGACGACCGTCCCGCCCCGGGGCTCGATCTCCTCCTGCAGCTCCACCAGGTCGGGGATCTCGCGGCGGCAGGGCGGACACCAGGTGCCCCACAGGTTGAGCAGCACCACGCGGCCGCGGTAGTCGGCCAGCGACGCGGTGTCGCCGTCCAGGGTCGGGAAGTCCGCCACCGAGGCCGGGACGGCCATGGATCCGCGAGCCGCGGCCCCCCGGTCGGACCCGTCCCCTCCACCCCCCGGGCCGAGGGCCGCGTAGAGCGCCACGCCCCCTCCCAGGAGGAGGAGCAGGCCCGCGACGACCAGCGTCCTTCGGCTCATCGAACCGGCCTCCGATCTTCGTCCCCGGGGCCCCGTCGGGCCGGGGAGCGGATTCGCGGGCTCGGGCCGGGCGGGGGCTCCGGCCACCGGCGGCGCCTCGGACCCGTGGCCGACGGCGCGTGGTAAGATAGCGGGGTCCGAGGAAGGCCGCATCGGGGGGAGACGATGGCCGAGGCGCCGAGCGAGGGTCGGCTCCAGCGCGAGCTGCGGTCCTACTACGGGCCGCTCCTGCCCCACTGGGACCGGAGCCTGCAGGACCGGGGGGACCTGGACTTCTGGCGGCGGGCGGGGTCCCGTCGGCGGGACGGGGCGGCCCTGGAGCTGGGCGCGGGCAGCGGCCGGGTCACCGAGGTGCTGGCCGAGGACGGGCCGGTGGTCGGCCTCGACCTGAACCCCGAGGCGGTGCGGCGGGCCCGGCGGCGGCTCGCCGGCCGGGAGGGGGTCCACCTGCTGGTCGCCGACATGCGGACCTTCCGCCTGGACCGCCGCTTCGGGCTGGTCGTGGCCGCCAACGACCCCTTCTCGCACCTGCGCACCGACCGGGGCCGCGACCGCGCCCTGGGACGGGTCGCCGCCCACCTGGCCGGGGAGGGCCGGTTCCTGCTCGACGCCCTCTGGTTCCCGGAGGACTGGGTGGAGGAGGCGGCCGAGCCCGGGGGCAAGGTGGTCCACCAGGAGGCCGGCGGCGACGGGGAGGGCCCGGCCCTCCGGATCCGCCAGCGCTGGCGCTGCCGCCCCGCCGACCGGACCTGCGTGGCCGAGTTCCGGATGGAGGGCGGGCGGGAGCCGGTGAGCTCGGTCTTCCGCGGCCGCTGGTGGACGCCGGAGGAGCTGGAGGAGCGGCTCGCCCGGGCCGGCCTCCAGGTCCGGCGCCGCTGGGGCGACTACGAGGGCTCGGACTGGGAGCCGGACGCCTCGCACCTGGTGGTGGAGGCCGTCCACGCCTGACGGCCGGCGGCGCCCTCTCCCCGGCGGCCGGCCGCCGGGCCCGCGCCCCGCCTCACGCCCCGCCCCATCCGCCGCCGCCGGGCGTCTCCACGCGCAGCACGTCGCCCGGCCGGACCCGGACGGTCCCCTTGGCCGGCAGCTCCCGGACCTCCCCGTCCCGGATCAGCAGGTCCCGGCCGGCGGCCCCGTCCTCCGCCCCCTCCAGCCCGTACGGTCCCCGCCGGCGCCGGTCGGCCAGCAGGGTGACGGTGGCCGGGGCCCGGAACGCCAGCTCCCGGACCACGCCGTCCCCCCCGCGGCGGCGCCCGTCGCCGCCCGAGCCGCGCCGGACCCCGTAGCGCCGCACCCGCAGCGGGCAGGCGTGCTCCAGCGCCTCGACCGGCGTGTTGAGCGTGTTGGTCATGTGGGTGTGGATCGCGTCGGTCCCGTCGCCGCCGGCCCCGGCGCCGGCGCCGCCGGCCACCGTCTCGTAGTAGGCCCAGCGCCCGCCCCCGTCCGGTCGGCGGCCGCCGACGGCGACGTTGTTCATCGTGCCCTGCGAGGCCGCCGGGATCCGGTCTGGCCGGGCCCGGGCCAGCGCCCCGAGGACCACGTCCACGACCCGCTGGGAGGTCTCGACGTTGCCGCCCGCGACGGCGGCCGGGCGGCGGGCGTCCACCAGCGTGCCGGGTCGGGTGACCACCTCCACCGGCTCCATGCATCCGCCGCTCGAGGGGACGTCCTCGCCGGCCAGCGCCCGCACGACGTAGTGGACCGCCGACACCGTGACGGCGCGGACCGCGTTGATCCCCCCCTCGGCCTGGTCGTCGGTGTCGGTGAAGTCGATCCGCATCTCGTCGCCGTCCACCGAGAGCTCGACGGCGATCCGGAAGGGTCCGCCCCCGTGGCCGTCGTCCTCCAGGACATCCTCGAAGCGCCAGGCGCCGTCGGGCAGGTCCGAAAGCACCCGCCGGACGGCCCGGGCGCCGCGACGGTGCAGGGCCGCCATGCAGGCCGCCAGCCCGTCGGCGCCCTCGCGGTCGGCCAGCTCCCGCATCCTGGCGACGCCCCGCTCCACCGCCGCCCGCTGGGCCCGGAGGTCGCCCGCCCGCTCGTCGGGCGTGCGGACGTTAGCCAGCACCGTCTCGAGCACGCCGCGGCGGGGCCGGCCCGCCTCCACCAGCTTCACCGGCGGGATCACCAGGCCCTCCTCGTGGACCTCGCGGGCCAGCGCCATCGACCCGGGCGCCGCCCCGCCCACGTCGGCGTGGTGCGCCCGGGCCGCCACCCAGCCCAGCCGCCCGTCGTGCCCGTCCCCGTGGACCGGGGCCACCATGGTCACGTCCGGCAGGTGGGTGCCGCCCCGGAAGGGGTCGTTGAGGATCGCCACGTCGCCGGCGGCCAGCTCCAGCTCCTCGACGCAGGCGCGCACCGAGAGCGGCATGGAGCCGAGGTGCACGGGGATGTGGGCCGCCTGGGCGGCCATCCGGGCGTCGGCGTCGAAGACGGCGCACGAGTAGTCGCGCCGCTCCTTGATGTTGGGCGAGTAGGCGGTCCGGCGGAGGACCGTCCCCATCTCCTCCGCGCACGCGGCCAGCAGGTGCCGGACCACCTCGAGGCGGGCCGGGTCCACCGCCGCCTCGCCGCCGGCCCCCGGCGCCTCCCGTCCCTCCCCGGGCCGACCGCCGCCGCTCATCGGCCCACCTCCACCCGGAGGGCGCCCTCCCGGTCCACCTCCGCCCGGTCGTCGGGGCCGAGCCAGACGGTGGTGTCGGCGCGCACCACCACCGCCGGCCCGTCCAGCCGGTGGCCGGCGCGCAGGGCCGACCCCTCGTAGAAGGGCACCGCCCGCGCCTCCGCCCTCCCGCCGGAGGGGGCCACCACCGCCTCCCGGCGGCCGAGCAAGGCGTCGGACGGATCGGGCCCGCCGGGCTCGACCCGGGGCCGGGGCGGCGGATCCACCCGGCCGGTCCCCCGGACCCGCACGGTCACCACCTCCACCTCCTCGCCCGGGGCGGCGTGTCCGTAGCGCTCGCGGTGTCGGCGGTGGAAGCGGTCGACGAAGTCCTCCGCCAGCGGGACCCGGAGCTCGTAGGACTGCCCCCGGTAGCGGACCTCCAGCTCCCGGCGCACCTCGATCCGCTCCTCCGGGATCCCCTCCCCGGCCAGCTCGCGGCGGACGCGCTCGACCATGGGCGCCGCCCGCCGCTCCAGCCCGTCGGCGTCCGCCTCCTCGCCCCCGACCATGACGCTGCGCCCGCGCTCGCGGACCTCGTCGCCCGCCAGCATCCCGAGCGCCGACAGGGTCGAGGCCTCGGGGGGGACCAGCACGCGGGCGACGCCCAGCGCACGGGCCAGCCGGCAGGCGTGCAGCGCCCCGGCGCCGCCGAAGGCCACCAGCGCGAAGTCGGCCGGGTCGTGGCCCCGCTCGACCGAGATGACGCGCAGCGCCCGCTCCATGCGGGCCTCCACCACCCGCACCACGCCCAGGGCCGCCGCCCGGGCCGGCCCGAACCCGTCGCCGGCGCCCAGGCCGGCCTCCCGGCCCAGCGCTCCCAGCGCCCGGCGGGCCGCCCCGGCGTCCAGCGGCATCTCGCCCCCCAGGAACCGTCCCGGGGCCAGCCGGCCCAGAACCAGGTGGGCGTCGGTGACCGTGGGCCGATCGCCCCCGCGGCCGTAGCAGGCCGGGCCCGGGTCGGCGCCCGCGCTCGCCGGGCCGACCCGGAGGGCGCCCCCGTCGTCCACGCGGGCCACCGAGCCGCCGCCGGAGCCGACGGTGTGGAGGTCCACCACCGGGGTCGCCACCGGCAGGCCGGCCACGGTCGCCTCGGTCGTGATCCGGGGCTCGCCCCGGGCCAGCGACACGTCGGTGGAGGTGCCGCCCATGTCCAGGGTGATGGCGCCCTCGAAGCCGGCCCGCCGCGCGGCGTGGAGCCCGCCGACGACCCCGGCCGCCGGGCCCGACAGCACCGATCCCACCGGCCGTCGGCGCGCGGCCTCCACCCCGACGCTCCCGCCGCCGGACTGCATGATCCGGAGGCGTCGGGCCGGCAGCTCCTCGCGCAGCCCCGCCAGGTAGCCGTCGACGGCGGGGCCCACGTAGGCGTCCACCGCCGTCGTGCTCGCCCGCTCGTACTCGCGGAACTCGGGCAGGACCTCGTGGGAGGCCGACACCCGCAGCCCCGCCTCCCGCAGCAGCTCGGCGGCCCGGGCCTCGTGGTCGGGCCGGGCGAAGGCGTGGAGGAAGCAGACCGCCACCGACTCCACCCCTCGCCCGGCCAGCTCCCGACCGGCCTCGCGCACCGCCTCCTCGTCCAGCGGCCGGACCACCTCCCCGTCCGGCCCCGTGCGCTCGGGCACGCCCGTACAGCGGTCGGCCGGCACCAGCGGCTCGGGCCGGGAGGCGGCCAGGTCGTAGAGGTCCCGTCGGTCCTGGCGGGCCAGGGCCAGCACGTCTCGGAAGCCCTCGGTGGCCACCAGCGCCGTCCGGGCCCCCTCGCGCTCGAGCAGCGCGTTGGTGGCCACCGTCGAGCCGTGCACCACGTCCGGCCCGGCCGGCCCCTCCTCGCCCGGCCCGCCGAGCCCGTCGGTCAGCCGCCGGACGCCCTCCAGGACGGCCCCGGCGGGCTCGTCCGGCGTCGAGGGCAGCTTCAGCGTCCGCACCTCCGGCTCCCCCGGCCCCGTCGCCACGGCGACGAAGTCGGTGAAGGTCCCGCCGATGTCGACCCCGATCCGCAGGCGGGGGGCCCCGGTCCGGGCCCCGTCCTCCGCCCCGCTCACAGGGCCCCCGCCACGGCGCGGACGCCCAGCACCACCGCCACCAGGACGACCAGCCCGCCGGCGACGTTCAGCGTCCGGCCGTTCCGCCAGCTCCCCATCCGGCGCCCGTCGTTGGCGGCCACCAGCAGGAAGGCCGCCACCCCGGGCAGGAGGACGCCGTTGGCCACCTGCGCGAAGAGGATGGCCGGGACGGGCCGCACGCCGGCCGCGGCGAAGGCTGCCCCCCCGCCCAGCACCAGCCCCCACACGGCCCGCAGGCGCGGCGACCGCAGGTCCGGCTCCCAGCCCAGCACGCCGGCGGCGGCCCAGGCGGCGGCCAGCGGGGCGGTGACCGAGGAGGTCACCCCGGCGGCCAGCAGCCCGGCGGCGAAGAAGCCCCGCGCCCACCGGCCCAGGAGCGGCTCGAGCTGGACCGCCATGTCGGCGGCGTCGGAGACCTCGGCCCCGCCGGCGGCCGCCGCGGTGACCACCACCGCCATGCTGGCCGCCCCGCCCACCGCGATGGAGAAGGCGGCGTCCCGCCGGGCGGCCGGCAGGTCGTCGGGCCCCTCCCAACGCTCGCGGACGGCCGAGGCGTGGAGGAAGAGGTTGTAGGGGACCACCGTGGTGCCCACCAGCCCCACGGCCACCAGCAGGGCGCCGCCGTCGGGGAGGGAGGGCACCAGCAGGCCCTCGGCCAGCCGGGCGGGCGGCGGCAGCACCGAGGCGGCGGTGACGAAGAAGACCGTGGCCATCACAGCCACCAGCCCCACCAGGGCCCGCTCGACCAGGCGGTAGCGCCCGGTCCACAGGAGCGCGAAGGCGACGCCCGCGATCCCCAGGGCCCAGGCGCGGGTCGCCCCCGCGCCGCCCGCCAGCGCCCGGGCCCCGAGCGCGCCGCCCAGCAGGTTGCCCGTCTGGTAGGCGGCGTTGCCCAGGACCACCGCGCCCAGCACCAGCGCGGCCGCCCCCCACCGGGCCGCCCTCCCCTCGAACCGGGCCCGGACCGCCTCGCCCAGGCCCTGTCCGGTGACCAGGCCCAGGCGCGCCGACATCTCCTGCAGCACCAGGGTGGCGAGGACGGAGAAGAGCAGCGCCCACAGCAGGGCCACCCCGAAGCGGACGCCCGCCACCGTGGCGGTCGTCACCGTGCCGGGGCCGATGAAGGCGGCCGCCACGGCCGCCCCGGGACCCACCTCGCGGAGGCGGGCCGTCCAGCCGCCTCCCTCGGACGGCGCGGGGTCCTGCCGATCGGCGTCGGGCATGGGGGCTCCGGGCGGCGGATGAGGGGGTCGACGGGGCGGCGGCGCGCCGGCGGCCCGGGGGACCGACCGCC
>CAZJJO010000082.1:0-8499 GCA_964546375.1 uncultured Gemmatimonadota bacterium
GCGGCCGGGGCGGCGGGGGCCGCGGCCGCCAGGACCGCGGCGGCCGCCAGGACCGCGGCGGCCGCGGGGACGGGGGACGGGAGGCGTCGGGGTCGGGGCACGGCGGACCTTCCGGCGGGAGGGGAGGATCGGGTCGGGGCGACGGTCGACGGGACAAGATCGGGCACGGGGCCGGGAGGCGCCAGGCCGCGCGGCCGACCGGGGCCGGGACCCGCCGCGGCCGGTTGCGCGGCCCGCTGGCGGCGGCGTATCCGTTGGCCATGCGAACGGCGCGACGCACCCACGGGTTCACCGAGTCGGTCATCCGCGAGATGACCCGCGTGGCGGACCGCCACGGGGCGGTGAACCTGTCCCAGGGCTTCCCGAACTTCCCGGCCCCGGAGGTCGTCAAGGAGGCCGCCCGCCGGGCCATCGCCGAGGGCCTCAACCAGTACGCCGTCACCTGGGGCTCGGAGCGGCTCCGCCGGGCGGTGGCCGGGAAGTACCGGCGCGTCCACGGGATGGAGGTCGACCCCGGCCGCGAGGTGACGGTCACCTGCGGGGCGACGGAGGCGATGGCGGCGGCCCTGATGGCCCTGGTCGACCCCGGCGAGCGCGTGGTGGTGCCGGAGCCGTTCTACGAGAACTACGGTCCCGACGCCGTGCTGTGCGGGGCGGAGCCGGTGCACGTGCCCATGGGCGAGGGCCCCGGCCTCGACCTGGAGGCGCTGGAGCGGGCCTTCGACGACCGGGTCCGGGCCCTGGTGCTGAACACGCCGAACAATCCCACCGGCCGGGTCTTCCCCCGCGCCGACCTGGAGGGCGTGGCCGAGCTGTGCCGCCGGCACGACGCCTGGGCGGTCACCGACGAGATCTACGAGCACATCGTCTACGAGGGCGAGCACGTCCCCGTGGCCACCCTCCCGGGGATGCGCGACCGGACCGTCACGGTCAGCGGCGCCTCGAAGACCTTCAGCGTCACCGGGTGGCGGATCGGGACGGTCGTCGCGCCGCCCGACGTCACCGACGCCGTCCGCAAGGTCCACGACTTCCTCACCGTCGGGGCCCCCGCCCCCCTGCAGGAGGGGATCGCCGTGGGGATGGAGGAGCTGGGGGAGGACTACTACCGGACCCTGGCCGACGACTACCGCCGCCGCCGGGACCTCCTGCACCGCGGGCTGACCGAGGCCGGCTTCCGGTGCGGGAAGCCGGCGGGCGCCTACTACGTGCTGGCGGACTTCTCGGCGCTGGACGAGCGCGACGACGAGACCTTCGCCCGGTGGATGGCCCGCGAGGTGGGGGTGGCGGCGGTGCCGGGCTCGAGCTTCTTTGCCGACCCGGCCGACGGGCGGACGCTGGTGCGCTTCGCCTTCTGCAAGACGGAGGACACGCTCCGGGAGGCCTCGGAGCGTCTGATCGACGCCTTCGGCTGAGCGACCCGTCGGCGCCGACGGGGCCGAGCCGCGAACCCGCCACCGGGAGGAGACCGTGAGCGAATCCGACGAGCCCGCCCCCGGCGACGCCTCCGCGGCGGAAGGCGGAGGCGGGGAGGAGACGCCCCGCCGTTCGCTGGCCGAGCGGATGGAGGAGCGGACGCCGCTGACGATCCCGGCCCGACACAACCCGACCCTGTCGGCGCTGGTCGACCGCGTCGACGAGGACGACGAGCTGTACGCGCTGTGGACGGCCCAGAACGTCAACGCCGTCGATCGCCTCGGCATCTCCGACCACGGTCCGGTGCACGTCCAGATCGTGGCCAACTCGGCCCTGCGGATCCTCCGCCTGCTGGCCGACGCGGGGGTCCGGCCGTCGGTGGTGACCGACTACGGCCTGACCCGGGACGACGCCGAGGTGGTGGTGGTCCTGGCCGCCCTGTTCCACGACCTGGGGATCTCCATCCACCGGGACGGCCACGAGGCCTACTCGCTCTTCGTCGCCCAGCCCAAGCTCCGCGAGCTGCTCGCCGAGCACTACGAGCCGGCGGAGGCCGCGGTGATCCGCTCGGAGGTGCTGCAGGCGGTCATCGCCCACCGGGCGGGCGGCGACCCGCTGACCCTGGAGGCCGGCATCCTCCGGGTGGCCGACGCCCTCGACATGGCCGAGGGCCGCTCGCGCATCCCCTTCGAGGCGGGATCGATGAGCATCCACTCGGTCTCGGCGGCGGCCATCGAGGCGGTCCACATCGAGCCCGGCGAGGCGGCGCCCGTGCGGGTCCGGGTGGAGATGACGAACTCGGCCGGCGTCTTCCAGGTCGACGAGCTGCTCCGGAAGAAGCTGCGCGGCTCCGGGCTGGAGGAGCACCTCCAGGTGGAGGCCCACATCGAGGGGGCGTCGGAGAAGCGCCTTGTGGAGCGCTTCGAGCTGTAGCCGCGGCGGCCGGGACGGCGGTGACGGCCGTCGCCGGGCCGATCCCCCGACCGGGTGGCCCGACGCCGGGGCGCGGCGACGTCCCGGCTGGACCGCCCGGCGGACCGCGAGCGAACCCTGCGAACGCTCGCGTTCGGGGTGAGCGAGCCGTCCGGCGGGCGGTCCGGCTCGCCCGAGAGCCCGCCGCGCCCCGGCCGGACGGTGTCCCCGGCCCCCCGCCCGCTGGAACGGCGCCGGGCGGCCGGGTACAATAGGCCCGAGCCTCCGGCCCGGCACGGGAGGGACCGCCTCCGGCCGGGACGCTTCGGCACCTCCACCCCCCGGGACCCACCGTGGCGGACGACGCCCGAGAGCCGACCCTGGACCCCGCCGTCACGGCCGGCTCGCCCTACGGCGAGCGCCGCGACAGCGTCACCGTGCGGATCGGCGGCGTCCCGGTCGGGGGGGGGCATCCCGTGGTCGTCCAGTCGATGACCAACACCGACACCGCCGACGCCGGGGCCACCGCCGAGCAGGTGGAGGCGCTGGCCGACGCCGGCAGCGAGCTGGTCCGGATCACCGTCAACAGCTCCGACGCGGCGAAGGCCGTCCCGGAGATCGCCGATCGGCTCGAGGACCGCGGCGTGGACGTGCCGCTGATCGGCGACTTCCACTTCAACGGCCACGTCCTCCTGCCCAACCATCCGGCCTGCGCCGAGGCCCTGGACAAGTACCGGATCAACCCGGGCAACGTGGGGCGGGGCGACAAGTGGGACGAGCACTTCGCCACCATCGTCCGGCAGGCCGTCGAGCACGACAAGCCGGTCCGGATCGGGGTCAACTGGGGGTCGCTGGACCAGGAGCTGCTGACCCGGATGATGGACGAGAACGCGGCCCGGGACGAGCCCCGGGACGCCCACGCGGTGACGCTGGCCGCCATGGTGGAGAGCGCCCTCTCCTCGGCCCGCTTCGCCGAGGAGGTGGGGCTGGACCACGACCGCATCGTCCTGAGCGCGAAGGTGTCCGACGTCCCGGACCTGATCACCGTCTACCGGGCGCTGGCCGAGCGCTGCGACTACCCCCTCCACCTGGGCCTCACCGAGGCCGGCATGGGCCGCAAGGGGGTCGTGGCCAGCACGGCCGGCCTGGCCGCCCTGCTGGGCGAGGGGATCGGCGACACGATCCGCATCTCGCTGACGCCGGAGCCGGGGGGGGACCGGACCGAGGAGGTCCGGGTCGCCCAGCAGATCCTGCAGTCGATGGGCCTGCGCAGCTTCCAGCCCCAGGTCTCCGCCTGCCCGGGCTGCGGGCGCACCAGCAGCACCTTCTTCCAGGAGATGGCCGAGGAGATCCAGGGCCACCTGGAGGAGCGCATGGCCACCTGGCGGGAGACCCGCCCCGGGGTCGAGGAGATGCAGGTGGCGGTGATGGGCTGCGTGGTGAACGGCCCCGGCGAGTCCAAGCACGCCGACATCGGGATCTCCCTGCCGGGCGACTTCGAGGAGCCCGCGGCCCCGGTCTACGTGGACGGCGAGAAGCACACCGTCCTGCGGGGCGACGACATCGTCGAGGAGTTCATCGGGATCCTCGAGGCCTACGTCGAGGAGCGCTACGGAAGGGAAGGGGCGGAGGACGCTCCGGCCGACCGCGACGGGACGGAGGAGGCCGCGGCCGCGACGGCCGGCTGAGGCCCTCGGCCGGGCCTTCGGGGCCGCGGGACAACGGAAGAACGAGAAACGCCGGCCCGCCCGCGCGGGAGCGCCTCGCGGCGAGCCCGGCGGGGGACCGGCGTCGTTCGGGCGGGAGGCGGCTTCCCGGCGGACCGGGCACCTCCCGCGGAGCTTCGGCGGGTGGCCTAGCTCTTTCGCTGCTTCCGGCGGCGACGGCGCTCGGCGGCCTTCCGCTTCCGGCGGCGGGCCGCGCTGGGCTTCTCGTAGAACCGCTGCCTCTTCATGTCGCGGAAGATGCCGGCGCGCTGCACCTTGCGCCGAAACTTCTTCAGGGCGCGGTCCAGCCTCTCTCCGTCGCGGAGTCGATACTCCAAGTCGATCCCCTCCTCAGGGCTTTGATGTCGCGATGCGCCGGGTCGTCCGGCGCGATCGGCGGGTCGGTCGCCCGACCCACACTGCGACCCCGGCGGGGTCCGTCGGTTCCGCCGGGGTCGGGACGTCCGTCCGGCCGTTCGCCGGCCGGACCGCCGCTGTCATGCCCGGGCCCGGGCGTCCGTGCCCCGGCCGCGGTCGGTCGGGGCTCAGTCGCCGAAGAAGCGCTGTCCCAACTTCTCCTTGAGCTGTGCGCCCAGGCTGCGTCCGCCGGTGCCGCCGGGTGCGTCCTCCCCGGCCTCGTCGCGGGCCTCGCCGGCCCGGTCCCCCGCCGCGGCCTCCGGTCGCGGCGACGCCTCCTCCTCGCGGGCGGAGGCCGCCGCGGCCTCGTCGTAGTCCTGGCCCTCCCGGACCACTTCCTGGGCCTTCGGTCCCTTCTCGGCGTCGATCACGTCGTACTCGACGGTCTCGCCGGGCTCCAGCGTCTTGAAGCCGTCGCCCAGGATGTCCGAGTGGTGCACGAAGACGTCCTCGCCGTCCCCGCGCTCGATGAAGCCGTAGCCCTTCTCGTTGGAAAACCACTTCACTTCGCCCGTCTCGCGAGCCATCGTGTTCCTCCGCACTGCGTCGTTGATCGGTGTCGGGTCCGTCGGTCGGGGGCCGGCGGCCGGAGCCGTCGCTTCCGCCGGCCGGCGGCGCCGAAGCGACGCCGCCAGATACGACAAGAGCGCCCTGCGGCGGACGCCACGTCGGGCGCTTCGGCGCGGCCCGTGCTACGAGCCACAGCACGCACGATAGCTCGCGCGACGCCGAAATGCAAGATGACGGGCGGGGTCTCGCCCCCAGAAACTTGCTGGAACGCCTCCGACGGAGCTATATTCGACGACCCTCGGCGCGGGTGTCGGCCACCCGCCCGACGTGCGGCGTCGACGGCGCCCCGCGTCCCCTCCGGCCCGACAGACAAGGGGGTACGTTGCAGACGATCTCGATGGAGCCCGACGGGGAGTTCCGCCTCGAAGGACGAGCCTACCAGGTGCCGCGGGAGTTCTCGCCGCGGGAGGTCTTCAGCTACCATCGGCTGCTCGAGCCCATCCCCGACATCCCGGGCGGCACGAGCCTCGACGACCAGCAGCGCCGCGAGCAGAAGGCCTTCCTCCTGCGTCGGGCGGCGGCCTGCGTGATCCCCGGCCTCCAGGCCGACCATCTCCAGTCCCTCGATCTCGGGGACCTGCAGGGCCTCCACCGCTGGATCGCCGAGCACCGGCCCGACCTCGCGGTGGCGTCGCCCTTGCTGAACCACTGACGTCCGGCGGGGGACGCCCCCGCCGCCGGGCCGATCGGAGCGGCGCTCCGGCCCCGCCGCGACGCCCAGCGCCCGGGATTCCCGTCGGAGGTCCGCAGGGAGGAGCATGGCACGGTCCGAGAGGTTCCGCAGGGCGAAGATCGTCTGCACCGTGGGGCCGGCCAGCCGCGACCCGGAGTCCGTCCGGGAGCTGGTCCGGGCGGGTGCCGACGCCCTCCGCATCAACTTCTCCCACGCCGATCACGAGGACGCCGCCCGGGTGGTGGAGGCGGCTCGTGCCTGCGCCCGGGAGGAGGGACATCCGGTGGCGGTCGTCGGGGACCTCCAGGGGCCGAAGATACGCGTGGGCGACCTGGACGGACCCCTGGCGATCGTCGAGGGTCGGACCTACCTGCTCACGCCGGAGGACGCCTCTCCCGGGAACGGGGACGGACCCACCCGGATCCCGGTCACCTACGGGGCCCTGGCCGAGGACGTCTCGCCCGGCGACCGGATCCTCCTGGACGACGGCCGGATCGAGCTCCGGGCCCGCTCGCTGCGCGGCGGCGGCGTGGAGGCCGAGGCCCTCACCTCCGGCGAGCTGACCTCCCAGAAGGGCATCAACCTCCCCGGCGTCACGGTGGGGGCCCCGAGCCTCACCGAGAAGGACCGGCGCGATCTCGCCTTCGCGCTGGAGCAGGGGATGGACTTCGTGGCGCTGAGCTTCGTCCGGCGGCCCGAAGACGTCACCGAGCTCCGGGACGAGCTGGAGGGGCGCTCGCTGGTGATCTCGAAGATCGAGAAGGACCAGGCCCTGGAGAGGCTGGAGGAGATCATCCGGCGGAGCGACGGGGTGATGGTGGCCCGGGGCGACCTGGGGGTCGAGCTTCCCTACGAGGAGGTGCCGCTGGTCCAGAAGCGGATCGGGCGGCTGGGCCAGGAGCTGGCCCGGCCGAGCATCACGGCCACCCAGATGCTGGAGTCGATGACCGCCAGCCCCCGCCCCACCCGGGCCGAGGTGTCGGACGTGGCCACTGCCCTGCTGGACGGGGCCGACGCGGTGATGCTGTCGGCGGAGACGGCCGTGGGGGACTACCCCGTGGAGTCGGTGCGGGCGATGTCGCGGATCATCCGCCGGATCGAGCGGGAGGGCCCCCCGTACCGGTCGGAGGCCGCCGAGGGGCCCGCCGAGGGCCGGGCCCCGGTGCAGCAGACGACCTCGGGCGCCATCGCCGCCGCCGCCATGCGGGCCGTCGATCGGCTCGGCGCCCCGTTCCTGGTCACCTTCACCCGGAGCGGCTTCACCGCTCGGGTGGTGGCGGCCCAGCGCCCCCCGGTCCCGATCCTGGCGGTGACCGACCAGCCCTCCACCTGGCGCCAGCTCGCCGTGGTGTGGGGCGTGTCGCCGGTCCTGTTCCGGGGGGACGTGAACTACCGGAACATGCTCGACCGGGCCCGGGAGGCCGCGCTGGAGGACGGCCACGGCCGCCGGGGGGACCGCTTCGTCGTCACCGCGGGGGTGCCGTTCCACGTGACCGGCACCACGAACATGATCCGCATCGAGGAGCTGTGAGGCGGCGCGGCCCGGGGCCTCGCCGGCCGGGAGGGGGGATCGCCGGGCGGCGGGAGGGAGGTCCTTGAAGCTCCGCTTCCTCGGGACCGGCACCTCGTTCGGGGTCCCCGTGGTGGGCTGCCGCTGCGAGGTGTGCCGCTCGGACGACCCCCGCGACGCCCGTACCCGCCACGGCCTGCTCGTGGAGCGGGCGGGACGCCGCCTGCTGGTGGACACGCCGCCGGAGCTGCGGCTCCAACTCCTGGAGGCCGGCGTCCGGCGGGTGGAGGACGTCTGGATGACCCACCCCCACGCCGACCACGTCCACGGCCTCGACGACCTGCGGATCTTCACGCTCCGCTCGGAGCGCCCCCTGAGCCTGCACGTCGCCGAGGAGCACGCTTCGGAGCTGCGCCGCCGGTTCCCGTACGTCTTCGGGGAGGACGCCGAGGTGAACCCGGGCAGCGCGGTGCCCGAGCTGGAGCTGGTCCCCTTCCGCGACCGCCGGCCGGTGCAGGCGGCGGGCATGGAGCTGACGCCGGTGGCCCTCCCGCACGGCTCGTATCGCAGCTACGGGTTTCGGACGGGCGGGCTCGCGGTGCTGGTGGACGCCAAGCGGGTCCCGGACGACGCCCTCGATCTGCTGGAGGGCGTCGACGTGCTGGTGCTGAACGCGCTCTGGGTCGGCAACCCCCACCCGGCCCACTTCAACGTGGAGGAGGCGGTGGAGACGGCCCGGCGGCTGCGCGCCGGCCGGACCTTCCTCACGCACCTCACCCACCGGGTCCGCCACCGCGACCTGGCCGAGCGGCTGCCCGACGGGATCCGCCCGGCCCACGACGGCCTGGAGGTGGAGGTGTGAGCGGCGACGGCGGCGCCGGGGACGGGCCCGGCGCGGAGGGCGGCCCGCTGGCCGAGGCCGTGGAGCGCATGGCCCACCAGATCAAGAACCCCCTCCAGGCGGTGAGCATGAACCTGGAGGTCATCCGGGGCCGGGTCCGGAAGGAGGCGCCGGAGGTCTGGGAGGGCCTGGAGCGGTTCGCCGGGGCGGTGGACCGGAACGTGGAGCTGCTGGATCGCCGCCTCCGCCTCCTCCTGGCGCTGGGCCGCCGCGGGCCCTCCGACCGGCCGACCGAGCTGGATCCCGCGGCCCTGGCCCGGGACTTCGCCGCCGCGCTGGGCCTGGAGGACGAGGCGCCGGGCGTCCGGGTGGAGGCGGCCGACGCGGGCCTGGCGGCCCGGGCGCGGGCCGGCCACCTGCTGGCGGCGCTGCTCGAGGCCTGGCGGGCGGCGGCCGC
>CAZJJO010000083.1:0-8379 GCA_964546375.1 uncultured Gemmatimonadota bacterium
CAGGTTGCCGTACTGCCACTGCGAGTAGATGACGTTCGGGTCGGTGGGGTCGACCGCCGGGTCGAACCCGTCGCCGAAGAGGGTCACGAACCAGTCGCTGTTGCGGATCCCGTGGACGTTGGTCGTCTGCGAGGGGCCGCCCTGCGTGTTGTTGTCCTGGGTGCCGCCGTAGACGTAGTAGAACGGATCGCGGTGGCCGACGGCGATCTTGTAGAACTGGGTGATGGGAAGGTTGTCCTTGAAGTGCCACTTCTGGCCGCGGTCGAAGGTCTCGTAGACCCCGCCGTCGTTGCCGGCCACCAGATGGTCCGGATCCTCGGGATCGATCCAGAGGGCGTGGTGGTCGACGTGCTTGTTCTCCCACCCGGGCACCCGCTCCCAGCTCTCGCCCCCGTCCTCGGTGACGTGGAAGTAGGTGTCGTTCGAGTAGACCCGCCCCATCTCGTGGGGATCGGCGATGATCTCGTTGTAGTACTGGGGACTGGTGCTGACGTAGTCGCTCACCTTCCGCCAGTGGGAGCCGGCGTCCTCCGATCGGTAGAAGCCGCTCTCGCCGTCGGCCGCCTCGACGATGGCGTAGAGCACGTCGGGGTCCTGGGGCTCGATGGCCATCCCGATGCGGCCGATGTGGGTGTTCGGCAGGCCCCGCTCCAGCTCGGTCCAGGTCTCGCCCCCGTCGGTGCTCTTCCAGAGCCCGGCGTTCGGCCCCCCGTCGATGAGCGTCCAGACGTGGCGCCGGCGCTGGTAGGCCACCGCGTACATCACGTCCGGGTCCCGGGGATCCATGTGGACCTCGCTCACCCCGGTGTGGGGGCCGATCTCCAGCATCCTCTCCCACGTATCGCCGCCGTCGGTGGTCCGGTAGAGGCCCCGGTCGCCGCCGGCGTTCCAGAGCGGGCCGTGGGCCGCGACCCAGACGGTCTCGGAGTCGCGCGGGTCGACCAGGATCTCGCCGACGTGCTCCGAGTCCTCCAGCCCGACGTTCTCCCAGGTCCGACCCCCGTCGGTGGACTTGTAGACGCCGTCGCCGTAGCCGACGCTCCGCTGGCTGTTGTCCTCGCCGGTCCCCACCCAGACGGTGAGCGGCCGCTTCGGGTCCACCGTGACGGTGCCGATGGAGAAGGAGCCCTGGTCGTCGAAGATCGGCTCCCAGGTGGTCCCGGCGTTGGTGGTCTTCCACACGCCGCCCGACGCCGCCGCCACGTACCAGGTGGAGTGGTCGGTGGGGTCGACGGCGATGTCGATGACCCGGCCCGACATCAGCGCCGGGCCCAGGTTGCGGAACGACAGGCCGGACAGCAGCCGCTCGCTCAGCTCCGGCGGGCCGTCTTCGGCCCCCTGGGCGGAGGCCGGCGCGGCGGGCGCCAGGAGCGTCATCGTGGCGGCGGCGAGGAGGGCGGCGAGGAGGGAGGACGGCTTGCGCATGGGGGGCACCTCTCGGGACGAATCGGAGCGTCGATCGAACCGCCCCGGGAGGGTCCGGGGCGCGGCGCGGAGAGGCAACGTATCGGGGCGCGGCCCGCCGGGAAACGCGCCGACCGGCCCGGGTCCGCGGATGGGACCGATCGTCCCCCGCGACGGTAGAATCCCCGGACCGACAGAAGGGCCTGTCCGGGAGCACGGAACCGCGGAGGACGCATCCGCGACGCGGCGGCCGAGCCCCCCTTGGCCCGGTCCCTGCGGCCCCCTACCTTCGCGCACCTCGACGGACGGTCGACCGCGACCGGCCGTCCGACGCCCGACGAGGCCGATCCGTCGCACACGAGAAGGGAGACCGATGCCCGGCTACAGCGTCCTCGCCGAGCCCTGGTGGATGCCCGTCCTGTGGGTCCTGGCCCTGGGGCACGTGACCAACGTCTGCAACACGCTCTACCTGCACCGGGGCGTCACCCACGGCGGCGCCGAGTACCACCCGGTGTGGGAGCACTTCATGCGCTTCTGGATCTGGCTCACCACCGGGATCGTCACCCGCGAGTGGGTGGCCATCCACCGGAAGCACCACGCGCACTCGGACCGCGAGGGCGACCCCCACTCGCCCGAGGTCGAGGGGCTGTGGTCGATCCTCCTGATGGGGGTCTTCTTCTACAACCGGGCGTCCAAGGACGAGGAGATGCTGAAGAAGTACGGGAAGGGCTGTCCCGACGACTGGATCGAGCGGAACCTGTACTCGAAGCACAGCACCGCCGGCATCCTCCTGATGGCCCTGCTGGACATCTGGCTGTTCGGGGCCGTCGTCGGCCTGATCGTGTGGTCGGTCATGGCCATCTGGATGCCCATCATGGGCAACATCATCAACGCGGTGGGCCACGCGAAGGGCTACCGGAACTTCAGCACCAAGGACCACAGCCACAACATCTACCCGTGGGGCATCTGGATCCTGGGCGAGGAGCTGCACAACAACCACCACGCCGACCCGAAGTCGGCCAAGTTCAAGGCCCACTGGTGGGAGTTCGACATCGGGTGGTTCTACCTGAAGCTCCTCTCGAAGCTGGGGCTGGCCGAGGTCGTCTACGCCCGGGAGATGGACGCCGAGGCGTTCCAGGAGAAGCACTACGCCCCCGACGACGAGGACGAGCGCGAGGCCTGGAACGTGCCCGACGAGGAGGCCCGCGAGGCGCTGGACGCGGCGAGCTGACCGCTCCGGCCCGCCCGACGTGGCCCCCGATCCCGCCGGGGCCGGCCCCCTGCTGGCCTGCGTGCCCAACGTCAGCGAGGGGCGCGACGGGGCGGTGATCGACGCCCTGGCCGAGGCCGCCGACTCGGCCCCCGGCGCCGCCCTGCTGCACGTCGACTCCGACCGCTGGCACCACCGGACCGTGCTCACCCTGGCCGGCCCGCCGGGCCCGGCGGCCGAGGCCGCCTTCCGCCTGGTCGGCGCCGCCGTCGAGCGGATCGACCTCGCCGCCCACGCCGGCCAGCACCCCCGCATCGGCGCCGCCGACGTGGTGCCCTTCGTCCCGCTGGCCGGGCTCGACCTGGGCGGCCGCGATGGGGCGGGGATGGACGCCTGCGTGGCGACGGCCCGCAGCTTCGCCCGCCGGGTCGCCGACGAGCTGGAGGTCCCGACCTTCCTCTACGGCGAGGCCGCCCTGCGGGAGGGGCGGAACGCGCCGCCGCCCTTCCGGAAGGGCGGCTTCGAGGCCCTGCGAGACGCCATCGGCGAGGACCCGGCACGGGAGCCCGACTTCGGACCCCGGCGCGTCCACCCCACCGCCGGCGCCACGGCCGTGGGCGCCCGGCCGCCGCTGGTGGCCTTCAACGTCTTCCTGGCCACCGGCGACGTGGAGGCCGCCCGACGGATCGCCCGTCGGGTCCGGGCCTCCGGCGGCGGCCTGCCCGCGCTCCAGGCGCTGGGCTTCGAGGTCCGCGGCCGAGCCCAGGTGTCGATGAACCTGCTGGACGTGGACCGGACGCCGCCGCTGCGGGCCCTGGAGGCGGTCCGCCGGGAGGCCGGGCGGGAGGGGGTCGGGGTGGACGGCTCCGAGATCGTCGGCCTGGTGCCGGCCCGGGCCCTGCCCGACGATTCCGACCGGGCGCTGGGGCTGCGCTCCCCCGGCGCCGACCGGGTGCTGGAGCGCCGGATCCGGGAGGCGCTCGGGACGGGCTAGCCGCCGGGGCGCGTCCCGAGCGCAGGACGGAGCCCGGCCGGGGCGATCCGGTCCGGCCCCGGACGGCGGGGCGTACCGTCAGGCGCCGGTCCCGCTGGCGGTCCCGCCCAGGGATCGCCTCCAGCGCAACCCGAGCACGATCGAGAGGAGGCCGAAGACGGCCGCCCCGACCGCCAGGGCGATCCGAAGGCGCCGGGCGGTCTGCAGCCGCTCCTTCCCCCGGCGCAGCTCCCGCTCGCCGGCAGCGATCCGCTGTCGCCCGGCGGCGACCCTGTCTTCACCGCTGGCGAGGCTGTCCTCCCCCCGCGCGATCCGTTCCTTTCCGCTCGCGATCCGGCGCTCCCCCCGGGCGACCTGCTCGTCCCCTTCGGCGAGCCGCCGGTCGGCCTCCGCGGATGCCCTTCCTCCCAGCAGCTGGTCCAGCTTCTCCACGAACGGGATGTCCCTGACCGTCTCGACCGCCTCCCTGGAGGCCGCCAGCTCTCGCTTGCCGGCCTCCAGCTCGGCCTCTCCCTCCTCGAGCGCGGCCCGCCCCTCTCGAAGCTCGGCCCGTCCCTCCTCCAGGGCGGCCCGGCCCTCCTTCAGGGCGGCCCGGCCCTCCTCGAGCTGCCTCTCGGCCTCGGCGATCCGCCGTTCCCCGTCGTCGATCCTGTCGTCGACGAGCAGATAGCCGCCCGCCGACGCGAGGGCCAGGAGGGTGGTGAGCAGCAGCGTGAGTGCCTTGCCCATGGGGATCTCCCGGGTGTCTCCCGCCTGGCGAGACGACGATCAGCGGCCACCGTATGATACCCCGGGAGCCCCCCACCGGTCGGTTCCGACCGCCCGCAAGGCGCGGCACCCTCCTTGCCGCCGTCTCTCGGCGGGCTCCACCTTGCCGCGCACGCCCCCGTCCACCGACCGAGGAGGCACGGATGGAAGCTCCCTCCCTGACGATCGGCATCGAGGAGGAGTACCAGATCGTCGATGCCCACACCCGGGAGCTGCGTCCCCGGATCGCCGAGATCATGGGCGGCGAGGACGCCGACCTGCTGGACCACGCCACCCTCCAGCCCGAGCTGCACGCCTCCACGGTCGAGGTGGCGACGCCGGTGTGCGAGACCGTCGCCGAGGCCCGGGACGAGCTGGCCGACCTGCGGCGCATCGTCAGCGACCTGGCCCGGGAGAACGGGCTGGAGATCATGGCCGCCGGGACCCACCCGATCTCCGACTGGCAGAACCAGGAGATCACCCCGCTGGAGCGCTACCGGGGGATCCGCGAGGACATGGCCGAGGTGGCCCACCGGATGCTGGCCTTCGGCCTCCACGTCCACGTGGGCGTCGAGGACCGGGACTTCCTGATCGACGCGATGAACTTCTCCCGCTATTTCCTCCCCCACCTGCTGGCCCTCTCCACCAGCTCGCCCTTCTGGTCGGGCCGGGAGACCGGGCTCAAGTCCTACCGGACGGTGGTCTGGGAGAGCTTCCCGCGCACGGGCCTGCCGCCCCACCTGGAGTCGTGGTCCGCCTACCAGGACATGCTGGACACGATGATCGCCACCGGCTGCCTCGAGGACGGGAGCAAGATCTGGTGGGACATCCGGCCCAACCCGAACTATCCCACCCTGGAGTTCCGGGTCTGCGACGTCTGCACGCGGGTCGACGAGGCGATCTGCCTGGCGGCCCTCTTCCAGGCGCTGGTGGCCAAGCTGTGGCGGCTCCGGAGCGAGAACCTGACTTTCCGGAACTACCCCCGCAGCCTCACCGCCGAGAACAAGTGGCGGGCGGTCCGCTACGGGATCGAGGGCGAGCTGATCGACTTCGGCAAGAAGGAGGCGAAGCCGGCCCGGGCGCTGATCGAGGAGCTGATCGAGGACTTCCTGGGCGACGTGGTCGACGAGCTGGGCGTCCGGGAGGAGGTCGAGTACGCCTACCGCATCATGGAGGAGGGGACCAGCGCCGACCGCCAGCTCGCCGCCTGGCGGGAGACCGGCAGCCTGGAGGCGGTGGTCGACCGGCTGGTGGAGGAGACCCGGGAGGGGCTGGACTAGCCCATCCCGGGCGCACTCGACCCGCCGGCGAGCGTCCTCAGCTTTCCCGCAGCCGCTCGAGCTGGCGCTGCAGGAAGGCCCGGGCCCGCTCGGGCGCGTGCTCCAGGGCGTTCTCCAGGCTCGTGATCGCCGCGTCGGTCCGGCCCGCGCGGCGCTGGACCTGGGCCCGGGCGAACCAGGCCCGATAGGACTCCGGGTGGTAGTCGGTCTCCAGCTCGGCCAGCCGCAGGCCGGCCCCGGTGTTCCCCTCCCGCGCCAGCCGGCGGGCGGCCTCCGAGAGGGGACCCGCCCGGAAGTCGTAGGCGAAGCCGCCGTAGTGCTGCTCGCGGAGGGCCCGGTACCTCGCCACCGCCGAGTCCACGCCGGCCGAGCGGACGATGCCGGTGACGATGTCCTCGATCATCCGCGGCTCCTCGGTGCCCCGGTGGCAGGTGGTGCAGGTGACGTGGCCCTCCAGCAGCCCCGCCTCCTCGCCGTGGGCGTGGGCGTGGCCGTCGCCCTCGTGCTCGTGGGCGTGGCCCTCCCCCTCCTCCAGCTCGGCCAGGTGCTCCTGGTTGATGGACCGGACCATGCGCATCATCACCCGGGCGGCCTCCTTGTGCTCCTTCTCGTCGGAGGCGAAGTCCCAGTTGGACAGATCGCCCTCACCGACGTGGCAGTGGCCGCACTGGACGCCCAGCGCGTCGGTGAAGTGCTGCATCACGGCGCGCAGGCGGTCGGAGCCGGTGGTGTCCGGAAGGACCTCCAGGTTCTCGGCCTCGTCGGGCCACTGGAAGTCCTGGGCCCGGAGGTCGTCCGGCGCCGCGGCGCCGAGGACGAGGACGAGCAGGCCGGCGAGGATGGCGCGGGATCTCCTCATGTCGGTCTCCTCGATGGTCGGATACGTCGGTGCGCGTCTCGTTCCCGTGGGGCGGCCGATGCAACACGTCGGCCGCCCGGAGCGTTGTCCGGGAGGCCGGGCCGATGTCGACCCCGGCGCCGGCGACGTCGGGCGGCCGGCGCCCCGGCCCATCCTCCGGGAAGGTCGGCGCGTGAGCAAGCCCGGCTCCCCCGGAGCCCGCGGGGAGCCCGGAGGACGAACCCCTGATCGGAGCGAACCATGAGCGGACGGAAATGGACGATGGCCGGGGCGGCGGCCCTGGCGGTGGCGCTCGGCATCCAGCTCGTGCCGGTGGATCGGACGAACCCGCCGGTACGCAACGAGATCGACGCCCCGGACGACGTGCACCGCGTCCTGCGGCGCTCCTGCTACGACTGTCACTCCAACGAGACCGACTGGCCCTGGTACAGCCGTGTGGCGCCGGCCTCCTGGCTGGTGGCCGACGACGTCCACGAGGCCCGCGAGGACATGAACTTCAGCGAGTGGCCCACCGACCCGGACGACGCCACCGACCTGATCGAGGAGATCGGCGAGCAGGTCGAGTCCGGCGCCATGCCGCTGGACACCTATCTCTGGATGCACCCCGAGGCCCGGCTGAGCGAGGAGGAGCGGCAGCTGTTGATCGACTGGTCGCTCGCCGAGGGGGGGATGGACCGGCTGCCGGGCGAGATGCCCTAGCCGCGTCCGGGCCCGGTGGGACCCGCACGGGGGAGCCCGCCCCGGCGCTCGGGCGGGGCGTTCGTCCGCCGGTCGGGCCCCTCGGGCACCCGGGGCCGTCAGCGCAGGCGCCGGGCCGCTCGCCTCTTCGCCTCGTCCCCCGAGGCCGCCGCCGTCGCCCGGCGCATCTCCGGCACGATCTCCTCGCGCAGGATCCGGAAGAGCGCCCGATCGGCGTCGAAGTCCCGCCGCTGGCGGGAGACGTCGGTGGTGGCCACCACCGCCAGCTCCAGGTCGGGCGCCAGGAAGAGGTACTGCCCGCCGTAGCCCCAGGCGTACCAGAAGCGCTCGCCGGCCAGCTCGCGGCTCCACCACCCGTAGCCGTACTCGTTGCCGTTGTAGGAGGAGGTGGTCCGGGGCGTCCAGGACCGCCGGATCCAGCGCTCCGGCACCACCTGCTCGCCCTCCCAGCGGCCGCCGTTCAGCAGCATCTCGCCGATCCGGAGCAGCTCCCGGGGGGTGAAGCTCATGTTGTTGCCGCCCAGGTAGTAGCCGTCCGGCCCCCGGTCCCAGGGGCGGGCGGGGATGCCCAGCGGGCCCAGCAGCTTCCGCTCGGCCCAGGCGCGGGTGTCCATGCCGGTCGCCCGGGTGAGGAGGGCCGACAGCAGGTGGTAGTTGCCCGTGCTGTACTCCCAGCAGCGCCCCGGCATGCACTCCACCGGCTGCCGCAGGGCGAAGCCGATCCAGTCGTCGCTGGAGGCCCAGGCCCCGTAGGTGTCGAAGCTGGTGGTGGCCAGGCCCGCCTGCATCGAGAGGAGCTGGCCGACGGTGACCAGCCGCTTCCGCGGGTCCCCGAGCCTCCGATAGTAGCCGGGGAAGAACTCCCGGATCGGCTGGTCGACGCTCCGGACGTGCCCCTCGTCGATGGCGATGCCCACCAGCAGGGAGAGGATGCTCTTGGAGGCCGACTTCACGTTCACCGGCCGGCCGGGAGCGGCGCCCCGCCAGTAGCTGCCCCCGAGGAACTCCCCCTGCTGGGCGACGAGGAGGCTGCTGAGCGAGGGGACCCGCTCGGCGCGGCGGAAGGCGTCCGACAGGTCCGGGGGCGCCGGCGGGCCGGCCGGCAGGGACGCGGGGCGGGCGGTCCCGGGAAGGGCGCCCGCCGGCCGGCAAACGGGAACCCTATGGCCGGACGACGCGAATTCCC
>CAZJJO010000084.1:0-1511 GCA_964546375.1 uncultured Gemmatimonadota bacterium
TGCTGGTGTGAGCGGGACGGATCCGGGCCCGGGGCGGGCCGCGGGGACGGGCGACCCCGGGCGGGCCGCCGACGCCGTGCGGGCCTGGCTGGACGGGCGCCGTCCCCGGGTGGCCGTCGTGCTGGGCTCGGGGCTCGGCGGGCTGGCCGATCGGTTCGACGGGGCCCGCCGGCTGTCCTACGACGAGATCCCGGGCTGGCCCGCCGGCACGGTGGAGGGCCACGCGGGGGAGCTGGTCTCCGGGCGGCTGGGCGGCGTCGAGGCGGTGGGCCTGGCGGGCCGGGCGCACCTGTACGAGGGCCACGCGCCGTCGGCGCTGGCCCTCCCGGCCCGGGTGATGGCGCGGCTCGGGGTGGAAGCCCTCCTGCTGAGCAACGCGGCCGGCGCGATCGACCGGCGGTTCGCGCCGGGCGAGCTGATGCTGGTGGCCGACCACCTGAACCTGACCTTCCGCTCCCCCCTCCGGGGCCCCGTCGTCGAGGGCGAGGACCGGTGGCCGGACCTCCACGGGTGCTACGATCCCGCCTTCCGCGAGGCGATCCGGGCCGAGGCCCGGGAGCGGGGCGCGCCCCTGCGCGAGGGGGTCTACGCGGCCATGCTCGGGCCCAGCTACGAGACGCCGGCGGAGGTGCGGATGCTGCGCCGCTTCGGCGCCGACGCGGTGGGGATGTCCACCGTCCCGGCGGTGCTGACGGCGCGGGCGACGGGCCTCCGGTGCGCCGCCGTGAGCTGCCTGACCAACTACGCGGCCGGCGTGACGGCCGAGCCCCCGAGCCACGACGAGGTGCTGGAGACCACCGAGCGGGCGGCCGACGCCTTCCAGGGGCTGATGGAGGGGAGCGTCCGACGGATCGCGGCGCGGGAGGGATGGGCGTGAGCGGCGGCGGCCGCGCGGACCGGGCCGGGCGGGACCGGCGCCTCATGCGCCGGGCGATCGAGCGGGCCCGGGAGGGCATCGAGGCCGGACAGACCCCCTTCGGCGCCTGCATCGCCCGGGACGGCGAGGTGGTCGCCTGCGAGCACAACGTGGTCTGGGCCGCCACCGACATCACCGCCCACGCCGAGGTCCACGCGATCCGGGAGGCCTGCCGGCGGCTGGACCGGGTGGACCTGTCGGGCTGCGAGATCTACACCACCTGCGAGCCCTGCCCGATGTGCTTCGCGGCCTGCCACTGGGCCCGGCTGGACCGGATCGTCTACGGGGCGCGGATCGAGGACGCCCGGGAGGCGGGCTTCAACGAGCTGGGGCTCTCGAACCGGGAGATGAAGCGCCGGGGCGGCAGCCCCGTCGAGCTGGAGGGCGGGGTGGAGCGGGAGGCGTGCGTCGAGCTGTTCCGCGCCTGGAGGGATCGGCCGGAGAGCCGGGCCTACTGAGGCCGGCGGCCGTCCACCCGGTGGCGCCGGTCGTCCATCCGGAGCGGCCGGCCGCCGACCCGCGGCCCGGGGCGGGGCCGGCGGCGGGGCGGGCGGGTCAGCCCGACGGGGCCGGCGGCACCGGGGCCCAGTGGTTC
>CAZJJO010000084.1:1611-8237 GCA_964546375.1 uncultured Gemmatimonadota bacterium
GGCGGGGCGGGCGGGTCAGCCCGACGGGGCCGGCGGCACCGGGGCCCAGTGGTTCAGCGGCCCGCTCCCCCCGCCCAGGTCCGGGGCGGTCCGGATCGCCCGGCGCGTGAAGCGGACGGCCACGTCCACCGCGTCGCGCAGGTCCCGGCCCAGGGCCAGCCCGGCGGCCACGGCCGACGAGAGGGTGCAGCCCGTCCCGTGGGCGTTGGGGGCGTCGATGCGGTCGCCGCGCCAGGCGCGCCAGCCCTCCCCGTCCAGCAGGAGGTCCACGACCCGGTCCCCGCCCAGGTGGCCGCCGGTGATCAGCACGGCCCGGGCCCCCTGCTCGCGGACGGCCTCGGCCGCCCGGCGCATGTCGTCCTCGTCCTCGACCGCCTCCCGGCCGGCCAGCAGCGCCGCCTCTTCCAGGTTGGGCGTCGCCACGTCGGCCAGCGGGACCAGCTCCTCGCGCAGGGTCCGCACGGCGTCCCGCTCCAGCAGCCGGTCCCCGCTCTGGGCCACCATCACCGGGTCCAGCACGTAGGCGGGGATCGCCGCCTCCCGCAGGGCCCCGGCCACGGCCCGCACCACCGGCTCGTTCGCCAGCATGCCGGACTTGCAGGCGGCCGGCGACAGGTCCTCGGCCACCGCCCGGACCTGGTCCCGGACCACCTCCGGGCGGATCGCCTGCACGTCGGTCACGCCGCGGGTGTTCTGGGCCGTCACCGCCGTCAGGGCCGAGGTGCCGAAGACGCCGAAGGCGTGGAACGTCTTGAGGTCCGCCTGGATCCCCGCTCCGCCCCCGGAGTCGCTGCCCGCGACGGTGAGGGCCACGGGCGGCCGGCCGGACGGGCCGCCGGGTCGAGAGCGTTCGCCGGCCTCCGGGCCGTTGTCGGGCGCTGGCGCCATCTCGGTCTTCGCCTCCCGGTCCTGTTCGCGCTCGCTCGCCTCGGTCGCCGCCCCGGACCGGCCCGCCCGTCGTCCGGCCGGGGGCTCCGGGTCCGAACCCGGGGCGGCGCTTGACGGGCGCGGCCGGCCTGGGGGCATCTTTCCCGTCCGCCCGGGGCGGCGGCCGCCCGCCGCTCCCCGGCCCGCCCCGGAGCCCCGAGACGGAGAAGCCATGCCCAGTCGCGCCCAGGCCAAGCGGTGGCGGGCCCTCCAGCGGCGCAAGGGACGCGCCGAGCACGGCCTCTTCCTGGCCGAGGGGCACCGCCTCGTCGCCGACCTGCTGGACTCCGGGCTCGCCGTCCGCCACCTGCTCTACACCGACGGGGCGGAGGACGAGCCGGAGGCGGCCGCCGTGGTGGAGCGGGCCCGCGAGGCGGGCGTCCCGGTCGAGCGGGTCGACCGCGGGGAGCTGACCGAGTTCGCCGACACGGTGACCCCCCAGGACGTCCTGGCCGTGGCCGAGATCCCGACCCGCGGGCGGACGGAGCTGGAGGGGGGCGACCTGGTGGTGCTGGACGCCGTGCAGGACCCGGGCAACGCCGGCACCATCCTCCGGACCGCGGAGGCGCTCGGCGCGGCGGGCGCGGTGGCCCTCAAGGGGACCGTGGACCTCTGGAACCCGAAGACGGTCCGGGCGTCGGCGGGGGCGCTCTTCCGGCTCCCGGTGCTGGACGACGAGTGGCCCGAGGCGGGCCGGTGGATCCGGCGCGCGGGCCTGCCGCTGTGGGCGGCCGACGCCGCGGGCGAGGACGTGGGCCGCGGCGAGCCCGTCCCCGGCCGGGTCGCCCTGGTGCTGGGCAACGAGGGGTCCGGCGTCCGGGAGGCCGTCCTGGAGGCGGCCGACCGCCGGGTGGCCGTGCGGCTGCCCGGGGGGGCGGAGTCGCTCAACGTGGCCGTGGCGGCGGCCCTGCTGATGGACCGCATCTTCTCGGCGAGGCGGTCGTGAGCCCGCCGCCCGCCCGGCCGGGGCGCGGGAGGAGGCCGTGATCGGCGCCGGGGCGGTCCGGGCCCTCTTCCTCGTCTACGCCGGGATCGTCGGGGCGGCGGTGGGCTCCTTCCTCAACGTCTGCATCGCCCGCCTGCCCGCGGGCGAGAGCATCGTCCGGCCCCGGTCGCGCTGTCCCCGCTGCGCCGCCCGGATCGCCTGGTACGACAACGTCCCCCTGCTGAGCTGGCTGTGGCTGCGGGGCCGCTGCCGCCACTGCGGGGAGGGGATCTCCCCCGTCTACCCCCTGGTGGAGGCCGCCGGGGCGGCCGTCTGGGTGGGCATGGCCGTCCTGTACGGGCCCACCTGGCAGGCCCTCTCCGGCGCGGTGCTGACCAGCCTGCTGCTGGCCATCGCGGTGATCGACGCCCGCCACTACCTGATCCCGGACGCCCTGAGCCTCGGCGGGCTCGCGGCGGGCCTCGCCCTGTCGCTGCTGCCCGGCGAGCCCGGGCCCCTGGCGGCCGCCGGCGGCGCGGCCACCGGCTACGCCGTGCTCTGGGCCGTGGGGTGGGCGGGGGAGAAGGCGTTCCGGAAGCCGGCCATGGGCGGCGGCGACATGAAGATGATGGCCATGGTCGGCGCCTTCGTCGGCCCGGTGGGCGCCCTCCTCACCGTGTTCCTCGGCGCGGCCGCGGGCTCGCTGGTCTTCGGGCCCGTCAGCCTGAAGACCGGGAAGCTGGTCCCGTTCGGCGTCTTCCTGGCCCTGGGCGCCGCCCTCACCTTCGTGGCCGGCGACGCGCTGGTGGGCTGGTACCTGGGGCTCTTCTAGCCGCGGCGGGCCGCCGGCTCAGGGCGGAGCGCCCCCCGTCGGGGCCTCGCCGTCGTCGCCCGGGCGGCCCGCCTCCCCGGGCGGGGCCGGCCCCTCCGTCCGCCCGTCCCGCCCGCCGAACCGGTCCGGGCGGAAGGGGCGCCAGTCGGCCTCCGGCTCCTCGCCCAGGGCCAGGGCGGCGGCGATCCGGGCGGCGGCCGGCGCCAGGAGGATCCCGTTGCGCCCGAAGCCGGTGGCGTAGACCAGCCCCCCGACGTCGGGGTCGGGCCCCAGGATCGGCATCTCGTCGGGGGTGCCCGGCCGCAGGCCGGCCCATCGATCGACCGGCTCGGTCCCCTCGAGGGCCGGGAGCATCCGCTCGGCGGCCCGCCGGACGGCGCGGACGCCGGTCTCGGTGGCCGAGGCGTCGAAGCCCGCCGCCTCCATGGTGCTGCCGGCCAGCAGGGTGCCGTCCGGGCGGGGCACGAGGTACCGCCCCCCGAGGTTGGCGAGCAGGCGGGAGAGCTCGGCGGCGCCGGGCGGATAGCGGAGCATCTGCCCGCGGACGGGCCGGACCGGGAGAGGGCGCGGCAGGCCATCCAGGGATCCGCTCCAGGCGCCGGCGGCCAGCACCACCCGGCCCGCCTCCAGCTCCCGGCCGTCCCGGAGCCGGACCCCGCGGATCCGCCCGCCGTCGGCGACCAGCGCCGCGGCCGCGGCCCGGACCGTCCGGACGCCGGCGGCCTCCAGCGCCGCCGGCAGGGCGCGGGCCAGCCGCTGGGCGTCCACCACCGCCTCGTCGGGCAGCCACAGGAAACCCACCGCGCCCCGCCCCGCCCCCGGCTGCCGGGACCGGCCCGCGTCGGGCCCGAGCCACTCGGCCCGCAGCCCGTCCTCGCGCTGCCAGCCGGCCCGGTCCTCCAGGCGCCGGGCCTCGTGGCGGTCGAAGGCGGGGACGAGCATCCCCGGGGTCCGGACCTCCAGCTCGACGCCCGCCAGCTCGGCCAGCCGCCCGGCGAACGCCGGGTGCAGGTCGCGCCCGCGCAGCCCGAGCCGGAAGACCGGCTCCGGCCACTCGGCCTCGTACTGGGGCGCCAGCATCCCGGCCGACGCCCCGGTGGCCCGGGCGCCGGGCGCCTCCCGCTCGACCAGCAGCACCTCCGCCCCCCGGTCGCGCACGGCCAGCGCCGTCGCCGCCCCGGCGACGCCGCCGCCCACCACCAGGACGCCGCCGCTCATCCCGCGTCGGCGGCGGTCCCGCCGTCCGACGGCCCGAGGGGCGGGTCCTCCCGCCGGGTGATCCGGACCCGGGTGACCTGCGTGTCGGTGGCCCCGAGCACCTCGAGGAGCAGGCCGTCCCGGGCCACCACCTCGCCCGGTCGGGGCACGCGCTCCAGCTCCTCGAGCAGGTAGCCGTTCAGCGAGCGGTGCTCCATGGCCGGCAGCGCGGTCTGGAAGAACTCGTTGATCTGGCGGAGGTCGGCGGAGCCGTCCACCAGCACCTCGTCCCGGTGCACGGGGACCAGGGTCTCCTCGGGGACGTCGACCTCGTCGACGATCTCCCCGACCAGCTCCTCCAGCACGTCCTCCAGGGTCACCAGCCCGTCGGTGCCGCCGTACTCGTCCACCACGATCCCCATGTGCATCCGTCGGGCCTGGAACTCGCCCAGGACCTCGACCAGCGACACGGTCTCGGGGACGAAGAAGGCCTCCCGCGCCAGGGTGCTCAGGGTGAGGTCGTCGCGGCCGGCCACCAGGGCCTGGTAGGCGTCGCGCAGGTAGAGGACGCCCGTGATGTCGTCCAGCGACTCCCGGTAGACCGGGATCCGGCTGTAGGGCACCTCGGCCAGGTCCCCCATGATCTCCAGGAGCGAGCGGTCGGCCTCCCAGGCGAAGACGTCCACCCGCGGCACCATGACCTCCCAGACCCTCGTCGTGTCCAGGAGGAACGCCCGCTCGATGATCTCGCGCTCGTGCTCGTCGATGGAGCCGGCCACGTGGCCCATCTGGGTCATTTTCCGGATCTCCCCCTCGGTGACGCCCTGGCCCCGGCGACCCTTCTGCGGAACCATCCGGCGGCTGAGCACCGTGAGGGGCGCCACCAGCGGGTAGAGGAGGCGCGACAGGCCGCGCAGCAGCGGGGCGGCCACCAGCGAGAGGCGCGGCGCGTGGGCGGCGGCGTAGCTCTTCGGGATGATCTCGCCGAAGAAGAGGACCAGCAGCGTCACCACGCCGGTGGCGACCCCCACCCCGGCCGATCCCAGCGCGGCCGTGGCCAGCCACGTCGCCACCGAGGCCGCCGCGATGTTCACGACGTTGTTCCCGATCAGGATGGTGACCAGGAGGCGGTCCGGGGTGCTCTTCATCTCCACCAGCGCCCGGGCCCCGTGGTGCCCCTCCTCCAGCAGGGAGCGGGCCCGGGCCTGGGAGACGGAGAAGAGCGCGATCTCCGAGCCCGAGAAGAAGCCCGACAGCGCCAGCAGGAGGACGAAGAAGAGGGCGGTGCCGATCATCGTGGGGCGAGACGGGAGACGCTGGTTCCGTGCCGCCGGACCGGCGGCCCCGGACGCCGCCTCGCGCTGGCCTCGACGGTCCGCTCCTTGCGAGAGGGAAGGTCCAGCCGGCGGACCCCGAAAAGGGGCGAAGGAAGCTAGATCCGGCCGATCCGACGCGTCAAGAGCGCGCCCCCGCGCCGGCCTTGCGAAATTTTTCACAAGCGGGTAAGATCGCCGCCGACTCCAGCCGGAGCCCCACAACGTGACGCCGACCGGCCCCTCCGGACAGCAGGACGGCGCGCCCGGCGGGGCGGACGAACCGGCGCCCGCGGTGGCCGGCCAGCTCGGCCGGTACGCGGGCCACGGCCTCACGATGGCCCTCTCGACGGCCCTCTTCGCGTGGCTCGGCTCGTGGGCGGACGGCCGGCTCGGGACCGGGCCGGTGTTCGTGGTGGCCGGCGTGTTCGTGGGCTTCGGCGCAGGCTTCTACAGCATGATGCGCCAGCTCGGGGGCTCCGGGGGCGGACTCGGGGGCTCCGGGGGCGGGGACGACGGGAACGCCGGGGGATGAGCCGGCTCTGGGGCCGCGCCGGCTACCTCGCGGTGACGGCGGCGGGGACGGTGGCCGCCGGCCTCGCCTGGGCGGCGGTCCGACCGTCCCACGGTCCGGCCGCGGCGGTCGGCCTCGGGACGGCCTGGGTCCTGCAGGCGCCGGCCTTCTGGATCCTGGCCGGCCGCCTGGCGCGGGGCCGGCGGGCCGTCCGGAGCTGGATCGCCGGGATCGCGGCCCGGTTCGGCGGGCTGGCCGTCCTGGCCGTGGCCGGCGACGTGGCGGGCGGACCGGGCGCGATCGTCCTGCTCGCCTACGGCGCCGCGGTGTTCGTACAGCTGATGCTCGAGGCGCTCTGGCTCTGGAAGCGGCAGCCGGGGCGCTCCTGATCACCCGGGACGACGGAAGAGATGACGGGAATCGCAGCCACGCTCCTCGGCGCGCCGGCGGCCCTGCAGGCCCACGGCGGCGGCCACGGACAGGAGGAGGCGGCCGGACACGCGGCCGAGGGGGCGGCCCACGGGAGCGAGTGGGGCACCGAGGAGATGCTCCACCACGTGGCGGACGCCCAGGTCTGGGACCTGGGCCTGTTCTCCATCCACCTCCCGTCGCTCCCGCCGGTCCACGTGGCCGGGCTGACCGTCGACCTCTCCATCACCAAGCACGTGGTCTTCCTGCTCCTGGCGGGCCTGCTGACGGTCCTCACGATGTGGCTGGCCGCCCGCGAGGCGCGGGGCCTGAACCAGGGCGAGGAGCCCCCGGGCGGGCTGCTGAACGCCATGGAGGCCTTCTACCTGTACCTGCGGGACGACGTGGCCCTGGCCAACATCGGTCGGGGGGGCGAGCGCTACGTCCCGCTGGTCATCGCGCTCTTCTTCTTCATCCTGTACGCGAACCTGCTGGGGCTGGTGCCCTTCG
>CAZJJO010000085.1:0-8133 GCA_964546375.1 uncultured Gemmatimonadota bacterium
ACGTCAGTTGTGGCGACGGTGGTAGCTGCGATAGCCCACAGTCCGGTCGCAATCGTGGGCCACCGTGGACCGGAGGCCGTCGGCGCCCACCACCACCCGCGAGCGCAGCTCCAGCGACTCGCCGCCCGCGTCCCGGGCCCGGACCCCGGCGATCCGGCCGTCCTCCCGGAGGAGCCCGTAGACCCGGACGCGCTGGCGGAGGCGGGCGCCGGCCTCGACGGCCGCCTCGGCCAGGACCGCGTCCATCGCCCGGCGGGGCAGGGCCAGCCCCCGCCGCGGCGGCGCCCCGTCTCTCCCCGCGGCGCCGAAGCGGCCGCCGAACCACACCCCTCCGGGCGTGCGGATCCGCCATCCCGCCAGGCGGCCGGGCCCGGCCCGCTCCAGCCGGTCGAGCACGCCCAGCTCCCGAAGGATCGGGGTGGCGCCGGGGCTCAGGCAGTCGCCGCAGGGCTTGGAGCGCGGGAAGGAGGCGGCGTCGAGGAGCAGGACGTCGGCGCCGTCGCGAGCCAGCCGCCGGGCCGTCGAGGCGCCCGCCGGCCCCGCGCCCACCACCAGGACGTCGGCGTCGCCGGCGGACCCGAGCGCCGGCCCGGCGGCCGGAACCGCCCCGTCGGGTCCTGCCGGGCCGCCGTTCACGGGACCTCCCCCCCGACCGCCCGGAGCCGCACCGGCCCGGACCGATCCACCCGGGCCCCGTCCAGCCCCGCCTCGGCCAGCAGGGAGCGGAGCTCCTCCGGCGTGAAGGCGCGTCGGACGGAGACCGGGCCGTCGTGCCGGGGAAAGGGGTTCCGGCGCCAGAGCGTCGCGGCGAGCAGGCGGACCGCCGCCAGCGCGAGCCGGCCGCGCCGGAGGTCGGTGACGACCCACCGCCCCCCGGAGACGCGGTCCAGCTCCCGGAGGCAGGCCCGCGCCTCGTCGCGCTCCAGGTGGTGGAGGGTGGTGGCGCAGAGGGCCAGGTCGAAGGCGTCGGCGGCGAAGGGGAGCGCTCCGGCCGTGAGCTGGACCAGCCGCGGTCCGTCGTCGGACCCCCCGTCCCCGGCGGTCAGCTCCCGGGCCGCCGCCAGCGTCGGACGGCTCACGTCGGCGAGCACCGGCCGCACCGCCGCGGCGCCGCCCAGCCGGCGGGCCACGTCCCGGGCCAGGCGGCCGCCCCCCGAGCCCACGTCGAGCAGGCGCAGGGGTCCGGGCCGACCGGCGGCGGCCCGGCCGAGCGGGCGCGCCGCCAGGGCGACGCCTCCGGTGAGCCGGTGGATCCGGTGGAGCCCGTCCAGCGCCTTCCGCAGCAGGGCCGGGTCCGGATCCGGGGCGTCCATGCGCTCCCGCGACCGGGAGGGGGACGTCCGGGGCAGGCTCCAGCGGTCGGCCGCGATGGGGTCCTCCTGTCGGGAAGGCACCGGGCCGGGCCAAGCTAAGGGAGCCGGGTCGCGGGCGGAAAGGCGCCGGCGGGACCGGGTCGTCCGCGGGCGCCCGTCGCCCTCCGGACGCCGGACCCCGCACGCCGACGCGGAGGCCGCCGGGGCTTGACCTCGCGAGCGGGCCGGGATAGCATGGAGGTCGGAAATTTAGCTGTTGCTAAAAATAGACGCGGAGCCATGGAACCGGAGAAGCTGAGCCGAAGGGACTGGCTGAAGCTGGGGGCGGCAGGGGTCGCGGGCCTCTCGGGCGCCGCCGTGCTCCGGCTGGCCTCGGGCGGGGGCGCCGCCGAGGCGCTGCAGACGGCGGGCGTCGAGCCGCCCGAGGGGCAGGCCCCCGCCGCGCCGGTCGAGCCGCCGGCCGAGGGGGAGGTCCTCCACGACCCCGCCCGCACCGGACAGATGCGGATGGGGGTCTACGAGGGCGGCAAGCCCGGCGACGGCTTCGACCCGGGGGCCTTCCTCACCGACTTCGACTACGGCGAGGTGAGCCGCGACGCGTCGGGGCGGACGGTGCGGGAGTACGAGTTCGTCGCCCTGGACCGGAAGATCGAGGTGGCCCCCGGCGTCTGGTTCCCGGCCTGGACCTACAACGGCCGTGTCCCCGGCCCGACGATCCGCTGCGAGGCGGGCGACCTGATCCGGGTCCGGTTCAACAACGCCGGCTCGCACCCGCACACGATCCACTTCCACGGCGTCCATCCGCCGGGCATGGACGGGGTGTTCCCCATCGTCGAGCCGGGGGAGAAGTTCACCTACGAGTTCGAGGCGAAGCCGGCGGGCCTGCACCTCTACCACTGCCACGCCGTCCCCCTCAAGCGGCACATCCACAAGGGGCTCTACGGCACCTTCATCGTCGACCCCCCGGAGGGCCGCCCGCCCGCCCGCGAGATGGTCATGGTGATGAACGGCTTCGACACCGACTTCGACGGCGACAACGAGGTCTACGCCGTCAACACGGCGGCCTTCTACCACCAGGAGCGTCCGATCCGGGTGGGGGTCGGGGACCGCTGCCGGATCTACCTGACCAACCTGACCGAGTTCGACCCCGTCAACTCGTTCCACCTGCACGCCGGCGTGTTCCGCGTCTTCCGGACCGGCACCTCGCCGGAGCCGGACGAGCTGACCGACACGATCATGATGTGCCAGGGGGAGCGGCACGTGCTGGAGTTCGAGCTGGAGAACCCGGGCCTGCACATGTTCCACGCCCACCAGAGCGAGTTCGCCGAGCTGGGCTGGATGGGCTTCTTCGACGCCGTCGAGGACCTCCCGGCGGACGAGGGCGTGCCGGTGGTGGGCCGTGAGTGACCCGGCCGCGGGCCGCGGGGGCGGCACGGAGACGGCCCGGCCGGAGACCGGACGACCGGACGGGGGCGGCGGCCGGGCCCGCCGGTGGCTCCAGGGGCTCCTGCCGCTGGTCCTGCTGGCCGGCCTGGTGGCGGTCTTCACCTGGAGCGACCCGGTGGGCTTCCTGGAGGACCGGTTCCCGCCGGTCGAGGAGCTGACGATCACCCGGGTCGCCTTCCCCGAGCCGGGCCAGATGGAGGTCCACGTGACCAACGGAGGGCCCGAGCCGGTCACCGTGGCCCAGGTGCTGGTGGACGAGGCCTACTGGGAGCACGAGGTGGACGGGCCGCGGACCATCCCGCGGCTGGAGAGCCGCACCATCCGGCTGCCCTATCCGTGGGTGGACGGCGAGCCGCACGAGGTGACGCTGATCACCTCCAACGGGATCACCTTCACCCACGAGGTGGAGGTGGCGGCCGAGACGCCCGCGCCGGGGCTCCGCTACTTCGCCATCTTCGGGCTGCTGGGCGTGTACGCGGGGCTGGTGCCGGTGCTGATCGGGCTGCTCTGGTACCCCTTCCTCCGCGACCTGAGCACGAAGTGGGTCGACTTCTTCCTGGCCTTCACGGTGGGTCTGCTGGTCTTCCTCGGGATCGACGGCCTGGAGGAGGCCCTGGAGGTGGCGGGACGGGTGCCCGAGGCCTTCCAGGGGGTGGGCCTGGTGGCCCTGGGGGTGCTCGGCGCCGTGCTGGGGCTGAAGGCGGTGGGCTCGCTGACCGGCGGCGGACGGACCGACGACCCGTCCGGGCGCCTGCGGCTGGCCTACCTCATCGCCCTGGGCATCGGCCTGCACAACCTGGGCGAGGGGCTGGCCATCGGCTCGGCCTACACCTCGGGCGAGCTGGCCCTGGGCAGCTTCCTGGTCATCGGCTTCGCGCTCCACAACACGACCGAGGGGCTGGGCATCGTGGCGCCGGTGGCGCGCGACCGGCCCTCCCTCTGGCACCTGGCCGCCATGGGGGCGGTGGCGGGGCTGCCGACGGTGGCCGGCACCTGGATCGGGGGCTTCGCCTACAGCCCCGCGGCCACGGCGCTCTTCCTGGCGCTGGGGGTGGGGGCCATCTTCCAGGTGGCGTGGGAGATCACGGGCGTGGTGGCCCGCCGCGGGGCCGGGGGGCTGCTGCGTCCCCTCAACGCGGCCGGCGTGGGCCTCGGGTTGGCGGTGATGTACGCCACCGCGCTCTTCGTGGTGGCCTGAGCGTGGCTGCGAGCCGGATCCCGGCGTCGTGCTCCTCGCGCCCGGTGCGACGCGGGTTTTCCCGCGCCCCCCTCGTCGCTCGTCCCGCGACTTGACCTCCGGCCCGCCGGCACGCTCCGGGTGGTGGCTGGCGGTCCTCCTCGTCGCCGCGGTCGTCGTACCCGCGGCCGGTCAGGAGACGGGCGGGACGAGGCCGGACACGGCCGCCGCGCCGATGGTCACCGACCGGCCGGACTTCACCGAGAGCGCCGTGGCGGTCCGCCGGGCGCAGCTCGAGGTGGGATGGACGGTGGCGACGGCCGGCGGCGGGGACCGCCACCGCCTGGGCGAGGCCCTGGTGCGGATCCCGGCCGTCTCCGGCCTCGAGCTGAGGGTCGGGCTCCCCTCGTGGACCGGGGACGGCCGGCCGGGCGCCGCCGACGGGTTCGGCGACGCCTCGGTGGGGGTCAAGCTGGAGCTGGCGGGCGGCGCGGCCGGGTCCGGCGACGGGGGGAGGCTGGCGGTGCTGGCCGGGACGCGCTTTCCCGTCGGGGACCGGGGCTCGGAGGGGCCGCGGCCCGAGGCGCGGCTGGCGGGGGCCCTGCCGCTCGCCCCCCGGCTCGCCCTCGGGGCCAACCTGGGGGCGGCCGCCGCCGAGGACGGCGCGGGCCGCTTCGCCGAGGCCCTGGCCAGCGCGGCGCTGGGCTGGGAGGTCGGCGGCCCGTGGGGGCTCTTCCTCGAGGCCTACGGGATCGCGCGGAGCGACGGCCGGGCGGACGAGGCCGTCGTCGACGGCGGCGTGACGCTGCGCCTCTCCCCCGACCTCCAGCTCGACGCCCGGGTGGGCGTGCCGGTGCACCGCGGCGGACGCGACCTGGAGGCGGGCGCGGGGCTCTCGGTCCGCTTCTGAGGGCCGGTCGCCGGGTCCCGCCGCCCGTCCGTGGGGCGCTCGCTTCCGCTCGGTCGTCGTCTAAGAGGCCAGGCCGGGATGCGACGGTTCTCGTTGGGCCGGTGCGGTGGTCCCCCCTCGCCCGGCAACCATGATTGACGACGCACTCACTATTGAAAGACGTTACTAGTGATAGTCAAGTACTTATGGAAACATTTGTACGAGGGGTGAAACCCGGCAGTTCCGATCATCGACGGTACGGTGTCGAATTCGGAGGTAGACAGGAGGTGTCCTGGCCTGATGAGCAAGGTGCGTGGAATCCTGATCGTGCTCGGGGTTGCTGCGGCCCTGGCCGTAGCTCCTGGCTTGGAGGTCGCAACGGGCAACGCGAACTCATCTTCGGGTTGCGCGACGGCGAGTACAGGTGGCTGTGACAGTGAGTGTGCGTGTGTTCACGATCCTGACGGGGGGCCTACGCGTTGCCTGTACTGGCCTGACGGCAATCAGTGCGGGTCGGACGGAGACTGTGAGGATGATGGCGCAGGAGGGATCAAGCCCCCCCTCCAATGAAGGCTCGAACACCGGACCTGCAAAGCTGTCGGCACCGGATTGCGCGGGCGGGGGGAGGACGGGATCGATTTTGACGACGGGGCTGTTTTTTCCGCTCAGCATCGGCTTGCAGCTGCCGTGATTCGAGGTAGCCATTCCGGGACGGCCCGGAGCCCATGCGGGTTGGTCGGGTGGTTGAAGCTCCGACGGGCGATCGTCGGACTCGCGATGGCGGTCTGGGTCGCAGCGGCTGGATGTGGCGAACCGGGCGGTCAGAGCGTTCTGGACGGCGGCGGCGTCAATCTGTCCGAAGGCGAGCGCGTGATTATCGACGCCTGGCCGGAGGCCCGCGAGCCGGTGGAGGCAGATCTCCTGTTTTCCGGCGACACGGCGGAGGTCGGATCACCGGTTTTCCAGGTGGAGGATCTTCTTCCCCGTCAGGACGGACCGGTATTCGTCGCGAATGCCGGCACCCACGAGATCCTGGCCCTCGACGAGGAAGGCGAACTTCGGTGGCGGGCCGGCCGCCAGGGGGAGGGACCGGGCGAGTTCTCTTCTCTGGCGGGTCTACAGCGCTGGCGCGGCGATACGATCGTCGCGCTGGACGCGGCCCGGAACGTGGCGTCCCTCTGGACTCTGTCGGGGGAGTTCGTCAGGAGCGTGACAGCCGGTACCGTCGTCTCCGAGTCCGCAGAGGACGTCCTTTTGAGCTTGGGCGGCTCGCTGATTGGAATGCTCCGCGACGGACGAATGGTGATTCGCGGGCCGCAGCGTGCTTTTGGCGAGGGCCGACCCGGGATCAGACGGGTCAGGACGGCCCTGACCGTCGTCGATCCGGACAGGAACAGATCCAGAGTTCCGGCCGAATTGCCGGGCCCGCGTGTGTACGAGCTCCGGGAGCCTGGACCGATGCCTGCTGTGTTGACGCCCATGAGCGGGGGTACGGCCGTTACGGTCGACCCGGAGTCGTCCGAGATCGTGTGGGCGCGAGCCGACGCCTATGAGGTGGTCGAGCTGTCCCCGGACGGCCAAGCGCGAAAAGTGTTCCGGGTGGAGGAGCCGCGCGAAACGGTGACTCCTTCGCTTCGAGGAGCCTTCCTCGAGCAGTGGTCGCCTTGGTTCGAGGTCGAGGAGGAGATTCCCTTCCCCGACAAGGTCCCTGCGTTCGATCGGGTTTTCGTGGCGACGGAGGGCGACATCTGGGCCCGTCGCTTTCACTGGGAGGAAGCCGGGGAGGAATGGGTGCGGCTGGAGGGATCCGCGCGCTCGGCCGATGCCGTCCGCTACCGGTTCCCGCCCCGGGTCGAGGTACTGGGCGCCACACCGGAGGCCGCCTATGCGGTCCGTCGTGACGAGCTGGACGTCGAGCATATCGTCCGCTTCAGGTTGGCGGACGACCGGGGTGAGTAGGAACCTGCAGCCCGACGGCGATCAGCGGAACGGTGGGGCCACCCGCTCCCTTCCTCAGCCGAACAGCCCCGCCAGCCAGTCGGCCACCGTCTTCAGCTCGCGGCGGTCCCGGTCGTCGAAGGCGGCCCGCCGGTCGCTGTCGAGGTCGAGCTGTCCGTGGATCCCGTCGCCGTCGGGATCGCGGATCAGGACCACCATCTCCGAGCGGGTGTCGGGGCTGCAGGCCAGGTAGTTCTCGACCTCGTCGACGTCGGGGACGTTGAGGTCCCGCTCCTCGGCGACGGCGGTGCCGCAGACCCCCTCGCCCACGGCGATGCGGTCGTGCTCGGTGGGCGGGCCGATGTAGTTGTGGAGCACCAGCTCGTCGTCGGTCTCCAGCAGGTAGATCCCCACCCAGTCGTAGTAGTCCTCGGACGCCTCGATCTTCCGGACCGCCGAGCGCAGCAGCTCGTCCCGGGAGGCGCCCTCCCGGCGCTCCTCCTCCAGCGCGTCGACGACTCGGTCGGCTTCCAGCATGGGTCTCCGTGTCGGGGTTCCGGTTCGGGGCCGCGGGTTCGGGCGGAAACCGCCCGGCGGGGGTGAACTGCAGGAGCCGTTCCGCCCCGTCGGGGCGCCGGCCGGGCGGGGAGCGGAGCGGATCGGGCGGCGGCGGGAGGCTCAGCCCTCCAGCAGCACCGCCCGGACCGGCGAGGCGTCGGCGCCCTCCAGCCGGAGGGGCAGGGCGACCAGCCGGTAGGCGCCCGGCTCCACCCCGTCCAGCCGCAGGTTCTCCAGGATCTGGATCCCCCGCCGGACGCAGGCCCGGTGGGCCGGCAGCTCCCGGCTGTCGCGCTCGTCCACCGAGGGGAGGTCCACGCCCAGGAGCGGCACCGCCCGCCCGGCCAGCGCGTCGATCCAGCCGGCCGGGACGCCGGGCACCCGGTCGGGGAAGGTCCGGAAGTCGGACCGCCCCGACCGGAGGAGCACGCGGTGGCCCTCGGGGACCGCTCGCTCCAGGGCCTCGCCCTCCAGCGCCAGGGCCCGCTCCCGCTCCAGCACCACCGCCGGCCCGACGAAGGGGGCGAGCGGCAGGCCGGCCGCGTCCTCCCCCCCTTCGACCACGTGGCGGGGCGCGTCGGCGTGGGTCCCGTTGTGGGGGCTGGTCCGGAGCGCCGAGACGTTGCAGGCGTCGCCCCCGGCGATCCGGGCGACGGCCTCGAGCTCGAAGGGGGCGTCGCCGGGCCAGGGGTCGGTCTCCTCGCCCAGCGGGGCGGAGACGTCGTGGATCTTCACGCCGGTCCGGCCGCCGGGACCCCGGCCCCGGCGCGGGGCGGCCGGGGCGGGGCCCCCGGGCCGGTCACGCCCCGCCC
>CAZJJO010000086.1:0-8080 GCA_964546375.1 uncultured Gemmatimonadota bacterium
CGACGTCCCGGTGGACTTCACCGAGGAGGACCTGATCGCCGAGGAGACGATGGTGGTCACGGTCAGCCGCGACGGGTACGTGAAGCGGATCCCGGCCGAGGTCTACCGCCGGCAGCGCCGGGGCGGACGCGGCGTCGCCGGGATGGGCACGAAGGAGGAGGACTGGGTCGAGCACCTCTTCCTCGCCTCGACCCACGACTACCTGATGTGCTTCACCGAGGGCGGCCACGCCTACTGGCTGAAGGTCTACGAGATCCCCAAGGCCGGGCGCCAGGCGCGGGGGCGGCCGATCGTGAACCTGCTGGAGATCGACAAGGACGAGGTCATCGCCAGCATGGTGCCGGTCCGCGAGTTCAGCGACGACCACTACCTGCTGTTCGCCACCCGGGGGGGGAAGGTCAAGAAGACCCGGCTCTCGGCCTACTCCAACGTCCGCTCGCCGGGCATCAACGCCATCGACGTCCGCGAGGGCGACCGGCTGATCGACGCCCAGGTGACCGACGGCTCCAGCGACGTCGTGCTGGCCACCCGCAAGGGGATGGCGATCCGGTTCCAGGAGGACGACGTCCGCGAGATGGGGCGCGCCACCCAGGGCGTCAAGGGCGTCGACCTGGGGCCGGAGGACTACGTGGTGGGGATGGTGATCGTGCGGCGCGGCGGCACCCTGCTCACCGTCAGCCGACGGGGGCTGGGCAAGCGGACCGACGTGGAGGAGTACCGGGTCCAGAAGCGGGGCGGGAAGGGGCTGATCAACCTGAAGCTGACCGAGCGCACCGGCGACGTCGTGGCCGTCAAGGAGGTCACCGACGACGACGAGCTGATGCTGGTCACCAGGAACGGGGTCATCAACCGCCAGCACGCCCGCGAGATCCGGGTCATCGGCCGCAACACCCAGGGCGTCAAGCTGGTGGACCTGGACGAGGGCGACCGGGTGGTCGACGTGGCCCGGGTGGTGGACCGGGTCGAGTCGGACGAGGACGCGGTGGCCGAGGGGCCGGAGGCCGTGCGGGAGCTGGCCGAGCAGGTGGAGGAGGGCGGCGATGGCTGACGTCGGCCGGGGCGGCGCCCTGGTCGACGTCGACGAGGTCCGCGAGGCCGCGGGCCGGCTGCGGGGGGTCGCGCGGCGGACCCCGCTGGCCCCGGGTGAGCTGCCCGACGGCCGGCAGGTGTGGCTCAAGTGCGAGAACCTGCAGGAGGGCGGGGCCTTCAAGGTCCGCGGCGCCCACAACTTCGTCGCCCTCCTGGAGGAGGACGAGCGGGCCGCCGGGCTGGTGACCTACTCCTCCGGCAACCACGCCCAGGGCGTGGCGCTGGCCGCCCGGTCCTTCGGCCTCGAGGCCACCATCGTCATGCCGGAGGACGCCCCGGCCGTGAAGGTGCGCGGGACCCGACGGCTGGGCGGGGAGGTGGTGCTCGAGGGCACGACCACCACCGAGCGGCGGGCCCGGGCGGAGGAGATCGCCGGGCGCACCGGGGCCACCGTCGTCCCCCCGTTCGACCACCGGAACGTCATCGCCGGCCAGGGTACGGTAGCCCTGGAGGCCGTCGAGCAGCTCCGCCGGGCGGCGGAGCGCGGCGAGGGAGCGGTCGGCCGGCCGGGGACGTGGCTGGTGCCCATCGGCGGCGGCGGCCTGATCTCGGGCCACGCCGTCGTGCTCCGGGCCCTGGCGCCGGACGCCCGGATCGTGGGCGTCGAGCCGGCCGGCGCCGCCTCGATGCGCCGCTCGCTGGAGGCGGGCGAGCCGGTGACCCTGGACCGCGTGGAGACGCTGGCCGACGGCCTCAAGCCCGTCCGTCCGGGCGACCTCACCTTCCGGCACGTCCGGGAGCTGGTCGACGAGGTGGTCACGGTGGACGAGGACGCGCTGGTCGACGCCGTCCGCTGGCACTTCGAGCGGCGCCTGGTGGTGGAGCCCAGCGGGGCCGCCACCGTGGCCGCCCTGCTCTCCGGGGCCGCGGACGCGACCGGCTCCGGCGGCGACCTCGTGGCCACGGTGTCGGGGGGCAACGTGGACCCCGGCGTGCTGGCCGGGTGGCTGTCGGAGATGGAGGAAGAGATCCAGCGGGAGACGACGACGTCGAATCGATGAAGCTGCCTGACGAGCCCGACCGTCCGCTGATCGCGGTCTCGGTGGCCGTGCGGAAGCGGGACAGCGCCCCGTCGCTGGGGGGTCTGGCGGAGACCGGCTACGTCCGGGGCACCGAGATCGCCGGCGGCAACCCCGTGGTCCTCTCCGCCGACCAGGACGACTCGACGGTGGACGACCTGCTGAGCCTGTGCAGCGGCGTCGTCCTGACCGGCGGCGAGGACGTCGACCCCCGCCGCTACCGCGGGGACGCCGAGGCCGCCGGGAACGTCTCGGTGGAGCGGGACGACCTGGAGTTCCAGATCATCGAGCGGGCCCTGGAGCGCGACCTGCCGATCCTCCTGCTGTGCCGAGGGCTGCAGATCATGAACGTCGCCCTGGGGGGCACCCTCTACGAGGACCTCCCCAGCCAGGGGGTGGCGGGCCTGGACCACGACCGCACCGGCAGCGACATCTCCCGCGACATCCACGAGGTGCGGGTCGACGGGGTGGAGCTGCTCCGCGGCGTCTTCCCCGAGGACGGTTTCCGCTGCAACTCGACGCACCACCAGGCCATCCGGGAGCTGGGCGAGGGCCTGGTCGCCGTGGGCTGGTCCGAGGACGGCATCATCGAGGTGGTGGAGTACCGGGGCGAGCGCACCGACGCCTGGATCGCCGGCGTGCAGTGGCACCCCGAGCGGATGCTGAGCGAGCGGACGGGCACCAACCGGCGCCTGTTCGAGCGCTTCGGCGAGGCCGTCCGGGAGAGCGCGGAGGAGGGGCGATGAGCGGGCCCGGGGGCCGCCGGCGAACGCTCACCGCGGTCCCCGGCCTGGAGGTCGGCCACGCCGACGACCCCGCCGCCCGGACCGGGTGCACGGTCGTCCTGGGCCCCTTCCGGGGCGCCGTCGAGGTGCGCGGGCAGGCGACCGGGTCCCGCGAGCTCGACGCCCTCTCCCCGATGCACGTGGTGCCCCGGTGCGACGCGCTCCTGCTGACCGGCGGCTCCGCGTTCGGGCTGGCGGCCGCCGACGGCGTCGTCCGGTGGCTGGAGGAGCGGGGCCGAGGCTTCGAGACCCCCGCGGCCCGGGTGCCGGTGGTGCCGGCCGCCGTCCTCTACGACCTGTCGGTCGGCGACGGATCGGTCCGGCCGGACGCGGCCATGGGCCACCGCGCCGCCGGCGCCGCCGGGAGCGGGCCGGTGGCCGAGGGCGCCGTGGGCGCGGGGAGCGGCGCCACGGTGGGCAAGCTCCGGGGCGGCGAGAGCGGCGAGCCCTCGGGGCTGGGCTCCTGGGCCGAAGCCGACGACGGCCCCGTCGTCGGCGCCCTGGCGGTGGTGAACGCCTTCGGCGACGTGGTGGACGGGTCCGGCGAGGTCCTGGCCGGCGCCCGCGACGACGACGGCGCCTTCCTCGACACCGAGCGGGCCCTGCGGGACGGGTCGCTCGCCGCCGGCTTCGGCGGAGAGCGCGACGCGGGAGACGGGGACGCCCCCGGGCCGGCGGGCGTCAACACCACGCTGGCCGTGGTGGCCACCGACGCCCCCCTGGACGCGATCGGCCTGCGCCGGATGGCCCGGCAGGCCATGCACGGGCTGGTCCGGCGCGTGCGGCCGGCGGCGACCCCCTTCGACGGCGACATCGTCTTCGCCCTGAGCACGGCCGAGGCCGGTCGGGACGGAGGGGTCGGCGAGGGGCTCCGGGTCGGGCTGCGGGCGCAGGAGGCGCTGGAGCGGGCCGTCGAGCGCGCGGTGCGGACGGCCCGGGGATGAGGCGCCTGGTGCTGTTCGACGTCGACGGGACGCTGGTCGACGTCGATGGGGCCGGCCGGGCCGCGGTCCGTCGGGCCCTCCGGGACGTCTACGGCGAGACCGGGCCCGTGGACGACTTCGCCTTCCACGGCAAGACCGACCCCGCCATCGTGCGCGGCCTCCTGCGGGCCGGCGGCCGGGACGACGCCTGGATCGACCGGCGGATGGACCGGCTCTGGCGGAGCTACCTGGACGCGCTGGACGAGGAGCTGGCCGCCCGGCGGGACCGGGTCCGGACCTGTCCGGGCGTCCCGGCCCTCCTGGAGCGCCTGGCCGCCGACCGGCGCTTCGAGCTGGCGCTGGTCACCGGCAACCTCCGGGAGGGCGCGTGGCGGAAGCTGTCGGCGGCGGGCGTCCGGGAGCCGTTCCGGTACGGGGCCTTCGGCTCCGACTCCGAGCGCCGCGGCGAGCTTCCGCCGCTGGCGCTGCGCCGGGCCGAGCGGCGGACCGGACGCTCCTTCGGGCCCGACCAGGTCTGGGTGGTGGGCGACACCCCGGCCGACGTCCGGTGCGCCCGGGAGTCGGACCTGCGCGTCCTGGCCGTGGCCACCGGCCGGCCGGGCCGCGAGGAGCTGGCCCGCCACGACCCCGACCACCTGCTCGCGGACCTCTCCGCCACCGGTCGGGTGGCGGACCTGCTCGCCTCGTGATCGTCCGGCGGCCGCCCCGTGGCTGAGCTGCCCCCCCTGGACGTGCTCGTCGAGGGCCGGGGGGTCCGGCGGGGCGTGGAGCCGCGGCTCGGCGGGGAGGCGCTTCGCCTCGGCGACCTCGAGGTCCCCTACGACCGGGTCTTCTGGATCTCCCGGCGCGCCGGCCTGCTGATGATCTTCGGCGACGAGCGGGCGGTGGCGGTGAAGGGGGACCGGGAGCCCCTGGAGCGGCTGGCCCACGGCCTGGAGGAGCGGATGGGACGCTCCGTCGGCCGCGGCCGGCTCCCGGGCGAGCTGACCCGCGAGGTGGTGGTCTGCACGGCCGGCACCGCCGTCGTGGGCGACGTCGGGGGCCGGCGCGCGAGCGGCCTCCGGGTGGCCGTCTTCACCCGCCGGGGCCTGCACCTGCTGGGCGGGGAGCGCCGCCTGCGGATGGCGTGGCCGACGGACGAGGCCCGGACCGTCGAGGCGGAGGGCGCGCCCGGCCCGGCCCTCCTGCTCCGGCGGGGGGAGGACGTCCTCCGCCTGCTCTACCTCTTCCCGGAGGAGATACGGACCGCCGGGCGGCTGGCCCGGGGCGGGGAAGGGGCGGCGGCCGACACGGAGCCGGCCGGAGAGGCCGGGGACACCGGGGCCGGTGGACGGGCGACGGGGGAAGGGGCCCCGGCCCGGACGCCCGGAGCGGAGGTCGACGAGCCGGAGGGCCCCGACGGGGTCGAGGGTGCCGACGAGGCCGGGGGCTCCGACGGCGGGGAGGACGCCGACGGGGAGGACGCCGGGTCGCTGGAGCTGTTCGCCCGGGGCGAGGTGGCCCCGCCCGTCCGGTCCCGCCTGCCGGAGCTGCGCCTCTCGGTGGACGTGCTCCAGGCGGCGGCCGAGGAGGCGGCGGGGTCGGTGTCCGCGGAGCCGGCCGAGGCCGCGGGTCTCCCGCCGCACTTCCTGGAGACCCACCTGGTGGAGCTGGGCGAGATCGCCCTGGGCCCGGTGCTGCTCCGGAAGTCGGCGGCGACCTCGGCCGACAGCCTCCGCAAGGCCGTCGAGGCCATGGACGCCGGCGACCTGCGGGAGGACGCCCGGGCGGCGGTGGGCAACGCCGCCAACCGGCTGGCGGAGGTCTACGAGAGCGAGCTGGAGCGGCTCGTGGGCGAGAAGCGGGCGCCGCCCCGGGTCGAGGAGGAGCACGCGCTGGGCGTGGACGAGCGGGAGGAGATCCGGCTCCGGATGCAGGCGCCGGTGGACCGCCTCGTGCCGCTCCTCCGGGAGCTGGAGGAGGCGGGATCGCGCCTGCTGGCCCGACTCCGGGAGCTGGAGGAGGCTCCCCCCGACGCCGGGGAGGAGGCGGTGGAGGAGGCCCGCGAGGAATGGATCCGCACCCTCCGGGAGGTGGACCGGGCCTTCGAGCGGGCCTGGGAGGAGATGGTCGACGAGGTCGCCGCGGCCTGGGGCGACCGCCTCCTGCCCGGCCTGGCCGAGGTGGGCTCCCAGCGGCGCCGTCGGCTGCCGGAGTGGGCGACGATGGCGCTGCTGGCGGCGGCGACCTTGCTGATGGCGGCCGCGGCCATGATCCTGTTGGTCTGGTGACCGAAAGCGGCCGATCGCCGTACGGAGGGGCGGGAGGGTTCCGAGCCCCGGAGACGCGACTCGAGAGAGGACGACCAGGGTGAGCGACGCAGCGACGCAGGACGGATCGGGCGGCCCCGGCAGGGGGTTCTACGCGGTGCTGGCGGTGCTGGCCGCCGGTGGCGCGGCGGCCCTGCTGCTGACCGGCGGGAGCGACCCGGATCCGGTCGGGCCGCTGAGCCCGTCGGCCATGAACGTGGAGCCCGACTCGACGGCCTTCGCCGCGGCCCGGGGGCCGGAGGACGCTCCGGTCGTCCTGGCGGAGTTCGCCGACTACCAGTGCTCCCACTGCGCGAACTTCGCCCGCCTGCCCGGCCCGGCCCTGCGGCGGGACTACGTGCAGAACGGCCGGGTCCGGATGCTGTTCTACGACTTCCCGCTGAGCCGCCAGACCCACGCGATCCCCGCCGCCCTGGCGGCCCGCTGCGCCGGCGACCAGGGCGAGTACTGGGCCATGCACGGGAAGCTGTTCTCGAACCAGACCGAGTGGGCCCGGAGCCAGAGCCCCGAGGGCCTGTTCGCCGACTACGCCCGCGAGATCGGCCTCGACACGGGCCCGTTCAACGAGTGCTACTCGGGCAAGGAGCACGTCGAGGAGATCATGGCGTCCCGCCGCTACGGGGAGCAGCTCGAGATCACCGGCACGCCGGCGATCTTCGTCAACGGACGCAAGACGTCGGGCTACAGCTACGAGGCGGTCTCGAGCCTCATCGAGCAGGAGCTGGCCGCGGCCGACTCGACCGCGAGCGGCGACGCCGGCGGCGCGCCGGAGGACGGGGGCGCCGGGTCGGGCGCCCGGTGAGCCGGCCGTGACCCGCGGCTGGCGGCGCCGGGCCGTGGTGGTCCTGGCGCTGGCGGGGGTCTTCGTCTCCCTCTACCTGCTGCTCTACAAGCTGGGCTACTACGGCGACCTCCTCTGCGGCGGGGCGGGCTCGTGCCAGGTGGTGCAGACCTCGGAGTACGCCGAGCTGGCCGGGATCCCCGTGGCGGGCTGGGGGCTGGCCTGGTACGCGGCGGTCTTCGCGGGCGGGCTGGCCCGCCTGCAGCCCTCGCTGGCGGACGCCCGCTGGCTGCGCCTCGGCCTGGAGGCGGCCGCGGCGGCCGGGGTCCTCTTCACTGGCTGGCTCACCTGGGTGGAGCTCTTCGTGCTCCGGGCGATCTGCTGGTGGTGCGTGGGCAGCGCCGTGCTGGTGGCGGCCATCGCGGCGCTGACGGCCTGGGACCGGCTGGAGGCCTGACGGGACGGGGCCCGACGGGGAGCGCGGTCGGGCGTTCCGGGCTCGGGCCGGTCAGGCGCCCCGGCTCCCGGGCCCGCCCTCCTCCTCGAGCGCCGAGGCCAGCCGCTCCTCCTCCTCGGGGCTGAGTCCCTCCGGGGCGTCCGGGGCCTCCTCCGGGCCGGGGCCGGCGCCGGCGCGGTCCGCCTCCGCCCGGCCTCCGCCCTCCCCGGCGGACGCCGCCCCGACGCCGGTCCAGCGGCGGACGAGCCGCCAGGCCAGCAGGCCGCCGCCCAGGACGGCGAGGGCGGGGAAGAGGTAGACCACCAGGTTGATCCCCTCCGCCTTCGGCTTCAGGAGCACCCACTCGCCGTAGCGGCTCACGAAGTAGGCCCGCACCTCCTCGGGCGACTGCCCCAGGGCCAGCCGCCGCTTGATCTCGGCCTGCATCTCGCGGGCGAGGGAGGCGGAGGACTCCAGGACCGACTGGTTCCGGCACACCGGGCAGCGGAGCTGGGAGGCCACCCGGGCGGTCAGCTCGTCGAGGCGCTCGCCGGTGACCTCGGCCGAGTCGGGCACGACCACCGAGTCGGGGTTCGCCGTGAAGCCCGGGCCGTCCTGGCCGCCCCCGGCCGCCCGGGTGGCCTCCTGGGCCGCGGCGGCCGGGGCGGCCGGGCCCGCGAGCGGCCCGGGCGCCGGGGACGCCGCCAGGAGGGCGGC
>CAZJJO010000087.1:0-7953 GCA_964546375.1 uncultured Gemmatimonadota bacterium
GCCCGTCGCCGGTACGGATCTCCACCTGGCGGCCCTCGGACGCCCCCCCGGACGCGTCGGCGGACGAGTCGTCCCCGCCCCCGGCGGCCCCGCCGTCGCCTCCCGGCCCCGGGCCGGCGTCCGCCTCGGCCGCGGGCTCCTCCGCCCCGCCGGCCGTCTCCCGGCCGGCGGCGGGCGGGACGCCCGAGCCGCCGGGCCCGGCGTCCTCGTCGTCGTCGCGGGGTTCGCCCAGCCGGACCTCCTCCACCTCCAGCTCGTCGCTGAAGCGCCGGAGGGTGCCCTTGAGCGAGTGGAGGAAGCGGTCCTTGCGCTGGCGGAGGTCCTCGATCTGGCGGCGGAGCTCCTCCGCCCGCTCGCGCGCCCGGCGCACGATCTCCTTCGCCTTCGCCTCGGCCTTCTCCAGCCGCAGCTCGGCGTCCTTCTCGGCCTGGCTGCGGGCCTCCTCGCGCAGCTCCTGGGCCGCCAGCAGGGCCTCGTTCAGCGCCTGTTCGCGCTCCCGGTAGTCGGCGAGCTGGTCCTCCAGCGCCTCCACCCGCTCGGACAGCCGACGGCGCTCCGAGACCAGCTCCTCCATCCGGTCGGCCGCCAGGTCCAGGAACGAGTTCACCTGGTCGACGTCGTAGCCCCGGAAGGAGCGGGCGAAGTCCTCTTTCTTCTTCCGGACGTCCAGCGGGGAAAGCTCGATCATGGCGTCCGCCTCTCTGCCGGATGGCGCCGGGGGCCGGGGCGCGCCGTCGTCACCGCTGGCGGGGGCCCAGCAGGGCCCGTCCCAGCCGCAGACGCGTGGCGCCCTCCTCCACGGCGATCTCGTAGTCGTTGCTCATCCCCATCGACAGGGTCCGGGCGTGGAAGCCGTCCACCTCCTCGCCCATCCGCTCGAAGGCCCGGCGGGTGCGCCGGAAGGTGGTCCGCAGGACCTCCTCGTCGTCGGTGAGCGGGGCCATGGTCATCAGGCCCCGCACCTGCAGGCGGGGGAACGAGCAGACGGTGCGGATCCGGTCCAGCAGGACGTCCGAGCGCGGCGAGGTGGCGTCGAAGCCGCCCTTGGCGTCCTCGCCGGAGGCGTTGACCTGGACGAGCACGTCGAAGTCTTCGCCGTCGGCCTTCTCCAGCTCGCGGTTGAGCTTGCGAGCCAGCCGCAGCGAGTCCAGCGACTCGAGCTCGTCGAAGAGCTGGATGGCCCGCCGCGCCTTGTTGCGCTGGAGGTGGCCCACCATGTGCCAGCCGACGCCCAGCCGGCCCACCTTGGAGAACTTCTCCTCGGCCTGGCCGACGCGGTTCTCGCCGATCCGTTCGTAGCCGGCCGAGGCCACCGTGCGCAGGACGCCCGGCGGGTGGCCCTTGGTCACCGGCAGGATCTCCACCTCGTCGGGGTCGCGGTCGGCCCGCTCGGCCGCCCCGGCGACGCGGTCCCGCACTTCGCGCTCGCGCTCCCGCAGGTCCTCGCGATCCACGGCGCTCACTGCACCTCCGTTCGGGGATGCGGTCGGGTTCCAAACACGTCGAGGGAGCCGCCCGCCCTCGGGAGCGGCTCCCTCGTCCCTCGGTCCGGGGCCGGCCCGCCCGCGGCGGACGGCGTCGACCCGGGACGGGCCCGGGTGCGGCGGCCGGGCCGCCGTCCCCGGGATCGGTCGGCTACTGCTGGACCCGGAAGGTGATGTTCCGGGAGACCCAGACGCCGATGGGCTCGCCCCGGTTCTGGGCCGGCTTGAACTCCATCTGCTGGGCCACCTGGACGGCCGCCTTGTCCATGGACTCGTAGCCGCTGGACTTCTGGACCTGCCACTTCTCGACCTGGCCGTCGGCGTTCACGAACAGCCAGAGCGTTACGGTCCCGCCGATGCCGGCGTCCTGCAGCATGGACGGGTAGTGGCGCCTGAGCAGGCGGCGGATCTCGTCGTCGTTGGTCGCCCGCGGGTCCACGTCGCGGGGGATGAAGGACGGCCGGTCCTTCGGCGAGCCCGCCTCCGGCGGCGGCGGCAACTTCTCCACCGGGTTGTCCTCGAAGGTGGTCTTGGCGATGGTCACGTCCTCCTCGACGTTCGCCTCGGCCACCTGCGGCGTCGCCGGCCGCGAGATCTGCTGCGGCGGCGGCGGGATCTCGACCTGGGGCGGCAGCTCCACGGCCTCCATCTCGTCGGTGGCGCCGCCCATGTCGGCCGCCTGGAGGTTCGGGAAGATCTGGAAGAAGGCGAAGTGCACCACCGTGGCCGCGATGATGCCCCCGTACATCCAGTCCAGGTAGCTGGACTTGAACGCGTCGTTGGCGGTCTCGGGCGAACGGCCGTCGCCGCCGCCGAACCTCTCCTCGTCGTCCGGGGTCATGGCCTACCTCCTGGGCCGTGTGACGCGCTGCTCGAGGCGGGTGGCGAAGGTGACGCGGACCGCGCCCGCCTGCTGGAGCTGCTTGGTGATGGCGTTGATCTGCTGGTAGGCGATGCTCCGGTCGGCCCGGACCGCCACGACCAGCTCCCGGTTCTCGGCGTAGATCGGCCGCACCACCTCGGCGATGTCCTGGTAGGGGACGTTCTGGTCGTTGATCCAGACGTTCCCGTCCACGTCCACCCAGACGTGCAGGATGTTCTTGCGCTTCTGGTCGATCTTCTCGGTGGCCTCGGCCTCCACCCAGCGGACCTCCCGCTTCTTCTCCTTCCGGAAGACGGTGGTCACCATGAAGAAGATGAGGAGCAGAAAGGCGATGTCGGCCAGGGACGACGTCGGGATCTGGCTGTCCGCACCCGACTTCCGCTGGAAGCCTCCGTCAGAGCTGTTCAGCGCCATGGTCCTACTCTCCCGTCATCTGCAGCGAGACACGCTCGGCCCCGGCCGTCCTCACCTCGTCCAGCACGTTGACCATATGCCGGTAGGGGGCCGTGGGATCCGTCTTGATGGCGACGATGAGCTTGTCGTTGGCCGCCAGCTCCTGCTTCACGACCCCGTCCACCTGCTGGTAGGGGACCGTCTGCTCGGCGTCGCTCTCGCCCCTGCGGACCACGACCTGGCCGTTGGGCTGGACCAGGAGGAACAGCAGATTATCGGAGGCCACCTCCTGCTGCTGCTGCTCCTCCGGCAGGACGATCGGCAGGCCCTTCTCCTCGTTGAAGACCGTCGTCGTCAGGAAGAAGATCAGCAGCAGGAAGGCGATGTCCGCCAGCGAGGCGGTGGGGATGTCGTCGTCGACCCGTTCCCTGCGCTCCAGGATCGGCATGGCGTCCTCGGCTCGGTTCGGTCGCGGTCAGGCGGCGTCGGGGGACGGGCTGCCGCCCTCCGACCCGTGCTCGATGCGATAGATGAGGTCCAGCACCGCCTGGGCGCCCTCCTCCATCTCGGAGACCAGCGCGTCCACGCGGCTGATGAAGAAGTGGTGGGCCAGGTGGACCGGGACGGCGATGGCCAGCCCGGTGGCGGTGGTGATCAGCGCCACCTTGATGCCGCCGGCCACCAGCGCCGGCTCCACCTGCCCGGCCTGCTCGATGGAGCCGAAGGCCAGGATCATCCCGATGACCGTCCCCAGGAAGCCCAGCATCGGCGCCACGTTGGCGATGGTGGCCAGGACGGTGAGCCCCCGCTCCAGGAAGTCCAGCTCGATGGAGCCGGTGGTGTTGATGGCCGACTGGAGGTCGCCCTCGGTGTGCTCCTCCTCCACCCGTCGCAGGCCCGAGAGCATGATGGCGGCCACCGGCCCCCGGGTGTTCTCGGCCAGCTCGACGGCCTCGTCCACCCGGCCCGTGCGGCCCAGCTCCTCGATCTCCTCCAGCAGCTCGCGCGACTCGGTGGTCGCCACCCACATCGTCCAGGCCTTGGCGACGATGATGCCGAACGCGACCAGCGAGCACAGGAGCAGCGGGTACATCATGAACCCGCCGTCCCGGACGATGGTCAACAGATGGTAGGTGGCTTCTTGCTGCACCTGCCCCGTCCTCCCGGCTCTGATCAAGCGCCCGTGCGGGCGACGGCCTCCGCCCCCCGTCGCGACGCGCGGCGGGGGCGGTTCCGCGAAATCTTCGACGTATGCTAAGGACCCCGTCCGGGCCCGTCAACGAACGAACTGCAAGGATCACGCGCGGCGGCCGGGGCCGGCGATCCACCCGGTCCGACGTACGCCGTCGCGGGTCCCCGACGGCGGCGCTCAGCCCTCGCCGGCCGGGGCCACCGACGGCTCCTCGCCGCCCTCCTCGTCGGGCGGGGCCTCGCCGAACAGCCCCTCCCCGTCCAGCAGGCCGTCGGCGTCGCCGTCCTCCGACCCGGCGGCCAGGCGGTCCCGCAGCTCGGCGGCGCTGAGGTCGCGGGTGAGCTCTCCGCGGTGGGCGAGCGAGATCTGGCTCGTCTCCTCGGAGATCACCACCACGTAGGCGTCGGTCTCCTCCGACAGCCCCAGCGCGGCCCGGTGGCGGGTGCCCAGCGACCGGTCCTTCACCGGGAACTGGGTGAGCGGGAGGATGCACCCGGCGGCGACGATCTGGTCGCCGCGGACGATGACCGCGCCGTCGTGCAGGGGCGAGTAGGGCGTGAAGATGGTGGTCAGCAGCTCGGCCGAGACGTCGGCCTGGAGGAAGGTCCCGTTGTTCTCGGCGTACTCGCCCAGCCCGACGTCCCGCTCGATGGCGATGATGCCGCCGATCTTGGCCCGCGTCAGACGGTCGGCGGCCCGCGCGATCTCCTCGGCCACCTCGCTCTCCTCCATCTTCGGGAACAGGCCCCAGAGCCGGCTCCGGCCCAGCCGGGCGAGGGCGCTGCGCAGCTCCGGCTGGAAGACGACGATGAGCGCGAAGGCGCCGTAGGTGAACGCCTGGTTCAGCAGGGTGCGGATCAGCTCCAGCTCCAGGTAGCTGGCCGCCGCGTAGACGCCCATCAGCAGCACCAGCCCCACCAGGATCTGCAGCGCCCGGGTGCCCGTCCAGAGCAGCAGGACCCGGTAGAAGAGGTAGGAGACCAGCAGGATCTCGACGACGTCCCGCCAGTCGAGCTGGAGGTAGGCCAGGTAGTCGCCCACGGCGTCGATCACGGCCCCGCCACCCCCTCCTCCCGGACGGGGGCCGCCGAGGCCGGAGCCGCCGGCCTCGGGGTCGCCGGCGCCGGGCCCGCCCCGGGCGAGCGCTCGGCGGCCAGCGCGGCCGCCGCCAGGTCCAGGGCCCGGCGCGCCGCCCGGACGTCGTGGACCCGGAAGAGGCGGGCACCGCGCGCCAGCGCCAGCACGCAGGCCGCCAGGGTGCCCTCCACCCGCTCGTCCACCGGCAGGTCGAGCGTCTCGCCGATGAACGACTTGCGCGAGGGGCCCACCATCACCGGCCGGCCCCGGACGGCGAAGTCGCCGGCACGGGCCACCAGCTGGAGGCTGCCGCCGGCCGACTTGCCGAAGCCGATGCCGGGGTCCAGCACCACCTGCTCCGGCCGGCAGCCCCGGTCGACGGCCTCCTCCAGGGCCCCGGCCAGGAAGCTCCGCACCTCGCCCACCAGGTCGCCGTAGCGGGTGTCCTCCTGCATGGTCCGGGGATCGCCGCGCATGTGCATCAGCACCAGGCCCGCCCCGGCGTCGGCGGCCAGCTCGGCCATCCGGGGCGCAAAGCGGAGGCCGGAGACGTCGTTCAGCACGGCCGCCCCCGCCGCCAGGGCCCGCTCGGCCACCCCGGCGTCGGTGGTGTCCACCGAGACGGGCACGGGCAGGTCGCCGAGCCGGTCGAGCACCGGGCCGACCCGCGACCACTCGCGGTCGGCGGGGACGGGGTCGGCGCCGGGGCGGGTCGACTCGCCGCCCACGTCCACCAGGTCGGCGCCGGCCTCGACCATCCGGCGGGCCCGGCGCGCCGCGTCGCCGGGCTCCAGGTGCCGCCCCCCGTCGGAGAAGGAGTCCGGGGTGACGTTGAGGACGCCCATCACCAGGGGGCGGTCCAGCGCCAGCTCCGCGCCCCGGATCCGCCAGACGGGGGCGGGCGCCAGGCCGCCGGGCGCCCGGGAACGACCGTCCCGTTCCCCCCGGACGGCGCCGTTCACGCCGGCACCGGCGACGGCTCGCCTCCCTCCGGCCCCGCGGCCGGGCGGCTCACTCGGCGTCCTCCTGGGGGATGCTGGCGATGAAGGGCAGGTGACGGAAGTCCTCGGCGTGGTCCAGCCCGTAGCCCACCAGGAACTCGCGGGGGGCGTCGAAGCCCACCCAGCGGGGCTCCAGCACCAGGTCGTCGGCCACCCGCTTGTGCAGCAGCGCGCAGATCTCCAGCGAGGCCAGGTCGCGCTCCTGCAGGGCCGGCACCAGCTCGTTCATGGTGGTGCCGCTGTCCACGATGTCCTCCACCAGCACCACGTCCCGGCCCTGCAGCGGGGTGCTCGGGTCGTAGAGGGTCTTGACCTCGCCGCTGGAGGTGGTGCCGAGGCCGTAGCTGGAGACGACCAGGAAGTCGACCTGGACCGGCAGGCTGATCTCGCGGACCAGGTCGGCCAGGAAGATGAAGGAGCCCTTCAGGAGGCCGAGCACCAGCAGGTCGGTGTCCGGCGGATAGTGCTCGCTGATGGCGGCGCCCATCTCCTGGACGCGCCGCCGGATGCGGCCGGCGTCGTAGACGACGCGCTCCAGCTCGCGTCCCCCGGTGGCGGCGAGCGTCTTCTCGTCGGTGAGCGGTCCGGCCTCAGCCATCCTGGATCCTCGTCACGAAGGTGGACTCGTCCACCCGGGCCTCGGCCCGGGGATCGGCGCCGAGGCCCTCCACCCAGAGGACCCGTCCCTCCCGGTCGGCGAGCAGGGCGGTCCGCTCGCGCCGCGAGACCGGCACCCTCCGCTGGCGGAACAGCTCCTTGAGCTTCCGGTCCCGGCCGTCCCGGCGGAGGCGATCGCCGTCCCGCCGGCCCCGCAGCCGCAGGGGGAACCGGAGCCGGCCGCGGGCCAGCTCGACCGTCGTGCCGGACCCCCCGGCCTCCGCGCGCCCCTCCGGCCCCCAGTCGACCCGCAGGCGCCGGCCGCCCACGCGGGCGACCCCGTGTCCCGGCCGCGGGCCCTCGAGCACCAGGACGGTGTCGGGGCTCGGCTCGTCGGGGCGGCCGATCCAGAGGCGGTCGAACTCCCGTGCGACCCGGAGGCCTCCGCCCAGGTCGACGCGGCCGCCGCTACGGCCCTCGCTGATAAACTGGACCGCTTCCCGGGTTCCGCCCCGGGTGGCCCGTACGTCCAGCCTGCGGGCGAGGATCCGGACGCACCGGGCGCGCACCTCGGGATGGGCCCCGGCCAGCGGGCCGCGCCGCAGGTGGAAGGCCTCCTCGCCCCAGGCGCCCCCCCGGGCCAGCACGGCCCGCTCGAGGACCGTCCGCGCCCGCCGGTCCAGCGCGCGGTCCGCCCGGCCGGCGGCCTCGGCGAGCTGGCGGATGCGCCCGTGCAGGGGCCCGTCCCAGGCCTCGGCCAGCCGGGGGAGGGTCCGCCGGCGCACCCGGGTCCGGGACCAGCGCGGATCGCGGTTGGAGGGGTCCTCCAGCCAGTCGATCCCCCGCTCCGCGAGCCACGCCTGCAGCGCGCGCCGCCGGAAGCCCAGCAGGGGTCGGACCACCCGGCCCCGCCGCTCCGGGACGCCCCGCAGCCCCCGGACGCCCGTGCCCCGGCCCAGCCGGAAGACGACCGTCTCCACGTGGTCGTCGGCCTGGTGGCCGGTGGCGATGCGGTCGGCGTCCGCCCGGTCGGCCGCCGCCCGCAGGAACCGGTAGCGGGCGCGCCGGAGGGCCGCCTGCGTCGCCTCGGGCGGCTCGTCGGGGCGGCCGACCCGGCAGGGCACGCCCGCCGCGCGGCAGCGCCGGGCCACCTCCTCCGCCTCCCCCCGGCTCCCCTCCCGCAGGCCGTGGTCGAAGTGGGCGGCGACCAGCTCGAGGCCCCGGTCCCCGGCCACGGCCCCCAGCAGGTGCAGCAGGGCCGTGGAGTCCGGGCCGCCCGAGACGGCCGCCAGGACGCGGCTCCCCCGGGGCAGCAGCGCCGGCCGG
>CAZJJO010000088.1:0-7835 GCA_964546375.1 uncultured Gemmatimonadota bacterium
GCGCCGCTCGTCCCCTCGCCCTCGTCGCCGGCCGCGCCGGCCCCGCCGCCGGCGCTCCCGCCCTCCGGCCCGGCCGCCGCCCCCGGGCGGGCGGCCCGGTCGAAGCGGAGCGTCCCGCGCCGCACGGGCACCCGTAGGTTGCAGCCCGGACAGCCCAGCTCGCCCTCGACCACCCGACGGCCGTCGAGCCGGTCCACCGCCACCACCAGGCCCTGGGCGGGCCGACAGCGGGGGCAGACGAAGACCTCGGACAGCTCCAGGAGCACGGCTCAGCCCGCGGCCAGGGGCAGGACCTCCGGGGGCGGCTCCCGCTCGACGGCGTCGGCCACGGCCGCGGCCACCTCCGCGGGCCGGAGCATCTCCGAGCGGGACGGCAGGTCCTCGCCCAGCCGCTCCTCCAGCGTGTCCCACGCCCCGGTGTCCACCGGGCCCGGCTCGACCAGCAGGCTGTGGACGCCCCGGCCGTCCAGCTCGACGGCCAGCACCTCGTGGAGCCCGCGGAGCCCGTACTTCGAGGCCGAATAGGCGGCGTTGCCCGGCATCGCCCGGCGGCCCGCCTGCGAGCCCAGGTGGACCAGCAGGCCCTCGTCCCGCTCCAGCAGGTCGGGCAGGAAGGCCCGGACCAGCCGGAAGCCCGCCTCCAGGTTGACCGCCAGGTGGCGGGCGAACAGGTCGGCGGGGGTTCGGTGCGCCGGCGCCAGGTGGAAGATCCCCGCGGCGTGGATCACCGCGTCGGGGGCGCCGCCCAGCAGGTCGCGGGTCCGGGCGGCCAGCCGGTCGGCCTCCCCGCCCCGCGCCAGGTCGGCGGCCACGGCCTCGCCCCCGGTCTCCCGGGCCGCGGCCTCCAGCCCCTCGCCGCCCCGGGAGGAGAGGACCGGCCGGGCGCCGCGGTCGGCCAGCTCCCGGGCCAGGGCCCGGCCGATCCCCCGGCTGGCGCCGGTCAGCAGGACGTCCCGTCCGCTCAGCTCCACGGGCGCGCCGCGGTCGCGGGCCGGTCCGCGAGGCCGATCACGAGACGAACTGCGGCGAGAGGACGAGCCGCAGGAACTCGTCCCGCGTGCGCTGGTCGCTGCGGAAGGTGCCGCGCACCGCGCTCGTGATGGTCTTGCTGTTCTGCTTCTCCACGCCCCGCATCATCATGCAGAGGTGGTACGCCTCGACCACCACGCCCACCCCCTGCGGCTCCAGCGCCTCCTGCAGGGCCGAGGCGACCTGCTCGGTCAGCCGCTCCTGGATCTGCAGGCGGCGGGCGAAGACCTCGACGATGCGGGGCACCTTGCTCAGGCCCACCACCCGCCCGTCCGGGATGTAGGCCACGTGGGCCTTGCCGAAGAACGGGAGCAGGTGGTGCTCGCACAGCGAGTAGAGCTCGACGTCCTTCACGAGCACCATGCTGTCGTGGGGCTCCTCGAAGACGCCGTCCCCGATGGCCTCGTCCACCGACATCCCGTAGCCCCGGGTCAGGAAGCCCAGCGACTCCCGCACCCGCTCGGGCGTCCGCTCCAGGCCCTCGCGGCCGGGCTCCTCGCCGAGGCGGCGGATCTGCTCGGCCACCAGCTCCTCGAACGACGCCTCGTCCAGGCGGGGCGCGTCGCCGTCCGCTTCGCCGGCGCCTCCGCCGCCGTCCCCGTCCGGGCCGCCCGACCCGCCGCCGTCGCCGGCCCCGGTCGGGCCGCCGGCCGTCCCGCCGGGGTCCCGCTCCCCGTCACTCACCGCGGTACTCCACCACGTTGCGGTCGGTCTCCCAGAGCTTGACCGAGGCCAGCTCGGCCCCGTCCAGCCGCCCCTCCAGCCGCCGCCAGATCCGGACGGCCAGGTTCTCGACGGTGGGGTTGACCCCCTCCATCCAGGGCACGTCCTCGTTGAGGTTCGCGTGATCGACGTCGTCGATGACCATCCCCCGCACCAGCTCCTTGAGTCGCTTGAGGTCGATGACGAAGCCGGTCTCGGGATCCACCTCCCCCACGACGGTGACCTCGAGGTCGTAGTTGTGGCCGTGGCCGGCGGGGTTGCTGCAGGCTCCGAACACCTCGCGGTTGCGCTCCTCGTCCCAGTCGGGGCGGTGGAGCCGGTGGCCGGCGGAGAAGTGGAGGTGACGGGTGACGCGGACCCTGGGCATGAGGGGAAGACCTCCCGGGATGCGGTGACCGCTCGGGCGGCGGCCTCGGATCGGCCGCCCGGGCCAGTATAGCGCCGGGGATTCCCCGGATCAAAGCGAGCGCGCCCGGCGTCCCGGGCGGCGCTCAGGCGGCTTCGGCCCGCTCCCGCACCTGACGCTTGAGCCGGGTGACGATGGCCCCCATCCCCCGCAGCCGCAGCGAGCTGACGACCGTCTCCAGGCCCATCTCCCGGTAGAAGTCGTCCGGCACGGCCAGGATCTCGTCGGCGGCGCGGCCGTCGAGCCCGGCGTGGAGGATGCCGGCGTAGCCGCGCACGGTGGGCGACTCGCGGGGCGCGTCGAAGTGCAGGCGCACCGTGTCCCCCTCCTCGACGTCCACGTGGAGGTAGAAGGGCGTCCGGCACTCGTGGACCTGCTCCAGCTCGCCCCGGTCCTCGCGCAGGCGGTCGGGCAGCTCCGGCAGCCGCTGGCCGTACTGCAGCAGGGCCTGGCTGCGCAGGCGCTCGGAGGCGCCGGCGAAGCGCTCCACGATCTCCCGCAGGCTGTCCGGCAGGGCGTCGCTCACGGCTCGGTCTCCGGCTTCGGCCACGGGATCGGCTCCGGCTCGTCGGTCCGGCGTCGGGGCGCGCCCGTCCGCCCCCCGCGCCGTCCCTCCCTACCGTCCCGGGCGGTGGATGTTGCCGCCGGCGTCACAGCGCGAGCCATCCGCCCACGGCGGCGAAGCCCGCCGCGGCCACCGCGCCCGCCGTCAGCGCGTAGGGAAGCTGGGTCCGGACGTGGTCCACGTGGTCGGTGGCCGCGGCCAGCGACGAGATGATCGTCGTGTCGCTGATGGGGCTGCAGTGGTCCCCGAAGATGCCCCCGGACAGCACCGCCGCGACGAAGGGCGCCGGCGCCAGCGCCAGCTCGAAGGCCAGGGGCACCGCCAGCGGCAGGACGATGGCGAAGGTGCCCCAGCTCGAGCCCGTGGCGAAGGCGATGAAGCCGGCCGTCAGGAAGAGGAGCGGCAGGAGCGCGGGCAGGGGGATCCGCCCCCCCACGACGGCGGCCACGTAGTCGCCGGTCCCCAGCTCGCCGGTGACGTCGCCCAGCACCAGCGCCAGCAGGAGCACCAGCGCCATGCCGGTGAGCCCGCCGGCCCCCTCCAGGCTCACCTCGCTCAGCCGCTCGGCGTCCAGGATCCCCTGGCCCAGGCTGAGCATCCACGCGGCGGCCAGGCCGGCCGAGACGGCCCACAGCACGCTGGTGGTGCCCGACCCCTGGGCCAGGCTCCCGTCCCCGGTGACGTACATCCCCAGCGGCATCGTCAGCACCATGACGACGATGGGGACCACCATGTTCACCGCCCGGAGCGGCGCGCCCTCCGGCGGCTCCGGGGCGATCCGGTCGGGGCCGGCCATCGTCGTGCCCTCCTCGGAGACCCGCTCCCCCCGGGCGGCCCGCTCCTCCGCCTCGCGCATCGGCCCCCAGTCGAAGCCCAGGAACGCGGCCAGGCCGGCCAGGGTCACCGCCCCGAGGGCGTACAGGTTGAGGGGGACGGCCGCCAGGAAGGCCGACAGCGGCCGCTCCACGCCGAGCCCGCCCAGCAGGCCCAGCACGTACGCCCCCCAGGCGTTGAAGGGCACCAGGATGCAGATGGGCGCGGAGGTGGAGTCGATGATGTAGGCGAGCTTCTCGCGCGAGATCCGGAAGCGGTCGAAGAGCGGCCGCGCCACCGACCCCGCCACCAGGATCGTGATGTTCGACTCGATGAAGACCACCAGCCCCACGACCCAGGCCATGAGCCGGGCCCGTCGGGGGCTGTCCACCCACGCCCGCTCCTCCACCCGGCGGACGAAGCCCCGGACGCCCCCGTTGGCCTCCACCACCGCGATGAGGGCGCCGATGGCGAAGGTGAAGAGCAGGACCCGGGCGCTGGACGGCTCCCCCAGCACCCGGACCGTGGCGTCCAGCGTCGCCGCCGCCCCCGCCGCCGGGTTGCCGCCCGAGAGGAGGGTCCAGCCCAGCCAGATGCCGGCCAGCAGGGACAGGTAGACGCGCCGGCTCCACATGGCCAGCACGATGGCCAGCACCGGCGGCAGGAGGGAGAGGGCGCCGTAGGTCGCCGCCGCGCCCTCCACGGTCAGCTCCCCCGGCGTCCCGGCGCCCCCGGGATCGCGGCCGGCCCGGAGATCACGGCCGTCCCGGGGATCACGGCAGCACCTCCTCGAAGAACCGCAGGAAGTTGCCGCCCAGCACGCCCCGGAGCACGTCCCGGGACAGCCCGCGGTCGGCCAGGACCCCGGTGAGCCGCGGCAGGTCCCGGACGTCGCGCAGGCCCTCCGTCAGCAGCGGCACGCCGTCGAAGTCGCTGCCCAGGCCCACCGCCCCCGGGCCGGCCACCGAGAGCGCATGCTCGACGTGGTCGGCCACCCGGTCCAGCCCGACGGCCGGCAGGTCCGCGGCCCGCTCGGCCAGGGCCGCGCCGCTCCCGGCCCCCCGGAAGTCCGTCCCCGCCTCCCCGCGGACCGCCGCCCACCGTCGGCCCCAATCGGCGTCCAGGTGCCCCGGGAAGAAGTCGATCCCGGCCACGCCGCCGGCCGCCCCCACGCCGGCCAGCAGGCGGTCCGGGAGGTTGCGGGGCAGGTCGGCCAGGGCCCGGGCGCCGCCGTGGGAGGCGATCACCGGCCCGTCGTCGCGGGCGAGGACGTCGGCCACGGTGGCGTCGGCGGCGTGGCTCACGTCCACCGCCATCCCCAGCGCCCGCATCCGGTCCAGGACGCGCCCGCCGGTCGCCGTCAGCCCGCCGTGGACGGGCTCCGGGCCCGCTGCGTCCGCCCAGGCGGTGTGCTCCTGCCAGGTCAGCGTCAGGCACCGGACGCCCGCCTCGTGCAGGCGGTCCACCCGCTCCGGGTCCTCGCCCACCGGATAGCCGCCCTCGACGCCGACCACCGCGGCGGTCCGTCCCTCCCGCCTCGCCGCCGCCAGGTCGTCGGCGGTCCGCACCGCCCGCATCGACGGGGCCGCCTCGAGCCACGTCGTCAGCCGCCCGACGCCCTCCAGGGCGCGGGCCAGCGGGTCGTCGCGGCCGGGGTCGACCCACACCGCGAAGACGCCGCCGTCCAGGCCGCCCCGCCGCATCCGGTCGGGATCCAGGTGACCGCCCGGCCGGGGGCCCTCGGCCGGGTCCTCGGCCAGGCGGAGGGCGAGGTCGTTGTGCCCGTCGAAGACGAAAGTCTCCCGATGGAGGGCCTCGGCCTCGGGGCTTCGCCCGGCCGCCCCGGCCGCCGGCGCGGCCCCGCCCGCGCGGCTCACCGCCGCGACACCCACCGGCTGCGGCGGTCCAGGAAGCGCAGCTCCGCCTCCACCGCCTTCGAGATGCCCACCCTCGGCGTCCGCTCCACGGCCGCCCCCGGCACCCGGGCGCCGTCGTCGACCAGGCGGACGGGCGGCTCGGCGAGCCGGTGGCGCTGGTGCTCGAGGCCGACCCCCAGCGCCTCGGTCAGCCGGCCCGGGCCGCTGGTGAGCTCGTCGTGGCCCCGGCGGCGGCGCATGGCCTCCCGGCCCTCGGTCGGCTCGAGGGCGCGGATCAGGACGGCCGCGGGATGGCCCTCCCGGTCCACGACGACGTTGAGGCAACGGTGCACGCCGTAGTTGACGTGGACGTAGGCGGTGCCCGGCGGGCCGAACATCGGGTCGTTGCGCTCGGTGCGGCCCACCGAGGCGGCGGCGTGGGAGGCGGGGTCCCCGGGTCCCGGATAGGCCTCAGTCTCGACGATCCGACCGGCGGTCCGCCGGCCGCCCGCGTCCGAGACCAGCAGCAGGCCCAGCAGGTCCCGCGCGACCTCGTCGGCGGGCCGGTCGAGGGCGGCGGCCGGCACCGGCTCGCCCGGCGGCGGGGGCGGCTCCCCCTCCCCGGGGGATCCGCCGGCCTCGTCGGCCCGCGTCCGTCCCCCCGGGGGCCGGCCGCCGGCCGGGCTCACGCCACGGCGCGCCGCCGCGCGGCGCGGCGGGCCTCGACCACCGCCTGCGCCCGGTGGTCCGGGAGGACCTCGGTCAGGCGGCGCGGCTGGCGGTCGATGACCTCGAACACCTCGTCGCCGAACGCCTCGACCAGCTTCTCGGCCGTCTTCCGGCCCACGCCGGGCCAGCGGCCGACCATGTGGCCCACCGGGTCGTCGGCGGCCTCCTCCGGCACCGGCGCGGCGTCGTCGCCGCCCGAGGGGCCGGCGTCGGACCGCCGGCCGTCGCCCGGCCCCTCGTCCGCGGCCTCGTCCCGCCCGGAGCCCGTCCGGTCCGGGGCGCCCGCGCCGCGGTCGGCGGCGTCGTCGGCGTCGGACGTGGCGTCGGGGCCCTCCGCGGGGGAGGCCCCGTCGGTCGGGCCGGCGGAGCCGTCCGTCTCCGTCTCCTCATCCTTCCCGGCCGGGCCGTCGCCGGGGTCCCGACCGGGCCCGCCGCCGCGGCTGCCCTTCCGGAACCGTCCCAGCCCGCCCCGGCGCCGCGTGCGTCGGCCGCCCCCGGTCGAGCCGTCGTCCCCGTCGCTCGAGCCCCCGACGTCGTCGCTCGGGCCCCCGGCGTCGTCGGCCGTGGAGGCCGCGGGCGCCTCTTCCTCCTCCGCGGCGTCGCCGCCGGCGTCCACCGGACCGGGCGCCGGGGCCTCCCCGTCGTCCCCGTCCGTCCGGCCCCCGGAGCGTCCGCCCGACCCCCGGCGACCCCGGCCCAGGCCGCGGCCCCGGCGGCTTCCGCCGGACCGGTCCTCCCCGTCGGAAGCCTCCTCCCGGTCGTCCTCGGCGGTCCCGGAGGGCGCCTCCGGCTCGCCGGACGGCCCGGAGGGGGCGTCCCGTCCGCCCGGTGCGTCACGCCCGGCCCGGGCGGCCCCGTCCCCGTCGGAGCGCCGCTCCTCCGTCCGCTCCGGCTCGCCCGACCTCTCGGCCGCCCCGGCGGCCTCCCGGGCCGCGGTCCGGGTGATGCCGGAGCCGGCGGGCGCCAGGTGATAGTTGCCGTCGTCGTCCTTGGCCACGTCCACGACCTCCTCGTCGCGGGCCTGGCGCAGGAAGCGGCTGAACTTGCTGAAGCCCAGGGCCGCCTCGTCGAAGCTGTCGTCGCGCTGCAGCATCTCGCGCTTGACCTCCGAGTCGCGGACCGGCTCGTCCTCGTCCGCCAGGTCCGAGACCACCTCGCGCAGGAGGTCGTAGCCCGCCCGCAGGGCGGAGGCGTCCACCGACCCGGAGGAGCCGGAGGAGCGGGCCGGCTTCGAGGGCCGGGACGGTCGTCCGGACCGGCGGCCGCCGTCCCCGTCGCCGCGCTCCCGCGCCGGGCCCGAGCCGTCCCCGCCCGACGGACCGTCCCGCCGGCCGGACGGACGCGACCGCGTCTCGTCCTCCTCCTCGGCCGACGCCCCGCGGTCGCCGTCCTCCAGCTCGCGGGCGGGCTTCACCTCGTACTGGCCGTCGCCGATCTTCCGCAGCTTCACGAGCCCGCGCGAGGACGCCTCGGCCAGGAACCGGTTGAACTTGTTGAAGCCGTGGTCCTTCTCGTCGAACCCGGCGTCCATCTCGAGCATGACCTGCTTGAGGCGGTCCGAGCGCATCACGTCGTCCCGGTCGTCCATCCGGTGGACCGCCCGCTCCACCAGCTCCCACGGGTCGTGGCTCTGGGTGGACATCTCGTCGGCCGAGGTCAGGCCCGAGAGGCTGTTGTAGCTGTAGTACTCGTCGCAGTTCTGGACCAGCAGGTC
>CAZJJO010000089.1:0-7820 GCA_964546375.1 uncultured Gemmatimonadota bacterium
CCACGGCCAAGGACTACTTCTCGATCGACTACACCTTCTGGCTGAACCTCGTCGCCCTCGGTCTCTCCGCCTTCCTCTACGGCGTCTACCGGTCGGGGCTCGGAGCGCCGGCGGAGGAGCGGGACGCCGTGTGCGGGATGAAGGCGGGCGAGGGGTCGCCCGCCGCGACGCACGAGGGGCGCACCTACCGGTTCTGCTCGGAGGGCTGCCGGCGGCGCTTCGAGCGCGACCCCGAGCGCTACGTCGCCGGGACGGGCGCGGCGGCCGGAGGCTGAGGCCATGGACCGGATCCGGGCCCCGGAGGGAGTCGGGCCGCGGCGACCGCCGGAGGGGGCGCAGACCGTGAGATCCGCGGGAGAGCGTCCCTTCAGGGTGTTTTTCGTTTCGCTGTCGATCGCCTCGCTGATGCTGCTGGCCTCCGCCTGCGGCGGCCCGGGCGACGGGAGCGAGGGGGCCGGGCTCCCGGTGCTCTGGGAGGCGCCGGACTTCGCCCTGGTCGACCAGGCGGGCGACACCCTCCGGACTTCCGACCTGGAGGGCACCGCGTGGGTGGCCCACTTCTTCTTCACGAGCTGCGAGGGCGTCTGCCCGGCGACCACCGCCCGGATGGCGACGCTCCGGGACAGCCTGGCGGCCGACGGGCTGCTGGGGGAGCGGGTCCGGCTGGTCTCGATCAGCGTGGACCCGGCCCGGGACACCGTCGCCGCGCGCCGGGCGTACGCCGAACGCTTCGGGGGCTCGCCGCCCTCCGAGTGGGCCTTCCTCGGCGGCGCCGCGCCGGAGGCGATCCGCCGGCTCCTCCAGCAGGGGTTCCGGGTGACGGGCGGACCGGCCCCGGCCGATCCCGGCGAGGACGCCGCCTACCAGGTGAACCACTCGCCCCGCCTCGAGCTGGTCGACCCGGAGGGCCGGGTCCGGGCGACCCACGACGCCACCGACCCGGGCGCCATCGCGAGCCTCCGCTCCGACCTCGATAGGGTCCTGCCGTGAGCGACCGGAGCCCGCCGCCCCGATCGGGAGGAACCCGCTGGACCCGCCGGGCGTTCGTCCGCCGCGCCGGCCAGGCGGTGCTGGCGGCCGGCGCCGCCGCCTCCCTGCTGGCCCTCGCGGCGTGCGGCGGCACGGCCGACGACCCGGCCGAGACGGGCGCGTCGACCACGGAGGCGGCGGCGTCCCCGCAAGATAGCGGAACGCACGCCCACCGGGAGGGGGCGTCGCACGCGCACGACGGCGCCGGCGGACACACCCACGCCGGGGCCGACACCGTCGCGTCGGGCGTGGCCCTGGACCCGGGTCCGGAGGCCAGCTGGACGGGGTCGGTGACGCTGATGGCCGTGGGGGACTCCCTCCGGGTCCTGGTCTCGGTCGAAGGCCTGCCCGCCGGCGCGCGCCGTCGGGCCGAGCTGGTCGCCGGGAGCTGCGACGATCCCGGTTCCGAGCTGGCGACCCTGGCCCCGGTGGCCGTCGGGTCCTCCGGAGAGGGCTCCAGCCAGACCACCCTGCCGACCGACGTGCCGGGCGACCACGGTCACGGCGCGGTCCGGCTCCTGGCCGGGGACGGGTCGCCGGCGGCCTGCGCCGCGGTCCACCTCCCGGGCGCCGGCCACACGCACGGCTGAGCGGCGGGCGGCCGGGTTGCCGCCGGGTCGGCCGCCGTCCATCCTTTCCGGCGTGATGTCGAGCCTCCCCGCGCGACGCCCGGCCGCCCTGCTCGCCCTGGTCCTCTTCGTGGCCACGGGCGTCGGCGTCCCGGTCCATCACCACGCGGATCACCACGGCGGGGAGACCCACGCCACGTCCCACGGCCACGGGCACGGACACGGGACCACGCTGGTCGTCCGCGACATGAGGACCGAGCGGCCCGCCACCGCCGTCGACCTGCCCGCGACGCCCGTCGAGAGGTTCCGGGTCGAGCCCTCGGTCGACGGACGGGCGCCGACCTTCCGCGCTCTCCCGGCTCCCCGGGGGCGCTCGCCTCCCCCGGCGGTCCGCCCCCGCGCCCCACCCTCCCCCTCCTGACCGGACCGGTCGCTGCCGGACGGTCCTGACGTCCGTCCGGCTCCACCACAGCGAGAACCACCGGCGACGGCCCCGTGCCGTGCCCGTCCGCGAGCCGGAACGGCCGCGGCCTCGCCGGACCTGTCGGGAGGCGTCGTTGGAGATCACCCATACCACCGTACGCGCGTCGTCGCAGGGCGTCCTCCGGGCCGTGCTCCTGGCCGGGGCGGGCCTGCTCCTCGCCCTTCCCTGCCAGGGCCAGTCGCGGGCCGACCCGCCGCCCGTGGGCCCGGACGAGGCCCTGGAGCTGTTCCGCCGGCACAGCCCGCAGCTCCGGGCCGCCCGGGCCGACTACCGGGCGACGGCGGGCCGGGCCTCGCAGTCGGCGGCCTATCCCAATCCCGCGGTCTCCCTGTCCCGGGAGGAGCTGGGCCGGGGCGACGACGACTACCGGGAGAACACCTTCAGCGTCCGGCAGACGCTGGAGTGGCCCGGTCGGACCGCGGCCCGGGGGCGCGCGGCGGCGCGGAGGACGGCGGCGGCGCGCTCGACCTTCCGCGCCGACAGCCTCCGGCTCCTGCTGGAGGTGCGCAGGGCCTACCTGGAGGCCGCCGGGGCCGAGCGCCGGGTGGAGGCGCTCCGGGAGGCGGCGTCGGTGTTCCGGGAAGCCGTGGAGGACGGCGAGGCCCGCCGGGAGGAGGGCGACGTCTCGGGCTACGAGCTGCGACGCCTGAAGCTGGAGCGGGCCCGGCTGGAGCAGCGGCTGGCCGGCGCCCGGATCGAGCGGGACGCGGCCCGGCGCGGGCTGGCCGCCCGGATCCTGCCGAACTCCGACACGGCGACGGTCTCGACCCGCGGCCTCCCCGACGGCCGCCCCCCCGACGTGGAACGCGAGGCCGCCCTGGCGGCGGCGCTCCGGCGGCCCGGCGTGACCGCGAGCCGCCGCGCCGTCGAGGCGACCGGGGCGGAGGCCCGCGCCACCCGCCTCCGCCGGGTCCCCGACCTGGAGCTCACGGGGGGCTACAAGACCCAGTCGGACGACTTCGACGGACCCGTGCTGGGGGTGTCCCTGCGGCTGCCGGTCTTCGACCGGAAGAGCGGGGCGGTGCAGGCCGCCGAGGCCCGTCGGTCGGCCGCCGCCGCCCGGCTCGCCCTCGACCGGCGGGAGGCGCGCAACGACGTGCTCCGGGCGCTGGACCGATACCGGTCGGTGCGACGCCGGAGCCGGGTGGTGGGCGAGGACCTGCTCGCCCCGTCCGAGGACCTGCTCGAGATCGCCCGGACGGCGTACGCCGCCGGCGAGATGGAGCTGGTGGGATTGCTCGACGGGGCCGATGCCTGGCTCGAATCCCGGCTGACGGCGATCCGTCTCCGGACCGAGCTCTGGCGGGCCTGGCGCGAGCTGGAGCGCGCCATGGGCGGAACCCCCGCCGAGACCGAGACACGCACGAAGGACCCGGGCGACCGGGAAGGAGACGCACGATGAAGGCGACGGACACAGACGTGCGACGACGACGTCCGCGTCCCGGGCGGACGGGAGGGAGGCTCCTGTTCGGAACGGTCGTGCTCGGGACGGCCCTGGCCCTCGCCGCCTGCGGCGGATCCGACGCCGACGAGCGGGCCGCCGCCGACCACGCCCACGCCGGCGCCACGGTGACGACCTGGACCGACTCCCTGGAGCTCTTCCTGGAGCACCCGCCGCAGGTGGCGGGGACGGCCGGAGAGCCCTGGGCCGTCCACCTCACCCGGCTCCGGGACTGGTCACCGGTCCGCGAAGGCTCGCTGACGCTCTTCTTCACGGGCCCGCGAGGCTCCGCCCACACGGTCCGGGCGGACGCCCCGGCCCGGCCGGGCGTCTTCACGCCGGCCCCCACCCTCCCGGAGGCCGGGGAATACCGCCTGGAGATGATGCTCGAGAGCCGGGGCCGGCGGCACGAGATCCCGGCCGGAACGGTGACCGTCCACGCCGGCGAGGACGAGCTGCCCCACCCGGAGGAGTCGGCGGCCGGCGACGCCGTCGGCTTCCGCAAGGAGCGGCAGTGGGAGGTTCCCTTCGGCGTGTCCGAGGTGCGGCGGCGCCGGATCCCGGCCTCCGTCCGGGCCAGCGGCGAGCTCGCGGCGCCCGCCGACCGGAGGGCCCGGATCTCGGCCCCCGTCACGGGCCTGGTCGAGATCCGGGACGGCGCGACGCCGGCCCCGGGGACCCGGGTGGAGAAGGGCGACGTCCTGGCGGTCCTGGCGCCCGCCGACGCCGACGCCTCCTACGCCCGGCTCCGGGGCCGGGTGGAGCGGCTCCAGCGGGAGGTCGCCCGGACCGAGCGGCTGGTGGAGGCGGAGGCCGTCGCCGAGAAGCGGCTGGTGGAGGCCCGCCACGAGCTCTCGGTGGCCCGGTCGGCCCTCGAGGCCCTCGGCGGCGAGCCGCCCGGCGGAGAAGCGGGGACCGACACCGCGGGGGCCGGCTACCGCTTCCACCTCCGGAGCCCCATCGCGGGCGTGGTCACGGAGCGCCGGCTCTCGCCCGGCCAGCGCGTCGAGGCCGGCGAGCGGGTCTTCACCGTCGTCGACCCCCGCACCCTGTGGCTCCGGCTGAAGGTGCCGGCCGAGGACGCGGCGCGCGCCGCCCGGGCCACGGGGGCCTCCTTCCGGGTGGAGGGCTCCCCGACGCCCCACCGCACGGAGGAGGTCGTGACCGTCGGCGACGTCATCGACCCGGAGAGCCGCACCCTCCCGGTGATCCTGCGCGTGGACAACGCCGACCGGCGCCTGAAGGTCGGCATGCTGGCCCGGGCGCGGCTCTTCGTCGGGGACACCGCGGCGGGGCCGGCCGTGCCGAACGAGGCCGTCCGGGACGAGGAGGGGCTCGAGGTCGCCTACGTGGAGACCGGCGGCGAGACCTTCGAGCGGCGCGTCCTGGAGCTGGGGCCCACCGACGGCGCGTGGACCATCGTGCGCTCGGGCCTCTCCGCCGGGGAACGGGTCGTCACCGAGGGCGCCTACCAGCTCCACCTGGCCTCCACCGGCGGCGACGAGGCCGCCGCGGGCCACGGGCACCCGCACTGAGGGAGGCGCGACGATGAGCCGCGACGACAGGGATCGGCCCGGCGGAGGCTTCGAGCCGGCCGACCGCATCGAGCCCGCCGCCCGCGAGGGTCTGCTGGACCGGCTGATCCGGGGGTCGCTGGAGAACCGGCTCCTGGCCACCGCCGCAGCCGTCGTCCTCCTGGCGGCGGGGGCGTGGACGGCCGCGGAGATGCCCGTGGACGTCTTCCCCGACCTCACCGCCCCCACGGTGACCGTCCTGACGGAGGCTCACGGCATGGCCCCCGAGGAGGTCGAGCGGCTGGTCACCTTCCCCGTGGAGACGGCGGTGAACGGGGCGGCGGGCGTGCGGCGCGTCCGCTCCAGCTCGGCCCAGGGCTTCAGCATCGTGTGGGTGGACTTCGAGTGGGGCACCGACATCTACCGGGCCCGCCAGATCGTGGGCGAGAAGCTCCAGCTCGCCGCCGCGGAGATGCCGGAGGGGGCCGACGCCCCGGTCCTGGCGCCGGTGACCTCCATCATGGGCGAGATCATGCTGGTGGGCATCACCGCCCCCGACTCGCTGATGACGGAGGCCCGCTCGGCGGCCGACTGGACGCTCCGGCGCCGGCTCCTCTCGGTGCCGGGGGTGGCCCAGGTGGTGCCCATCGGCGGCGAGGTGAAGCAGTACCAGGTGAAGGTGGATCCGGAGCGCCTCCGGGCCTACCGGATCGGCCTCGGCGAGGTCGTCGACGCGGCCCGCGGATCCAACGAGAACGCCTCCGGCGGCGTCTACCGCGCCGACGGGCGGGAGGTGCAGATCCGTGGCCTGGGACGGGCCCGGGACGTGGAGGCCATCGGCCGGACGGCGGTGACCACCCGGGACGGGGTCCCCGTCCGGCTGGAGGACGTGGCCGACGTGGAGATCGGGCCCGCTCCCCGGTTCGGGGTGGGCTCGGTGAACGCCGAGCCGGCGGTGATCCTCTCCATCCAGAAGCAGCCGAAGGCGAACACGCTGGAGCTGACCGAGCGCATCGACGCCGAGCTGGACCGCCTGTCGGACGACCTCCCCGAGGGCGTCGAGGTGCACCCGGCCGTCTTCCGCCAGGCCGACTTCATCGACCGGGCGGTGGAGAACGTGACGGCCGCCCTCCGGGACGGCGCGCTCCTCGTCGTGGTCGTCCTCTTCCTCTTCCTCTGGAACGTCCGGACCACCCTCGTCTCGGTGCTGGCCATCCCGCTGTCCCTCGCCGTCGCCGTGCTGGCGCTCCGGGCGCTGGGCGGCACGATCAACACGATGACGCTGGGCGGGATGGCCATCGCCATCGGGGCCCTGGTCGACGACGCCATCATCTTCGTGGAGAACGTCTACCGCCGGCTCAAGGAGAACCGCCGCGCGCCGCCGGGGGAGCGCCGGGCCGCCCTGTCCGTCGTCTACGAGGCCGCGCGGGAGATCCGGGCCCCCATCCTCAACGCCACCCTCATCATCTCGGTGGTCTTCGTGCCGCTGTTCTTCCTCTCGGGCGTGGAGGGGCGGATGCTGCGGCCGCTGGGCTTCGCCTACATCGTGAGCATCCTGGCCTCCCTGCTGGTGGCCGTCACCGTGACGCCCGCCCTCTGCGCCTACGTCCTGCCCGACGCCCCCGTGCTGGAGCGGAAGGGGGAAGGGCGCCTCCTGGAGCTGCTCGAGGGCTGGTATCGGCCCGCGCTGGGCTGGGTGGAGCGGCGCTCCGGCGCCGTGCTGGCGGCCGCCGGGGGGCTCGTCGTCCTCACGCTGGCGGCCGTCCCCCTGCTCGGGAGCGGCTTCCTGCCCGACTTCCAGGAGGGCACGCTGACGATCTCCGCGGTGACCGTCCCGGGCACGTCGCTGGAGGAGACCGACGCCATCGGCCGCCGCATCGAGCGGCGGCTCCTGGAGCATCCCGCCGTCGGCGGCACCGCCCGCCGGACCGGCCGGGCCGAGCTCAGCGAGCACGCCCAGGGCGTGAACGGGTCCGAGATCGACGCCCGGCTGGACCTCTCCGGCCACGACCTGGACGAGGTGATGGCCGACGTGCGGGACCGGCTCTCCGGCATGCCGGGGACGGCGATCACGGTGGGCCAGCCCATCGGCCACCGCATCGACCACATGCTCTCGGGCACGCGGGCGGCCGTCGCCCTGAAGCTCTTCGGCCCCGACCTCCGGAAGCTGAGGAGCCTCGCGGAGCAGATACGGGCGGCCGCCGGGGACGTGGAGGGCGTGGTGGACCTGGCCGTCGAGCGCCAGGCCGCCGTGCCCCAGCTCCAGGTCCGCGCCGACCGGGAGGCACTGGCGCAGCACGGGAAGACGCCGGGCGGCCTGGCGGAGGCGGTGAACGTAGGTCTGCGGGGCGAGGTCGTCTCCCGGGTCCGGGAGGGACAGCGGGCCTTCGACCTGTCCGTGCGCTTCGACGAGGAGCACCGGGGGAGCCCCGAGGCGATCCGGAACGTCCTCGTCGCCACGCCCGCGGGGCCCCACGTCCCCCTCTCCCGGCTCGCGGAGGTGGTCGAGGGCACCGGGCCGAACACCATCAGCCGCGAGGACGTCCAGCGGAAGATCGTCGTGAGCGCCAACGTCGCCGGCCGGGACGTGGGAAGCGTGGTGGAGGAGCTCCGGTCGCAGGTCCGCTCGGAGGTCTCGCTCCCCGACGGCTACTTCCTGGAGTACGGGGGGCAGTTCGAGAGCGGACGGCGGGCGACGCGGCGGATCACGCTGCTCTCGCTCTTCTCCCTGGCCGCCATCTTCCTCCTGCTCTTCCAGGAGTTCCGGAGCGTGCGGACGGCGA
>CAZJJO010000090.1:0-7810 GCA_964546375.1 uncultured Gemmatimonadota bacterium
GAAAGTTGACGGGAACCCTGGGGGAGGCGTAGCATATACGGCTCCCGCCGGCCCGGACGGAGTTCCACGCCGGCCCGGTCCGGACCCCCGGACGTCACGAGACCACGGAAGCTCCACTCCAGATAGACGACGGACGCATGTACGCCATCTTCGAAGCCAAGGGCAAGCAGTGGCGCGCCGAGGAGGGCGCCACCCTCAAGCTCCCCAGCCTGGACGCCGAGCCGGGGGACCGGGTCGACTTCGACCGGGTGCTGCTGGCCGAGCGCGACGGCGGCGAGATCCTCGTCGGCCGGCCCGCGCTGCAGGGCGCCAGCGTGGGGGTCGAGGTGCTGGAGCACGGCAAGGGCGACAAGATCATCGTCTTCAAGCGCAAGAAGCGGAAGGGCTACCGGCGCAAGCAGGGCCACCGCCAGCAGTACACCGAGGTCCGGATCGTCGAGCTCGACCTGGAAGACGCCACCGCCCCCGCGCCGTCCGAGGTCGAGGAGGCCCCCGCGCCCGAGCCGGAGCCCGAGGCCCCGGAGGCGGAGGAAGCCGCCCCAGCCGAGGCGGAGGCCGAGGAAGCGCCGGAGGCCGAGGAGGAGATCGACGTCACCGGCGCGGCCGAGGAGCTGGCCGACGAGCACGGCATCGACCTGGCCGGGCTCGAGGGCACCGGCAAGGACGGGCGGATCCTGAAGTCCGACGTCCAGGACGCGGTCGAGGCGCTGGAGGAGGAAGAGGAGGACGAGGCGCCGGAGGCCGCGGAGGAGCCCGAGGCCGCCGAGGAGATCGACGTCACCGGCGCGGCCGAGGAGCTGGCCGACGAGCACGACGTCGACCTGACGGCGATCGAGGGCACCGGCAAGGACGGGCGGATCCTGAAGTCCGACGTCCAGGACGCGATCGACGAGCGCGAAGAGGCGTAACCGTACGACGAAGCCGCCCGGCCGCCGACGCCGGCCGGCCCGCCGGCAGCGGCCGGAGCACGAGCCGACAGCCAGACCGACACACCGAGGGAGCGGACCGATGGCTCACAAGAAGGGACAGGGCGCCACCCAGAACGTCCACGACAGCAACCCCCAGTACCTGGGCGTCAAGATGTACGGCGGCGAGCACGCCCGGGCCGGCAACATCCTGGTCCGCCAGCGGGGCACCCGGATCCACCCGGGCCGCAACGTGGGCCGCGGGAAGGACGACACGCTGTTCGCCAAGGCGGACGGCATCGTCACCTTCGCCACGAAGAGCGGCGGCCGGAAGTTCGTGAGCGTCCTGCCGCCCGAGGAGGAGTAGCGGCGGAGGCCGGCCGACGGCCCGCGCCCCGCTCCACAGCACGAGAGCCCGGCGCCCCGCGAGGGGGCCGGGCTCTTCGCGCGCCGCCGTCTCACTCGTCGTCGGCCGCCCGTCCCGGGGCCCGGGGGCGGTTCGCCCGGCGGCTCCGCGGGACGACCCGCCGTCCGGGATCAGCTCCCGCTGAAGCGGAAGGAGCGGCCGTCCGGAACGATCCGCCGGGGGTCAGCTCCCGGTGAACTCGGGCTCGCGCTTCTCGAGGAAGGCCGTGACCCCCTCGTCCATGTCGTCGGTGGAGAAGAGCAGGGAGAACCACCCGCGCTCGAACTTGCGGCCCTCGGGCAGGGAGGTCCGCCGGGCCTCCAGGATGCTCTCCTTGGCGGCCTGGAGCGCCAGCGGGCTCTTGGACGCGATCTCGCGGGCCATCTCCAGGGTGTGCTCCTCCAGCTCCTCGCGGGGCACGACGCCGTCCACCAGGCCGATGCGCTCGGCCTCGGCGCCGGAGACCTGCTCGCCGGTCATGATCATCTTCATGGCCCGGCCCTCGCCCACCAGCCGCGGCAGGCGCTGGGTGCCCCCGCCGCCGGGGATCAGCCCCAGGTTGATCTCGGGCTGGCCCAGCTTCGCCTCCTCGGCGGCGATCCGGATGTCGCAGGCCATGGCCAGCTCGCAGCCGCCGCCCAGGCAGTAGCCGTTGATCATGGCGATCACCGGCTTCCGGAAGTCCTCCAGGGCGTCGTAGATGTCGCCGTCCTGCATCGAGCGGTACTGCTCCACCGGCCGGGCGTCCCTGAACTCGGAGATGTCGGCCCCGGCGATGAAGGCCCGGTCTCCGGCGCCAGTGAGGACCACGACGCGGACGTCGTCGTCCCCCTCCAGCTCGTCCAGCGCCTCGAAGACGGCGCAGCGGACCTCGCCGTTCAGGGCGTTCATCTTGTCGGGGCGGTTCACCGTCGCCAGCGCCACCCCGCCGTCCAGCTTCTCGATCTTCAGCACGTCGCTCATCTCGTCTCTCCTCTCGAATTCACCACTCGTAGAAGCCCTCGCCCGTCTTCTTGCCCAGCTTCCCTTCGTCGACCATGCGCTCCAGCAGCTCGGGCGGGCGGAAGCGCTCGCCCAGCTCGTCGGCCAGGTAGCGGGCGATCTCGAGCCGCACGTCCAGGCCGATCACGTCGGTGAGCTTCAGCGGGCCCATGGGGTGGTTGTAGCCCAGCGTCATGGCCCGGTCGATGTCCTCGGCCGAGGCGACGCCCTCCTCCAGCATCCGGATCGCCTCCAGCCCCAGCGCCACGCCCAGCCGCGAGGAGGCGAAGCCGGGGCTGTCCTCCACCAGGATGGGCGTCTTGCCCAGCTTTCCGGCCAGCCCGAGGGCCCGGGAGGCGATGTCGCGGGCGGTGCGCTCGCCCACCACCACCTCCACCAGCTCCATGAGGTGGACGGGGTTGAAGAAGTGGATCCCCACCACGCGGTCGGGCGCGGGGACGCCGGCGGCCAGCTCGGTGATGGACAGGGAGGAGGTGTTGGAGCCGAGCAGGGCGTCGCCGGCGGCCAGCTCGCAGGCGGCCGAGAGCACGTCCTGCTTGAGCTCCAGCCGCTCGGGCACCGCCTCCACCACCACCCCGGCGTCGCGGGCGGCCCGGCGGTGGTCGGTGGTGGTCTCGATCGCCTCCAGGGCGCGGTCGCGGACCCCGGGCTCGACCTTCTCCAGCTCGACGCCCTTGTCCAGGTTGTCGCGGATCGCCGCGAGCCCCGCCTCCAGCGCGTCGGGCTCCACGTCGAAGAGCCGGGTCTCGTAGCCGGCCATGCCGGCCACCTGCGCGATGCCGTGGCCCATGGTGCCGGCCCCGAAGACGCAGACCGGCCCGTCGGGCACCACCGGCTCCAGGTCCTCTCGTCTCATGGTCGCCGTCCCGTCGGATCCCGGGTTCGGGCCGGGGCGGGCCGCCGGGCGCCGCCCGCCGGCCGCTCGCCGCGGCCCCTCGCTCCGGTCACTCGTCCACCTGCTCGTCGGGCGGCCGCTGCCAGTCCAGCGGCTTCCGCCGGACGACCTCGACCGCCTCGAAGCCCATCTCCTCGGCCAGGGCGTTGCCCACCACGTCGCCGCCGGCGGTGATCAGCCGCACCTCGGTCAGCTCGGCCTCCCGGGCCCACCGGAAGGCGGCGGTCAGCAGCCGCTTGAGGTACCCCCGCCGCCGGGCGTCGGGCCGGACGTAGGGGGTCTGGATGCGCGCGAAGCGCGGCGGCAGGAAGTAGGGGTGGTTCTCCTCGGCGAAGCAGGTGAGCATGCCGGCCAGGCCGCCGTCCTCGCGGGCGATCACGAAGACCGCGGCGTCCTCGTCCACCACGTGGTCGCGGAACCGCTTGCGGCGCCGCTCCAGGCCCTTCCGGGCCATCCGGTAGGCCGGGTTGTCCCGGTGCGCCCGGACGTAGTGCGCCCACAGCGCCACCAGCTCGTCCAGGTCGTCCAGCGTCGCACGCCGCAGCTCGACCTCGTCGCTCACGCCGCGTCTCCCGCGTCTTCGGCGTCTCCCGCTCCGGCGTCGCGCTCGCCCCCGTCGCCCGCCTCCGCCGCCCGGAAGTCGGGGTCGCGGTCCTCCAGGAAGGCGTGGATCCCCTCCCGGGCCTCGGCCGACCGGAAGCAGTCCACCTGGGCCTCGACCTCGAAGTCCAGCATCTCCTCGAGCGAGGCGGAGAGGCTGCGCCGCACCGCCTCCTTGGCCCGGCGGACGGGACGGACGGGCTTCTCGGCCAGCCGGCCCGCGAGCTCGTCCACCGCCCCGCGGAAGTCCTCGTGCGGGACGACGCGGTTGAAGAGGCCGAGCCGCTCGGCCTCCTCGGCCTCCACCATCTCGGCCGACCAGATCAGCTCCAGCGCCTTCGAGGGTCCCACCAGCCGGGGCAGGAAATAGGTGCCGCCCCAGTCGGGATGGAGCCCGATCCGGTTGAAGGTCTGGCCGATCGAGGCGCGCTCGGAGGCGATGCGGAGGTCGCAGGCCAGGGCCAGGTTGGCCCCGCCGCCGGCGGCGGGGCCGTTGAGGGCGGCGATCACCGGCTTGCCGGTCCCGACGATCGCCCGGACCGCCCGGCGACCCGCCTCCACCAGCGCCCGGCCCTCCTCGATGCGGTTCTCGGAGACCAGCTCGGAGAGGTAGTCCACGTCGGCGCCGGCGCAGAAGGCGCGGCCGGTGCCGGTCACCACGATCACCCGCACCTCCGGGTCGTCGGCCAGCGCCTCGAGGCCGTCGCCCAGGCGGTCGCGCATGTCGCCGACGAAGGCGTTGAGCTTCTCGGGCCGGTTGAGCCGGAGCGTGCCCACGCCCCGGTCGTCGACCTCCACCACCACCCGCTCCTGGCGGGGCGTCCCCTCGCTCACGGCGCCTCCCGGTGGACCACGGTCGCGATGCCCTGGCCGACGCCGATGCACATCGTCACCAGCCCGGTCGCCGCTTCCCGCCGCCCCATCTCGTGGACCAGCGTGGTGAGCAGCTTCGCCCCGGTGCAGCCCAGCGGGTGGCCCAGGGCGATGGCGCCGCCGTTCACGTTCACGATCCCGTGGTCGAGCCCCAGCTCGCGCATGCAGGGGATCGCCTGGGCGGCGAAGGCCTCGTTGAGCTCGACCAGGTCCAGGTCGTCCACCTCGAGGCCGGCCCGCTCCAGCGCCTTGCGGGTGGCGGGCACCGGCCCGATCCCCATGCAGGAGGGGTCGACGCCGGCCACCCCCGAGGCGCCGATCCGGGCCATCGGCTCGATGCCCAGCTCGTCGGCGACCTCGCGGGTCCCCACCAGCAGGGCGGCGGCGCCGTCGTTGATGCCCGAGGCCGAGCCGGGCGAGACGGTGCCGTCCTCCTTGAAGATCGTCGGCAGGCGGGCGAGCTTCTCGGCGGTCACGCCGGGCCGCGGGTGCTCGTCCTTCGTCACGGTCCGCGTCTCCCGGCCCTTCCGCCCGGCGGGGACATCGATCGGGACGATCTCGTCCCGGAAGCGGTCCTCCTCCAGGGCCCGGGCGGCCCGCCGCTGGCTCTCCAGCGCGAAGGCGTCCTGCTCCTCGCGGGTGACCCCGTGGATCTCGGCCACCTTCTCGGCGGTCAGCCCCAGGCTGATCGTCCACTCCTCGGGCATCTCGGGGTTGGTGAAGCGCCAGCCGACGGTGGTGTCGGCGCTCTCGGGGTCGGAGCGGGGGAAGCCCTCCTCGGGCTTGAGCGTGACCCAGGGGGCGCGGCTCATGCTCTCCACGCCGCCGGCCACGAAGACGTCGCCCTCGCCCAGCCGCACGGCGTGGGAGGCGCTCACCACCGCCTGCAGGCCCGAGCCGCAGAGCCGGTTCACCGTCTGGCCCGCCACCTCGACCGGCAGGCCGGCCAGCAGGGCCGACATCCGGGCCACGTTCCGGTTGTCCTCGCCCGCCTGGTTGGTGCAGCCCATCACCACGTCCTCGATCCGGCCGGGGGGGACGCCGGTCCGCTCGATCAGCCCCTCGATCACGCGGGCCAGCAGGTCGTCCGGCCGGACGCGGGCCAGGTCGCCGCCGTGGCGCCCCACGGGGCTGCGGACCGCGTCGACGACCACCGCGTCGGTCCCGCGGCGCTCCTCGCTCACGCCCGACCTCCGGCGCTCATCGTCGCCCCGCCGTCGCCTGTCGTCGCCCGCGATCGGCCGCTCATCGGAGCGACACCCAGACGCTCTTGGTGCGCGTGTACTTCTCCAGGGCGTGGCGGCCCAGGTCGCGGTCGAAGCCCGACTGCTTGGTGCCGCCGAAGGGCGAGGCGCTGTCGTAGCGGTTGTAGGTGTTCACCCACACCGTGCCGGCCTCCACCTCGCGGGCGAAGCGGTGGGCCCTGGCCACGTCGCGGGTCCAGACGCCGGCGGCCAGGCCGTAGATCGTCTCGTTGGCCTGGCGGATCGCGTCGTCGACGTCCTCGAAGTCCAGCACCGAGAGCACCGGCCCGAAGATCTCCTCGCGGGCGATCTTCATGTCGATGTCCACGTCGTCGAAGACAGTGGCCTCGACGAAGTAGCCCTTCCCGTCCACCGAGGCGGGCTCGCCGCCGGCCACCAGCCGCGCGCCCTCCTGCCGGCCGGCCTGGACGTAGGAGAGGACCTTCTCGCGCTGGTCGGCCGAGACGAGCGGCCCCAGCCGGGTGTCGCCGGAGGTGGGGTCGCCGGGCTTCATCCCCTCGGTCCGCTCCAGCAGGCGGTCCATGAACTCGTCCTTCACCGAGCGGTCGACGTAGAGGCGGGAGCCGGCGGCGCAGACCTCGCCCTTGCCGTAGAAGATGCCCGTGGTGGCGCCCCGTGCCGCCGCCTCGAGGTCGGCGTCGGCGAAGACCACGTTCGGGCTCTTGCCGCCCAGCTCCAGCGACACCTTGGTCAGGTTGTCGGCGGCCGACTCCATCACCTTGCGGCCCGTCTCCACCGAGCCGGTGAAGGCGATCAGGTCGACGCCCGGGTGGCCGGTGAGGGCCTGGCCGGTGGGCTCGCCGTGTCCGGGCACCACGTTGAGCACGCCCGGCGGGAAGCCGGCCTCCAGGGCCAGCTCGCCCAGCAGCAGGGCGGTGAGGGGGGTCTGCTCGGCCGGCTTCAGCACCACCGCGTTCCCGCAGGCCAGCGCGGGGGCGACCTTCCAGGCGGCCAGCGAGAGGGGGAAGTTCCAGGGGACGATGGCCCCGACCACGCCCACCGGCTCGCGGAGGGTGTAGTTCAGGAACGGGCCGGAGACGGGCACCGTCTCGCCGGAGAGCTTGTCGGCCCAGCCCGCGAAGTAGCGGAAGTTCTCGACCACGCTGGGCAGGTCCACCTTCGCCGACTCGAAGGCCGGCTTGCCGTTGTCGCGGGTCTCGAGGGCCGCCAGCTCGTCGGCGTGCTCCTCGATCAGGTCGGCCAGCCGCCAGAGCAGCTCCGAGCGGCGGTGCGGGTCCACGTCCCGCCAGTCGGCGAAGGCGTCGCGGGCCGAGCGGACCGCGGCGTCGACGCCCTCCTCGCCGGCCTCGTGGACCTCGGCGATGACCTCCTCGGTGGCCGGGTTCACGTCCTCGAACGTGTCGACGCCGTCGGTCCAGTCGCCGCCGATCAGCGGCCGGGTCCTGAGCTCCATGCCGTCTCCTCCTGGTGGCGCTCGCTCTGGTGACGCTCGCTCGTGCGTGCCGCGTTCCTTCGGGCTCCGCGAGCCCCGCGCCGGCGGCGGGCGCCCGCCGCCGGGCGTTGAGACCCCGGTGACGATTGACGCTCCGTTGAGGGGATGGTCGCCCCATCCCGTTTCCGCGGAAACGCTTCCGCGGAAACGCCTCCGCGGGGGGCGCAGGCGGGGGTCTTCCCCCCCCGACCGTCTACCTGTACACCTGTACAGGTGGGGGGACGCGCGGACGGACCCCCGACTCCCGTCGGGCGGCCGCCGCCCTCGCCCCCGCTCTCAACGGACGCTCAGACGGTCGTCACTTTCCGGTGAACTCGGCCTCGCGCTTCTCGACGTAGGCCGCCAGCCCCTCCTGCGCGTCGTCGGACTGGAAGAGCTGCTGCTGCAGCTCGCGCTCGATGGCCAGCCCCT
>CAZJJO010000091.1:0-7802 GCA_964546375.1 uncultured Gemmatimonadota bacterium
CAGGAGGGCGGCCGCCGCCAGGAGGGCCGCGGGGGCGGCGGTCGGCGCCCTCACCGGCCGCCCCCGGGTCCGCCCGCGGCGGAGACGTCGCGGCCGCCCGCGGCGGACACGTCGCCGGCCGGTGCGTCCAGCAGCGAGTCGACCGTGCTCCGGACCACGTCCCAGCTCAGGGCCCCGATGTGCTTCTTCGCCACCGTGCCGTCCGGGCCGAGGAAGAAGGTCTCCGGGACCCCGTAGACGCCGAAGTCGATGGCGATCCGGCTCTCCGGGTCCATCAGGCTGGGCCAGTCGCCGCCCAGCCGCTCCATGAAGCGCCGGGCCGCCGGGCGCGTGTCCTGGTAGACCACGCCGACCACCCGGGCCCGGTCCTCCTCCCAGGCGCGCTCGGCCCGCTGGAGCACGGCGTGCTCCTGGCGGCAGGGGACGCACCAGGAGGCCCAGAAGTTGAGGATCACCACCCGGCCGCGGAGCTCCCGGGACGAGAGCGTGTCGCCCGAGAGCGTCTCGGAGCTGAAGGCGGGCGCCGGCTGGCCCACCAGGGCGGAGGGGAGCTTCTGGACGTCCCGGTTCAGGCCGAAGCCGAGGAGGGCCAGGAAGCCGCCGACCAGCAGCAGGGCGATCGTCCCGGCCACGATCCAGGCCTTCCGGCTCACGGGTCCTCCTCCGGCTCACGGTCGTCGGCCGTCCGATGCGGGATCGAGACCGACCGGGACGTACGTCCCCCCGTGGGCCAGACGGCGAGGATGGCGCCCAGGCCCACGATCAGCCCGCCCACCCACAGCCAGGGGACGCCCGGGTTCACGATCGCCCGTACGGTGGCGTGGCGCCCCTCCTCCGAGTCGAACGCCATCAGCGTCAGGTAGAGGTCCTCCTTCGGCGACGAGCGGACCGCCGGCGTGGCGATGGGCTGCTCGGAGTTCGGGTAGAAGTTCAGGCTCGGCTCCATGCTGCCCATCGGCTCGCCCCCGGCCGAGGCGATGTCGAAGGTGGAGCCCACCACGAAGCGCTGGGGCTGGTCCTCGCCCCAGACCTCCGCCAGGCGCACCTGGTAGCTGCCGATGGTCATCGCCTCGCCGGTCTGGAGGGTGGCCTCGCGCTCGAAGCGCCAGGCCCGCGAGACGGAGAGGGCGACCACGATGACCACGATGCCGGTGTGGACGACGTAGCCCCCGTAGCGGCGCCGGTTCTTCACCAGCAGCTCCCACAGCGCCCTCAAGCCCCGGGCGCCGGAGACCCGTCGGCGGGCCTCCATCCCCTTCCGGAACTCGTCCACGATGGTGGTCATCACGAAGCCGGCGGCCCCGAAGGTGATCACCGGGTAGACCTGCCGCACGCCCGCGGCCAGCGTGACGGCCGAGACCGCCAGCCCCACCCCCAGGGGGACGACGAACGTGCGCCGGATCCGGTCCCAGTCGGCCCGGCCCCAGGGCAGGGCGGGCCCGATGCCCATCAGGAACAGCAGGGCGAGCCCGATGGGGGCGCTCACCATGTCGAAGTAGGGCGGCCCCACGCTGATCCGCTCCCCCTCCAGCGCCTCCACCACCAGGGGGAAGATCGTCCCCAGCAGGACGGTGAAGGTGAGGGCGACGAAGAGCAGGTTGTTGAAGATGAAGGCGGTCTCGCGGGACGCCACGTCGTCCAGGGTCCCCGGGGCCCGCAGGCGGTCGCTCCGCCAGGCGATCAGGACCATCGAGGCCACGAGCACGAAGGTCATGAAGCCCAGGAAGATCGGGCCGATCAGGCCCTCGGTGAAGGCGTGCACCGAGTCCAGGATCCCCGACCGGGTCAGGAAGGTCCCGAACAGGGTGAGCAGGAACGTCCCGACCACCAGGGTCAGGTTCCAGGTCTTCAGCATCCCGCGCCGCTCCTGGACCATCACCGAGTGCAGGAAGGCGGTGGCGGTCAGCCAGGGCAGGAAGGAGGCGTTCTCCACCGGGTCCCAGGCCCAGTAGCCGCCCCAGCCGAGCACCTCGTAGGACCACCAGGCGCCGGCCACGATGCCCAGCGACAGGAACGCCCAGGGCGGCAGCATCCAGCGCCGGCTCGCCCGGATCCACTTCTCCCCCAGGTTCCCCTTCAGCAGGGCCGCCACGGCGAAGGCGAAGGGCACGGACATCCCCACGTAGCCCAGGTACAGGAGCGGGGGGTGCAGCCCCATCAGGGGATGGTTCTGGAGGAGGGGGTTGGGGCCGGGCCCGTCGGCCGGCACCGGGGAGACCTCGCCGAACGGGTTGGCGGGGCCCATCAGCAGCGAGAAGAAGAAGATGCCCACCACCATCATGGTGGCGTTCACGTAGGGCATCATCCTCGGGTAGACGTCCCGGTTGGCCCGGGCCACCAGGGCCGCGTAGGCCGCCAGGATCCACCCCCAGAACAGGATGGAGCCGTCCAGGCTGCTCCAGAGCGAGATGGCCGTGTAGTAGGTCGGCGTCTGCCGGCTGCCCACCGACGCCACGTAGGAGACGCTGAAGTCGTGGCTGAGCAGCGCGATCTCCATGACGACGACGGCCGCCGACATGGCGAAGAAGACGAAGTAGACCCCGCGGCGGGCCGCGTCGTCGAGGGGGCGGCTCCTCCGGTGGCCCGCCCAGTAGCCGGCGACGGCGCTGAAGACGGCCCCCAGCATGGCGGCCACCACCGAGGCCGTGCCCAGCAGGTTCAGGTCGAGCACGGCTCAGCCCCCCGCGGGTCGGGGGAGGCGGAGGCGCGCGGTCCGCGCACGCGCACCTGCCGACCGGAGGGGACGGCTCACGAGCCGTCCTTCTCGGTCAGGGTCTCGTAGGCTTCCTCCGGGTGCTGGCCGTCCTCGGGGGGGCTGTACTCGTTGGAGTGCTTGACCATCACCCGGTCGGAGCGGAAGAGGCCGTCGCGGCTGTAGCGCCCCTCGACCACCACGCCGATCCCCTCCTGGAACATGGCCGGGGGCGCGCCGTCGCTCCGGACGTGCACCTGCGTCGAGTCGTCCCGGAGGACGAACTTCAGCTCCCGCGCCTCGGCGTCCCAGTTCACCGTTCCGGGCTTCACCTGGCCGCCCAGCCGGAGGGGACGGTCGTAGACCTCGGCCCCCTTCGCCTCCAGCTCGCTGGGGGTGACGAAGAAGACGACGTTCTCCTGGAGCCCGCCGGTGATCAGCAGGGCCAGCGCGCCGACGACGGCCGCCAGCCCGAGTCCCATCCAGAGGCGCTTCCTGCTCTTCCGGTCCGACATGTCGGGTGTCCGTGGTGGAGGCGAGAGGGGTACGGCTCAGCGGGTCCGGGGGAGGCCGGCCTCCGGGTCGCGGGCGACCTCGAGGCGGCGCTCGGCGTCGCCGATCCGGCGCTCCAGCCGCCCGACGTAGACGAGCAGGGCGATCCAGGTGATCAGGTAGCCGGTCCAGAGGAACGTCACGGTGCCTCTCCTTCCGCCGCCGCCCGCTCGATCGCCCGCTCGGTGCGGGCCAGCCGGTAGCGGCGAAGCATCAGGTAAGCGTATACCAGCGTGAAGGCCAGAAGATTCAGGAGCAGGGTCCAGAGGAACTGGACGTCCATGGTGCGGGGCGTGCTGGGGGGCTGGTGCAGGGTCCGCCACCAGTAGACCGAGAGGTAGACGATGGGGACGTCGACGAAGCCCACGATCCCCACCACCGCCGACCACCGCGCCCGCTTCCCCGGGTCCTCGGCGAAGGAGCGGACGGCCAGGTAGCCGACGTAGATCACCAGCAGGATGGCGGTCGTCGTCAGCCGCGGGTCCCACGTCCACCAGACGCCCCACGTCGGCTTCCCCCACAGCGACCCCAGCACCAGCGTCAACGCCGTGAAGAGCACGCCGACCTCCGCCGAGCTGGCGGCGATCAGGTCCCAGCGCTCCTCCCGCTGGATCAGGTAGAGGACGCTCATCACGAAGACGACGAAGAAGGCCAGCATGGCCACCCAGGCGGTGGGCACGTGGACGTACATCAGCCGCTGGACTTCGCCCTGCAGGGCGTCGGCCGGGACCACGAACAGGCCGACGACGCTGCCGATCACGAGGATCGCGAGGGCCGCCGACCCCAGCAGCAGGTGGTTTCGCTTCATCGCTCCAGGAGGACGGGGAAGGTCCAGGTGCAGAGCACAAAATAGATCACGTCGAAGGCGACGAGCAATCGGATCCACGCCCCCGTGGCGCCCGTCCCCTCGCCCGTCAGCAGCGCGGTGGTGGCGCTCACCGCTCCCAGCAGCACCGGCACCAGCAGCGGGAGCAGCAGCAGGGGCAGCATCAGCTCGCGCGCCCGAAGATGCAGGGTGAGGGCCGCGTAGAAGGTACCGATGATCGAGAAGCCCAGGGTGCCCAGCACGGCCACGAGGGCCAGGCCGGGGGCGTGGCTCACGATGTCGACCTCGAAGAGCACGGCGGCGGTGGGGAAGAGCACGGCCTCGACGGCCAGCAGCAGGATCACGTTGCCCAGCAGCTTCCCCAGGTAGACGGCCCGGACCTCGCCGGGATACAGCTCCAGCCCCTCGAGGCCGCCGCTCAGCTCCTCGCTGTGGAAGGTGCGCGAGAGGGAGAGCACGCCGGTGAAGGTGATGCCCACCCACAGCAGGCCGCCGGCCAGCTCCCGCAGCAGGTCCGGGTCCGGCCCGATGGCGAAGGCGAAGATGAAGAGCACCAGGGCCGCGAAGAAGATCATCGCGTTGAAGCTGCCCTTGGTGCGGACCTCGATGAGGAGGTCCTTCCACAGGATGGCCCAGGTCCGGGTCGCCAGCTCCATCGGTCAGGCCTCCCCGGCGGCCCGCCGCTCGGCGTGCTCGGCCGGCGTCCCGCTCCAGGCCCGGCGGCCGTCCTCGAGCACCACCACCCGGTCGGCGGCCTCGAGCGTCCGGCCCCACTGGTGGGAGGCCAGGATCAGCGTCCGGCCCTCCGCCCCCATCTCCTCGACCAGCTCGTCCACCAGCTCGACCCCCTCGGCGTCCAGGCTGGCGTAGGGCTCGTCCAGCAGGGCCAGCTCCACGGGCCGGAGCAGCAGACGGGCCAGGGCCAGCCGCTTCCGCATGCCCGAGGAGTAGCCGCCCACCCGCAGGTCGGCCGCCCGGGCCAGGCCCACCCGCTCCAGCGCCTCGGCCGCCGGCCCGCGCCACTCGGTGATTCCGGACATGAGGGCCGCGAAGCGGAGGTTCTCGCGGGCGGTCAGCTCGTCGTAGAGATATCCCCGGGCCGAGAGGAACCCCACCCGCTCGCGGATCGGACGGCTCCCCCCGTCGGGGGCGTGACCCAGCACCCGGACCTTCCCGGCGGTCGGTTTCACCAGGGTGGCCAGGATCTTCAGGAGGGTGCTCTTGCCGGCGCCGTTGGGGCCCACCAGGGCCAGCAGCGCCCCGGACGCCAGCTCCAGGTCCAGCGAGCGCAGCGCCCAGGTCCGGCCGAAGCGCTTGGAGACCCCCTCCAGCCGGACGGCCGGCTCCTCGGGGGCGTCGGGGGACGGGCTCACCGGCGCGGGATCCTTTCGGGCGGGGCGAGGGGATCGGGGCGAGCGGGCGGGAGGAGGCGCTTCGTGCGGCCGCGCTGGCATCCGCACCGCGAGGCCGCGCATCGTCTCGACGCCGGGGCGCTCCGTGCGGCCGCGTTGGCACCGCCCGGCCCCGCGCTTACCTTGGCGGGCGTCCCTCCGCCGGGGCGTCACCCGCGTTCCCGGCCGGAAGGACGGGGTCGTTCGCAGGTGCCGCAGCGGGGGATGCACAGGTGGAACTTCGCGACATCGCGTCACTGGTTCAACCGTCCGATCGGACGGTCGTCCTGCTGGTCCTCGACGGGCTCGGGGGGCTGCCCCGGGAGCCCGGCGGCCCCACCGAGCTGGAGGCGGCCCGCACCCCGGAGCTGGACGCCCTCGCCCGGGCGGGCGGCTGCGGCCTCCACGAGCCGGTGGCCCCCGGGGTCACGCCGGGCAGCGGGCCGGGACACCTGGCGCTGTTCGGCTACGATCCCCTCCGCTACCGGATCGGCCGCGGCGTGCTGGAGGCGCTGGGCATCGGCTTCGACCTCCGGGAGGGGGACGTGGCGGCCCGCGGCAACTTCTGCACGCTGGACGAGGAGGGCCGGGTGGCCGACCGCCGGGCCGGCCGCATCGCCACCGAGGACGCCCGCCCGCTGGTCGAGCTGCTCGACGGGATCGAGGTCGAGGGGGTCGAGGTCCTCGTCCGAACCGTCAAGGAGCACCGCTTCCTGCTGGTCCTCCGCTTCCCGGAGCCCGTCGGCTCGAGCGTGGCCGACACCGATCCGGGCCGCCCGGGCGAGCCTCCGGGAACCCCCGAGGCCGGCGACGAGGCCTCGGAGCCCGCCGCGCGGGCGGTGCGAGCCTGGCTGGAGGCCGCCCGGGAGCGGCTGGCCGACCGCGCCGAGGCCGACGGAGTGCTGCTGCGCGGCTTCTCGCGGCGGCCCGACTGGCCCCTCTTCCCCGAGGTCTTCGGGATGCGCTCGCTGGCCGTGGCGGCCTATCCGATGTACCGGGGGGTGGCCCGGCTCGTGGGGATGGAGGCCGAGACCGCCGGGGACGGCCCGGAGGGCGCCGTGGCCGCCGCCGCGGCGGGGCTGTCCGACCACGACTTCGTCTTCGCCCACGTGAAGGGGACCGACCGGGCGGGGGAGGACGGCGACTTCGAGCGGAAGGCGGCCCTCATCGAGGAGACCGACGCGCTGGTGCCGGACCTCCTGGACGCCGGCGCCGACGTCCTGCTGGTCACCGGCGACCACTCGACGCCGGCCCGGATGCGGCGGCACTCCTGGCACCCGGTCCCCTTCCTGCTGGCCGGCGGCGAGGGCCGGCGGGGGCCGGCGCCCTCGTTCGGCGAGTCCGCCTGCACCCGCGGCGTCCACGGCCTCCGGCGGGGACGGGAGCTGATGCCGCTGGCCGCGGCCCGGTCCGGCCGCCTGGCGAAGTTCGGGGCCTGATCGGGGTCGGCGCCGGCGACACCCGGCCCCGGCCGGGACGTCCGGCCTCGGCCGGCGCCCCGCCTCGGCCCGGGCCCGGCCTCAGCTCCCGAGGCGGGGCCGGGAGCGGACCTCGACGGCGTGGGCCCCGTGCGCCACGGCGGTCCCCACCGTGATCACCCCGAAGAAGAGGTCGTTGAAGAAGGGGCGGGCGTGGACCAGGTAGTCGTGCAGGAAGGGGGCGAGCATGCTGTAGACGCCCACGGCCACCAGCATCCAGGCCGCGGCCCGGCTCCGGGCGACGACCTGGCCGGCCGAGAGCGCCAGCACCGCCCCCCCGAGGAAGACGCTGTGCCACCAGTTGAAGGGGGCCGCGTACCCCCAGGCGAAGGGGGCCACGACGTACCAGGCGCCGATCGCGATGCCGAGCTGTCGGGAGGCCATGGCGCTGCGGTTCGGTGCGGTGGGGAAAGGGCGGCCGGGCACCCTGTATATGTCGAACGCGAGCCGACGCGGCAAGACGTCCGGGGCCTTCGGGGACGAGACGACCAGCGGGGAGGCGGACGATGAGGTGCGACCAGTGCGGAGCCGAGGGCGAGGGCAACTACTGCGCCCGCTGCGGTGCTCCCCTGGAGGCCGAGCCCGAGGGGTGCCCGGCCTGCGGCGCGCCGGCGGCCGACGACGCGTACTTCTGCACCGAGTGCGGCGAGCCGCTGGGCGAGCGGCCCGAGAAGTCGCTTCGCGACCACCTGCCCTGGGTCCTGTCCGGCCTGGCGCTGGCCGCCTTCGCCGTGGCCATCGCCTTCTTCGTGCAGGACCAGGCCTCGCCCCGCGGCGCCGACGATCCGCCCACCGGCGGGATCATCGAGGGCGGCCAGGGGAGCATGGGCGGCGGTCCCGCGGCGGGGGACCGGGCCCCGGGC
>CAZJJO010000092.1:0-7801 GCA_964546375.1 uncultured Gemmatimonadota bacterium
GTGATCGGCGGCCCCGCCGGGCGGAGCGCGGGACCGATCGCCCCCGTCCAGCGGGCGCTGGCGCTGTGCGCGCTGGCGCTGTGCGCGGCGGCCGCCGGACCGGCGCCGGCCGCGGCCCAGAGCTCGGCCGACCGGCAGGTGGTGGAGCTGGCCTTCGAGGGCAACCGCGCCTTCTCCGACGGCCGCCTGGCCGAGGCCATCGTCACCGGCGAGACCCGCTGCCGCAGCTTCGTGCTCGCCCCCTTCTGCTGGCTCACCGACTGGGGGTTCGCCCACGCCCGGGCCTACCTGGAGGAGGGCGCCCTGCCGGCCGACCTCCTGCGCCTGCGCGTCTTCTACCGGCGCCGGGGCTACCGCGCCGTGTCCGTGGACACCGCCGTCGAGCGGCTGGACGGTCGGGCCCGGGTGCGCTTCCGCATCGAGGAGGGCCCGCCCACGGTCCTCGACACGCTGGCCCTGGAGGGCTTCGAGGGGACGCTGTCGCCCGGGGAGGTGCGCTCGACCTTCCCCCTGCAGCCGGGCGACCCGTTCGACCTGGTGGCGCTGGACCGGGGCAAGGAGGCGCTGGCCGACCGCCTGCGCAACCGCGGCCACATCGACGCGGTGGTGCTGGACCGCCACTTCGTTCCGGCCGACAGCCGCCGGGTGGAGCTGACGCTGGAGGCCCGGCCCGGCCCCCGGGCCCGGATCCGCCGGGTCGAGGTCCGCGGCGCCGGGAACCTGGGCGAGGGGCTCGTCCGCCAGCACCTGACCTTCGCCCCGGGCGACCTCTACCGGCAGAGCCGCATCCTCGAGAGCCAGCGCCTGCTCTTCCAGCAGGAGCCCGTCCGCTTCGCCAACATCAGCACCTCCCGGCCCGGGGACGTCTCCGCCGACACCCTGGTCGACGTCACCGTCGAGGTGACCCCGGCCCGGATGCGGACGGTCCGGGCGGGCGTGGGCGCGACCACCACCGACTGCTTCCAGGCCGAGGCCCGCTTCACCCACCGCAACTTCCTGGGCGGCGGCCGGCGGCTGCAGACCTCCGCCAGCGTGTCGAACCTCTTCGCCGGCCGCCTGGCCGGGACCTTCCCCTGCTCGGGCGTGAGCCTCGACCCGGTCTTCCAGGACGTGAACTTCGCCCTGCGGGCCGACCTCCGGCAGCCGGCCTTCCTGGGGGACCGCAACACGCTGGAGGCGGGGCTGTTTTTGGAGCGGGAGACCGTGCCCGACCTCTTCGTTCGGGACAGCCGCGGCGGCGAGCTGACGCTGACCCGCCGGCTCCGGCCGCGGATGCCGGTGAGCCTCACCTACCGCCCCGAGCTGACGAGCTTCGACCGGCGGTCGGCCGACGTGTTCTTCTGCGTCAACTTCGGCTTCTGTCAGCCCGACGACATCGAGACGCTGACCGAGCCGCGCTGGCTCGCACCCGTGAGCCTCGGCTGGAGCTACGACCGGACCGACGCGGCGCTCTCGCCCACCGGCGGCTACTACGTGGACCTGAACCTCGAGTGGGCCGACCGGGCGACGGGCTCCGACTACGAGTACGCCCGGCTCGACCTCAGCGCCGCCAACTTCGAGGAGCTGGCCCCGGGGCTGGTGCTGGCCGTGCGCTTCCGGACGGGCCTGGTCGAGGCGCTGGGCGGCCGCCCCTTCGACGACCCCGTGGACGGGGCGGCGGTCATCCACCCGCGCAAGCGCTTCTTCGTGGGCGGCGCGCAGAGCGTGCGGGGGTTCGGCCAGAACCTGCTGGGGCCCTCGGTGCTGGTGCTGGAGTCGGCGCGCTGCCGCCGGGACTTCGGCACCGATCTCCGGGGACTCTCCCGGTGCGCCCGGGCGCTGGCCGACAGCGGCCTGGACCCGACCTCGGTCTTCGACGAGCGCCCCATCGGCGGGAACGCCGCCTTCGAGGCGAACTTCGAGCTGCGGGCGAAGCTGAGCGAACGCTGGTCGGTGGTGGGGTTCGTCGACGTGGGCCAGGTGTGGCTCGAGGTGGACCGGATCCTGCCGCCCGTGGCGGCGCCGGGGGCGGGCGTCCGGTACGAGAGCCCCGTGGGGCCGCTGCGGCTGGACGTGGGCTACGACCCCACTACGCCCGACCGACTGCCGGTGGTGGCCGAGATCACCGAGGGCGGGCGGGAGGGCGAGCTGGTGGAGCTGAACGAGAGCGTGGTCTTCGACGCCCGCGGCTACGACGACCCGTCGGGGCTGACCGAGTTCCTGCGCCGCCTGCAGGTCCACGTGTCCATCGGACAGGCCTTCTGAGATGGCCGGCGCGGACGGGGGATCCGGGCCGCGGGGCCGGCTGATCCGCCTGGTGCGGGGGCTGGGTCAGGGCGCGGCGGCGATCGTCGGCCTGGTCCTGCTGGGCCTGGCCAGCGGGCTGGTGCTGGCCAGCCAGACGGGGGCCGGACGCCGGGCGGCCGCGGGCTTCCTGGAGCGCGCCCTGGCCGGCGCCGTGGACGGCCGGGTGGAGGTGGGCCGGATCACCGGCGGCAACCTGGTGACCCGGGCCGTGCTGGAGCGGCTCAGCATCACCGACGCCGCGGGCGAGCCGTTCCTCGATCTGCGGGACGTGCGGGTGGAGTACGGCCCGATCGGCTTCCTCACCGGCGACGTCCACCTGCGGCGGATGCGGGCGGGCCGGCTCGAGCTGGACCTGCGCCAGGGCGCCGACGGCCGCTGGAACTTCGACCGGATCTTCGGCGCCGACGCCGGGCCGGAGGACCCGGCGGACGACGACGCGGCCGCGGGCGACGGCGGCCTCCAGCTCCGGATCACCGACGCCACGGTGGCCGACGGACGGGTCGAGGTGCGGACGCCCTGGGACGGCCCGGCCGGCGAGGAGACGGTCTGGCGGCTGGAGGAGGGCCCGGCGGGCGTCGAGCGCGTGATCACCCTGGAGGCGATGCGCGGATCCCTGCCCCTCCTGCGGCTGGCCGACCCCCGACGACCCATGCGGATCGAGGCCGCCGGCGTGCGGGCGAGGGCCCGGGCGGTGGACCAGCCGCTCGCCCTGCGGCGGCTGGACGTCTCGGCCACCTTCGGGGACACCGTCCGGGTGGACCTGCCGGCGGTCCGGACGGCCGACAGCCGGCTGTCGGGCCAGGGGTGGGTCACCACGGACGATCCCCCCCGCTGGCGCTTCGAGCTGGACGCCGACCCGGTGGCCTTCGCGGACCTGCGGTGGCTTCCGGTGCCCGTACCCGGGACGGGCGGGAGCGAGGGACGGCTGGTCCTGCGGACGGCCGCTGATCCCGGGGTGGTGGCGGTCGAGGTGGCCGGAGGGCGGTTCCGGTCGGGCGCCAGCCGGGCGGAGGGCCGGTTCACGCTGCACCTGGAGGAGACGCCCCGGCTGGAGGACGTGGAGCTGGAGCTGCGGCCGCTGGAGCTGTCGCTCTACCGCCGTCTCACCGGCGCCGACGAGGGGCCGGACGGGACGGTGGCGGGCACGGTGGCCGGGGCCGGCCCCCTGGACCTCTTCCGGGTCGAGGCCTCCCTGCGGCTCCGCCCGCCCGCGGGCGGCGACCCCGCCGGGGCCGGGAGCGGGGCCGGCCGGGGCGGCACGGACGGCGCCCCCGTCGTCACCGCCGGCGTCGCCGGGCCGGACGCCCCCTCCCGGGTGGAGCTGGGAGGCGGTATCGGTCTGGTCGGCGAGCCCCGGGCCCTGCGCGACCTGGAGGTGGAGCTGACGGACTTCGCGCCGCGCTGGACCCGCCTGGTGGGGTTCGACACCCGCCAGTCGGGGCGGCTGGACGGGCGGGCCACCCTGGACCGGACGCCGGAGGGCCGGATCGGGTTCTCCGCCGACCTCCGGCACCGGGGGCCCGGGCCGGAGCGCTCCCACGTCACCGGCGACGGGGCCTTCGAGCCCGGCGACCCGCCGCGGATGGACCTCCGCCTGGAGGCGCGGCCCCTGTCGCTCTCCCTGCTGGACCCGTGGTTCCCGGCCCTGGACCTGATGGGCACCGTGGAGGGCCCGCTGTCGCTGGCCGGGACCCTCTCCGAGCTGGAGGCGGTCGCCGACCTGGAGACGCCCCGGGGCCGGCTGGAGTTCGACGGCAGCTTCGACCTGGCCGCCCGCCGGAAGGCCTACGACGCGCGGCTCACGGCCCGCGAGATCCAGCTCGAGCAGTGGTTCCGCGACGGCCCCCGCACGCGCCTAGACGTCACCGGCCGGGTCCGCGGGCGGGGCACGAACCCGGACTCGCTGGAGGCCACCTTCGACCTCGAGGTCCTGCCCTCGCGCTTCCACGAGGCGCGGCTGGACACCAGCCTGGTGCGGTTCACGGTGCGCGGCGGCCGGGCCACGATCGACACCTTCGCCCTGCGCTCGGACGTGGGGAGGATGCGGGGCCGTGGCGCGCTCGGCCTGGGCGCCGACCGGAGCGGCTCGCTGACCCTGGAGCTGGAGGCGCCCGACCTCTCGGCCTGGAACCGGTGGGTGGTACCGGGGCGGATGGCCGCGGCCGACACGGCGGCCCGCGACCTCTTCGGCTCCTTCCCGGCCCTGGGCCCCGTAGAGGGCGAGGGGGGCGAGCCGGCGGCCCCCGACACGCTGGCCGGGTCCCTCTCGGTCCGCGGCGAGCTGACGGGCAGCCTGGCCTCCTTCGGCTTCGAGGGCACCGCCTCGGGTCGGGACCTCCGCTGGGGGGAGGCGGCGGCGGACTCTCTGACGGTGTCCGTGCGCGCGCCCGAGGTCCGGTCCCCGGACTCGCTGACGGCGGAGGGCCTGGGGCGGGGCCTCGGCTGGGCGGCCCACCGGGCCGACTCCGCCTCCTTCCGCCTGACCCGCACCGGCCCGGATCGCGGCCGGCTGGAGGTGGAGGCCCGTCGGGAGGGCCGCGGCACGGTGGCCGCCCGGGCCGAGGTGGTCCGCTCGGAGGGAAGGATCGAGGCGCGGCTGGACCGGCTGACCCTGGAGACCGGGGCCCAGCGGCTGCGCCTCGCCCGGCCGGCCACGGTGGCCCGGGGCGAGGAGGGGTGGTCGGCCCGGGACCTGGAGCTGACGGGCGCGGGCGGCGAGGGCCGTCTCCGGATCGACGGCGCCGTGCCGTCCCGCGGGCCGTTGGAGCTGGACGTCTCGGCCCGCGCCCTGGAGATGGGCGGCCTGGCGGACCTGGTCCGACCCGGCGCGCCGGTCCGGGGCACCCTCGAGGGCTCGGCCCGGCTCCGGGGCACGGCCGCGGCCCCGACGCTGGAGGCCGAGCTGGGGGTGGCCGGGCCGGGCTGGGGGGCGCTGGCCTACGACAGCCTGGCGGCGAGCCTCGAGTACCGGGAGCGCCGGCTGGAGGGGCGGGTCGCCCTCCGGCACGCAGGGCGCGATCTGGCCCGGGCCGAGGGCCGCCTGCGGACGGGCCTGTCGCTCCGGGGCGCCGGAGGGGACGGGGCGGCCGACGTGGAGGAGGAGACCCTGTCGGCGACCGTCCGGGCCGACAGCCTGCCGGCGGCCGTGCTGCTGTTGCCCGCCGGCGCCCTGGAGGAGGTGGCCGGCTCGGTGTCCGGCCGGCTGGACGTGGCGGGCTCGCTCGCCGATCCCCGGCTGGACGGCGCCCTCGAGGTGCGCGACGGCGCGGCGCGGGTCCCCTCGCTCGGCGTCACCTTCCACCGCGCGGGCGGGCGGATCGCCTTCGAGGGCGCCTCGGCCCGGGTCGACAGCCTGGGGCTGGCCTCGCGGCGCGGCGGGACGGCGACGGTCCGGGGCGGCGTCGACCTGTCGGACCCCGCCGACCCGGGCCTGGACCTGGAGCTGCGGGCCCGACGCCTCCACGCCATCGACCGGCGGCGGGCGTCGGTCCAGGTCGACGGCGCCGGCCGGCTGAGGGGCAGCTACCGGCGGCCGGAGCTGACGGGCGATTTCCGGCTCGGCCGCGGGACGATCCGGATGCAGGAGTTCCTCCGCCAGGGCGAGGCGGTCGACCTCACCGACCCCGACCTGTACGGGCTGATGGACACCACCGCGGTGGCCGAGCGCCGGATCCTGGCGCAGGTGCGGAACCCCTTCATGGAGAACCTGCGCGTGGACGCGTCGATGACGCTGGGGCCCGACCTGTGGCTGCGGAGCCCGGAGCTGGGCGTGGAGCTGGCCGGCGAGCTGGACGTCCGTATGGACCGGGGGCGGGGCGACCTGGCCGCCTCCGGGACCGTCCGCCTGGTCCGGGGGAGCTACCGCTTCACGGGCGCCCGAGGGGTCCTGTCGCGCCAGCTCCGGATCACCGGCGGGCGGATCGAGTTCGTGGGCACGCCCGGCGGCAACCCCAACCTGGACATCACCGCCGTCCACCGGGTGCGCCAGCGGGAGGGCACGATCCGGATCGAGGCGCACGTCGGGGGGACCCTGCTGGAGCCGACGCTGACGCTGACCAGCGAGCCGCCCCTCAGCGAGTCGGACCAGGTCTGCGTCCTCCTGCTCAACTCGGTCTGCGGGGCCCCGGGGGCCGGCGACCTGGCGCGGCGCCAGCTCCTGGGGCGGGTGGGCGCCGAGCTGTCGTCGGTGCTGGCCTCGGAGGTGGGCTTCGACTACCTGGAGCTGCGCGGCGGCCCCGGCCGGGGCGACGGGAGCGGCGGCGAGGCCGACGACGAGGGCTCCTTCCTCGGCCAGGCGGAGCTGGAGGCCGGCTGGTACCTCTCGCCCGAGCTGTTCCTCACCGTGACCTATCCGGTGGGCCACCGGTTCCCGGCCGGGTCGCTGGACTGGCGCTTCGCCGAGGACTGGTCGCTGGAGCTGCTCACCGAGCTGCGCTTCGGCCGGGGTCTGCGGACGGGGGCGGCCTCCAACCTGGAGCGCGAGCGCACCTGGGGCCTGTTCCTCTTCCGCGAGTGGTCGTTCTAGCCCGCTGGCCCGGGCGGCCGGGCCCGGCCTTGGAGCACGCGGCGGCGCCCGGGTGTATGCATCGGCCGTGAGCGGCGTCTCCCGGACGGCGAGCGCCGAACCGGCGACACCACACCAGAAGCGAGGATCATGGGCAACTACGCGAAGATCTTCGGGCTGATGGCCCTGATGACGGCCCTCTTCATGGGGGTCGCCGGCTGGCTGGGCGGCACCGAGTGGATGGTGGGCGCCTTCCTGTTCGCCGCCCTCTTCAACTTCGGCAGCTACTGGTTCAGCGACCGCATGGTGATGCGGATGTACGGGGCCGAGGAGGTGAGCCGGGCCGACCGGCCCGAGCTGTACGACATGGTCGACCGGCTCCGCCGCCGGGCCGACCTGCCGATGCCCACCGTGGCCATCGCCCCCACCGACCAGCCCAACGCCTTCGCCACCGGGCGCAGCCCCGAGAAGGCGGTGGTCTGCTTCACCGAGGGGATCCTCGAGGCGCTGGACGAGGACGAGCTGGCCGGGGTGGCGGCCCACGAGCTGGCCCACGTCCGGAACCGCGACATGCTGATCGGCACCGTCTCGGCCACCATGGCGGCGGCGGTGGTGATGCTGGCCCGCTTCGGCCTCTTCTTCGGCGGCGGCCGGGACCGCGGCGGGCTGGTGGGGATGCTGCTGATGGTGATCCTGGCGCCGCTGGCGGCGATGCTGATCAAGATGGCCATCAGCCGCGCCGGCGAGTACCGGGCCGACCGGACGGGCGCCGAGATCGGGGGCCGTCCCGAGGCGCTGGCCCGGGCGCTCCGGAAGATGGAGCGGATCGCCGAGAACAAGGGCCCGATGCGGATCCGCGGCGCCGGCCCGCGGGGCGGGAAGGAGCTGAACGAGGCGGCCGCCCACCTCTGCATCGTCAACCCGCTCGGGAGCGGCGGCGGGGTCGACTTCTCCTCCCTCTTCAGCACCCACCCGCCCACCGACGAGCGGGTCCGCCGGCTGGAGGAGATG
>CAZJJO010000093.1:0-7644 GCA_964546375.1 uncultured Gemmatimonadota bacterium
GTCGTTCAGATAGCCGGCGTGGGCGTTGAGCTCCCAGCCGTTCTGCCCCATCGCCTCCCCGTCGTCGGGCTGCTGGGCCGACGTCGCCAGGGGCACCGCCGCCAGGAAAACCGTCGCCAGAAGGGCCGTGATCGTTCTCGTCGCTCGCATCGGTGTCTCCCTTTCGTGTGGACCGGACCCACGCAATATGGAATATGACCGGACACGTCCCGCCGGCGGTCCTACGTTGCATGCGAGGGACGTGCCACGCTCCCGCCGATCTGATAGGATGGGCCGCCCGGGGGAGCCGCCGGGCCGTCCTTCGGATGCCGGGCGTGATTCCAGGTCGTGATTCCAGGCATCGAATCGTACGGGGGCGATGGACGAACGGAGCCGAGAGATCCGGTCGACCGGCGCGACCGCCGGCCGGGTGGTGGTCCGGGAGGCGGAGGTGGCCGGGACGGCGCCCGGGGACTTCCTCCGGGCCTTCCGCGGCCTGCCCCGGGGGTTCTGGGAACGGGGGGGCCGGTGGGCGGCCTGGGCCGGCGCCGTGGCCCGGGCTTCGCTTCCCTCCGACCACGACGGCCTGGCCCGGGCCGTGGTCCGGTGGCGGCGGTCGCTGGGGCCGGACGTCACCGGCCGGTGCTACGGCGGCTGCGCCTTCGATCCCGCCGTCCGGAAGGCGGAGGCCACGGGCTGGGGGCGGTGGCCGGCGGCCCTCTTCGTCCTCCCGGCCGTCGAGTTGCGTCGGACCGACGACGGATTCCGCCTCACCGCCCGGATCCGGGCCCCGGAGGACGGTCGGCGGAAGGCGGCCGAGGCGGCGGCCGATCGGGCCCTCGCCCGGCTCCGGCGACGGGCGGAGGAGGCTTCCGGTTCCGGAGGACCCGCGCTCTCCGCGGTCGAGGCGGCGCGCCGCCGGCCCGGCCGGGAGGGCTGGAAGGCGCTGGTGGAGGCCGCGCTGGAGGCGGTCCAGGGGGGCGAGCTGGAGAAGGTGGTGCCGGCCCGCCTGCTGGAGCTGACGGCCGCCGCCCCCCTGTCGCCGGTGGACCTGCTGGAGCGGCTCCGGGCCGACAACCCCGGCACCTTCCCCTTCCTGGTCGAGCCCGTGCCCGGGAGCGCGCTGGTGGGGGCGGCGCCCGAGATCGTGGCCTCCCGGCGCGGCGAGCGGTTCCTGGCCACCGCGGTGGCGGGGACGGTGCCCGAGGGCGAGGACGAGGCGGAGACCCGGCGGATGGCCCGTCGGCTGCGGGAGAGCGCCAAGGACCGGGCCGAGCACCAGCTCACCGTGCGCGACATGCGGGAGGCGCTGGTCTCGGTCGCCGGCGAGGCCCGGGTCGACCGGGAGCCCGACGTCCTGCGGCTCCGGGGGATGCAGCACCTGATCACGCGGCTGACGGCCCGGATGCCGGACCGGCCGCACGTGCTGGAGCTGCTGGAGGCTCTCCACCCGACCGCCGCGGTGAACGGCTTCCCGCGGGAGCCGGCCCGGGCCTTCCTGCGTCGGCGTGAGCCCTTCTCGCGCGGCTGGTTCGCCGGGCCGGTGGGGTGGTTCGACCACGCCGGCGACGGGACCTTCGCCCCCGCCCTCCGGTGCGCGCTGGTGGAGGGCCGGAGGATCCGGCTGTTCGCCGGCGCCGGCATCGTCCGGGGCTCGCGGCCCGACGACGAGTGGCGGGAGACCGGCATGAAGCTGCGTCCGGTCCTGCGGGCCCTGGGCCTGTCCTCGGAGGTGGAGGGCGAGGCGGGGGCGTCGGTCGCCTCCGCGATCGGCCCGGAGGCCGGACCGGGCCGGGCCGGGGGCTGAGACGTGGCCGGACGGGAGGCCGGGGGCCCGGCGGGGCGCGGCGAGGCGAACCTGGCCGGGGCCCGTCTCCTGGTGGAGGCCCTCGCCCGCCAGGGCGTCCGCGAGGCCTGCGTCTCGCCCGGGTCGCGGTCGACGCCCCTGGTGCTGGCCCTGGCCGAGCAGGAGGCCGTCCGGACCCGGGTCGTGATCGACGAGCGCTCGGCCGCCTTCTTCGCCCTGGGCGTGGGCAAGGCGGGCGGAGGGCCGGCGGCCGTGGTGACGACCTCGGGCACGGCCACCGCGAACCTGCATCCGGCCGTGCTGGAGGCCCACCGCTCCGGGACGCCCCTGCTGGCCCTGACCGCCGACCGGCCCCACCGCCTGCGCGGGACCGACGCCAACCAGACCGCCGACCAGGTCGGGCTCTACGGCGACGCCGTCCGGCTCTTCCACGACGTGGCCCCGGCCGGGGGGGTCGACGACGACGGCCGCTACCTCCGCGGCCTGGCCGCCCGGGCCGTCTCGGCGGCGCGCGGCCGGCCGGGGGGACCGGTCCACCTGAACCTTCCCTTCGCGAAGCCGCTCCAGCCTCCCGCCGCCGGCGACGGGGCGGAGGGGGTGGCCGGCGCGGACCGTCCCGACGGCGCCGGCGGTCCCGACGGCGGGGGCGCTCCGGGACGACAGGCAGGCGCCGCCACGGAATCCGGTTCCCCGGCGGACTCCGTCTCCCAGGTGGACACCGGTCCCCCGGCGGACGCCGGGGCGGCGATCCGGGCCGGCCCGACCCGGGCCCGGCCGACCGGGGCCGCCCTGGCGCGTCTGTCGGGCGCGATCTCCTCCGCCGGCCGCGGCCTGATCGTGGCGGGGCCCGACCCCGACCCCGGCCGGCTCGGGCCGGCGGCGCTGGCCCTGGCCCGGGCGACCGGCTGGCCGCTCGCCGCCGACCCGCTCTCCGGGGCGCGGTTCCGCTCCGGGGCCGCCGCGGGGGCCCAGGGCGCCTACGACCTCTTCCTCCGCTCCCCGGCGGTCCGCGAGCGGCTCCGTCCGGAGGCGGTGGTCCGGCTCGGCGGCCGCCCCACCTCGAAGCTCCTCCGGCGGTGGGTGGCGGACCGGACGGGAGCCGAGCGCGTGGTGGTCCACGACCTGCCGGCCTGGCCGGACCCCGGGTACGGCGCCGACGAGGTGGTCCGGGCCGACCCGGCCGCCGTGGCGGAGGCGCTGGCCGACCGCCTCGCCGGCACCGGGGCGGGCGGGCCGTCCGGCTTCCTGGACGACTGGCGGGCCGCCGAGGAGGCCGCCGTCGCGGCCGCCCGCGAGCGCCTGGACGGCCCGCTCCAGGAGGGGGCGGCGCTGGAGGCGGCGGCCCGGGCCCTGCCCGAGGGGGCGCTTCTGTTCGCCGGCAGCAGCATGCCGGTCCGCGAGCTGGACGCCTTCGGCGCCGCCCGCGAGGAGCGCCTCCGGGTGGTGGGCAACCGCGGGGTGAGCGGGATCGACGGCTCCACCAGCACCGCCCTGGGGGCGGCGGCGGCCCACGGCGGACCGGCGGCGGCGGTGGTGGGCGACCTGGCCCTGCTGCACGACGTGAACGGCCTGATGGTGGCCGCCCGCGAGGAGATCCCGCTGGTGGTCCTGGTCCTGCAGAACGACGGCGGCGGCATCTTCCACCACCTGCCGATCCGCGAGCACGAGCCGCACTTCACGCCCTACTTCGCCACCCCCCACGGCGCGGACCTGGCGCGGGCGGCGGCCCTCTACGGCGTGGAGCACCGCCTCCTGGACGTGGACGACGCTCCCCGTCGGGCCCTGGGCGAGATCCTCCGGAAGGCGACAGAGGAGGCCCTGGAGGCGGGCGCGCCCCGGGTGCTGGAGGTGCGCACGGACCGGGAGGAGAACCGCCGCCGGCGGGAAGCCACCCTCCGGGCCGCCGCCGACGCCGCGGCCGACGCCCTGGACGGCTGACCGGGCCCGACCCTTTCGGCGCGCCCTCTTCAGGCCCACCTGAGCCCCTGGCTTCAGGTCCACCTGAAGAGGGGGACGCGGGAACACCCCCCGCGCGGACCCGACGCTCGCGTCCGCCCCTGCGCCCTTTCATTTTCCAGGGTCCGACCGCGCCGCCCGGCGCGGCCGCGAGAGCCCGAGGACCCGGACACCGAGAGGAGCCGAGCATGAGCGACGTCTACTGGGATTCGGACGCCGACTGGGAGCAGGCCGGCGACTACGAGGACATCACCTACCACAAGTCGGAGGAGGGGATCGCCCGCGTCTACTTCGACCGTCCGGAGGTGCGCAACGCCTTCCGGCCGGACACCCTCTTCGAGCTGGAGGAGGCCTTCGGCGACGCCCACGAGGACCCGTCCATCGGCGTGATCCTGCTGGGCGGGAACGGCCCCGCCGAGGATGGCGGCTGGGCCTTCTGCAGCGGGGGCGACCAGAAGGTCCGCGGCGACGCCGGCTACGTGGGCTCCGACGGCGTGCCCCGGCTGAACGTCCTGGAGCTCCACCGGAAGATCCGCACGATGCCCAAGGTCGTGGTGGCGCTGGTCTCCGGCTACGCCATCGGGGGCGGCCACGTGCTGCACGTCATCTGCGACCTGAGCCTGGCCTCCGAGAAGGCGATCTTCGGCCAGACGGGGCCGAAGGTGGGCAGCTTCGACGCCGGCTACGGCGCCTCGACGCTGGCGAGCTGCGTGGGGCAGAAGAAGGCGCGGGAGATCTGGTTCCTGTGCCGGCAGTACTCGGCCGAGGAGGCCCTGGACATGGGGCTGGTCAACACGGTGGTCCCCCACGACGAGCTGGAGCAGGAGGGCGTCGACTGGGCCCGGGAGATCCTGACCAAGAGCCCCACGGCGATCCGCTTCCTCAAGGCCGGCTTCAACGCCGACCTGGACGGCCAGACCGGCCTCCAGGTGCTGGCCGGCGACGCCACCCGCCTGTTCTACATGACCGAGGAGGGCCAGGAGGGGCGGAACGCCTTCAACGAGGACCGCCCGCCGAACTTCGAGCAGTTCCCCTGGCGGCCGTGAGGGCCCGCCGGCCTCGCCCGCCCGCGCCGGCCGGCGTGACGTGACCGAGATCCCGGAGGATCCGTCGCCCCTGCGGGTCTGGTGGATCGGGGCCCGGCCGCACACCCTGCCGGCCGCGGCCGCCCCGGTGGTGGCCGGCGGCGGGCTGGCGGCGGCCGACGGCGCCTTCGCGCCCCTCCCCTTCCTGGCGGCGCTGGCCGGCGCGCTGGCGATCCAGGTGGGGACGAACTTCGCCAACGACTACTTCGACTGGGCCAAGGGCGCCGACACCGACGACCGGCGGGGCTTCACGCGGGTGACCCAGGCCGGGCTGGCGCCCCCGGAGCGTGTCCGGCGCTGGATGGTCGGCGCCTTCGGCGCGGCCTTCGTCCCCGGGGCCTACCTGGTGGCGGTCGGCGGGTGGCCGATCGCCGTGCTGGGGCTGGCGGCCGTGGCGGCGGGGATCGCCTACACCGCCGGCCCCTTCCCCCTGGGCTACCACGGGCTGGGCGAGCCTTTCGTGTTCGTCTTCTTCGGGCTGGCCGCGGTGGCGGGGACCCACTACGTGCAGGCCCTCCGGTTCGCGCCGGACACCCTGATCGCCGGCGCCGGGGCCGGTGCGCTCTCGTCCGCCGTCCTGGTGGTGAACAACCTCCGGGACCGGGAGACCGACGCCCGGGCCGGCAAGCGGACGCTGGCCGTCCGGCTCGGGGTCCGGGCCAGCCGGGTCGAGTACGCCGGCCTGCTGCTCCTGGCGGCCGCGGCCCCGGCCGCGGGCACCGGATGGGCCGGCTGGAGCCCCGGCGCGCTCCTGGCCACGGCGGCGACCGGCGCGGCGCTGCCGGCGCTCCGCACCGTGCTCGGGACCCGCGAGCCGGCCGCCCTGGATCGGGCGCTCACCGGAACGGGGCGGGCCCTGGCGCTGTACGGCCTCCTGCTGGCGGTCGGGGTGAACCTGTAGCTCCCGCCGCCGGCCCGGGCCCCGCCCCCGGCGGGCCCCGCGCCGCCGACGTCCGTTCCGGATCCGGGAGGAGACCTTGTCCGAGCCGGTCGATCCGCTCCGAGCCGCCGCCGACGAGCGTCCCGACGACGTGGCGCTCGAGGACCGACGGGGCCGGCTGACCTGGCGCGAGCTGGACCGGGCGGCCGGGGAGCTGGCCCGCCGGCTGGCGGGCGCCGGGGTGTCGCCCGGCGACCGGGTGGCCGCCCTGCTGCCGGTGGGGCGGGAGGCGGTCCTCGCCCTCCACGGCGTGCCCCGGACCGGGGCCTCGCTGGCGCCCGTGCATCCCGGCTGGACGGAGGCCGAGGTGGACGGCTACCTGCGCCGGGTCCGGCCCCGTGCCCTGCTGTGCCGGCCCGCCACCGAGGACCGGGCGGCGGCCTCGCTGCGGGCCTCGGGCCTGCTGGTGCGCCTGGGGCCGGCGGCGAGAGGGCCGGGGGGCGAGGAGCCGGGCCCGGAGGCGAGCGGTCCGGCCGACGGCGCCGCCGCGGGTGCGGGCCCGGCCGACGAGGGCGCGGCCGAAGCCGGGGCCGTCGCCGTCCCGGCGGCCGATCTGCCGGCGGCCGACGACGTGCCCGGGATCGACCCGGAGGCCGAGCACACTCTCGTCGCCACCTCCGGCACCTCGGGCCGGCCCCGCGGCGTCCGGCTCTCGCTCGCCAACCACCGGGCCTGCCAGCGGGCGGCCGCCCGGCGCCTGGGGCTGGGTCCGGAGGACCGCTGGCTGGCCACGCTCTCGCCCGCCCACGTGGGCGGGGTGGCGCTGGTGCTCAGGGCGGCCTTCACCGGGGCGCGGCTCGTGCTCCGTTCGGGCTTCGACGCCGAGGCGCTCCTGGAGCTGGCCGACGAGGATCGGATCAGCCACGCGTCGCTGGTGCCGACGATGCTCCGGCGGCTGCTGGAGATCCGGGGTGCGGAGCCGGCCCCGGAGGCCCTGGGCGGCCTGCTGGTGGGCGGGGACGCGGCCGACCCCTCCCTGCTGACCGCGGCGCTGGAGCGGGGGTGGCCGGTCTGTCCCACCTACGGGCTCACCGAGGCCGCCTCGCAGGTGGCCACCGCCCCCCCGGCGGTGGCCCGGGAGCATCCCACCTCGGTGGGCCGTCCCCTGGAGGGCGTCGAGGTCCGCATCGAGGGCGGGGAGATCCTGGTCCGCGGCCCCACGGTGGGCCTGGGCTACCTGGGTTCGGACCGGGCGCCGGGATCGGTGGTCCGGGAGGGCCGGGTCATCCCGCGGCAGGGGGAGGAGACGCCGGGGGGGGACGGGGTGGACGCCGGGGCGCAGGAGGCGGGCGAGGCCCTGGTGGACGGGGACGGGTGGCTGCGCACCGGCGACGGGGGCCGGCTCGACGACGCCGGGCGCCTGCACGTGACCGGGAGGCTCTCCGAGCGGATCGTCACCGGCGGGGTGACGGTGGACCCGACCGAGGTGGAGCGGGTCCTCCGGGCCCATCCGGAGGTCCGCGACGCCTGCGTGGTGGGCGTCCCGGACGAGGAGTGGGGCGAGCGGGTCTCGGCGGCGGTCGAGCGCGATCCGGACGCCCCGGAGGCGGACCCGGACGACCCCCTGGGCCGGGCGGAGCTGGCCGTCTGGTTCGGCGACCGGCTGGCCCCGGCCAAGCGGCCGCGCCAGGTCCGCTTCGTCGACGAGCTGCCTCGCACCCCGGAGGACAAGCCGGACCGCGAGACGGTCCGGCGCTGGCTGGGCTGACGGGAGCCGGCCGGAACGACCGGAGGGGCTCGCCCCACCGGCGGGCGGCCTCGCCGGGACCGGCCGGCCGCCGGGGCTTGCGGCGCCCGGCCGCGGCCGGAAGGCTGTGCCCCGCACGGTCGGGGCGGTCGCCCGTCGGGCCGGGGCCGACGCCGAGGCGCGCCGGGCT
>CAZJJO010000094.1:0-7542 GCA_964546375.1 uncultured Gemmatimonadota bacterium
GCGCCCGGGCCGCTCCGTTCCCCGGCCGGCGACTCCGCCCGGTCCGACCGGGTCGAGGGCCCGCGCGGGGCCTGGGCCCGGTGGGCCGAGCGCGCGGCGGGCCTGGCCACCCTCCTGGCGGCCGACCGGGCCGTGCGGCGGACGGCCCAGGACCTCCGGCGCGACAGCCCCGACGGATCGGGGCCCCACGAGCTGGCCCGCCTGGGCAACGACCTGGGGACCTGGCAGAAGACCGTGCCGTTCCTCGTGGGCGGGGCCCTGGGAGGGGGAGCGCTGCTGGACGGGCTCGACGGGATGGGCGAGGGGGCCTCCCTGCTGGCGGGCGTGCTGGCGGGCTCGATGGCCTGCGAGGCCCTCAACCGGGCGGTGGGCCGGGGGCGGCCGGCCTGGGGACGGGGCGCCTACTCCTTCCGTCCCTTCACCGGCCACGCCTCCTTCCCCTCCGGCCACGCGGCCTACCTGTTCAGCGTCGCCGGCGGGATCGACGCGGTGACCGACGGCTGGCTGCCCGCGGCCGCCGCCTACGGGGCCGCCGGGATCTCGGCCTACGGCCGCCTCTACGCCGACCGCCACTGGCTCTCGGACGTGGTGGTGGGCGCCGTCGTCGGCTCCGCCGTCTCGCGGCTGGCCACCCGGCGGGCCATGCGGCTGCTGGGCGTCGCCGACGACGACGGCCGGCCCGGCGGAGCGGAAGCCGGAGCCGGGGTCGGGGCTGGCGCCGGGGCCGGGGCCGACCGGGCGCCCTCGGTCTCGCTGCTGGCCACCCCCTCGCGGGTCGGGGTCCGGATCCGGTTCTGACGCGTCCCCGCGGCCCGGGCCGCGACCGCCCCGCCGGCCGGCTACGCGCCCGCCTCCGACGGGCCCGCCTCCGACCCCAGCCCGCTCCCGGCGACCGCCGACGGGGAGCCCCCGGCCGGCGAGGCCCCCGCCGTCAGCGGCGGACGAAGTCGGCCACCTCCGGCTCCTCGCCGCTGTAGTCGTAGAAGCCCTGGCCGGACTTCCGCCCGTAGTGGCCGGCCGTCACCATCCGGCGCAGGAGGGGCGGCGGCGCGAACCGCTTCTCGCGGTACTCCTCGAACATGATCTCGCCGATCTTCAGCAGGGTGTCCAGCCCGACGAAGTCGCCCAGGGTGAAGGGGCCCATCGGATGGCCGGTCCCCAGCTCCATGGCCTGGTCGATGTCCTCGATCGAGCCGATGCCCTCCTCGTAGGCCCGGATGGCGTCCATCATGTAGGGCACCAGCAGCCGGTTCACGATGAAGCCCGAGTTGTCGCGGCACGCCACCGGCTCCTTGCCCAGCGACTCGGCGAACGCGTAGGCGGCCTCGAAGACCTCGTCCGAGGTGGCGCCCTGGCTCACCACCTCCACCAGCTTCATCACCGGGACCGGGTTGAAGAAGTGGAGGCCGACGAACCGCTCCGGGCGGTCGGTGGCCGTCGCCATCTCGGTGATCGTCAGGCTGGAGGTGTTGGAGGCGAAGATCGTCTCCGGCTTGCAGGCCTCGTCGAGCTGGCCGAAGACGTCCTCCTTGACCTCGATGTCCTCGACCACGGCCTCGATCACCAGGTCGCAGTCGGCCAGGTCGTCCAGCTCCAGGGTGTCCTCCAGGCGGTCGAGCACCTCCTCCTTCGTGGCGGCGTCGATCTTCTCCTTCTGCACCGCCCGGTCGAGGTTGTCCTCGATGGAGGAGAGCCCCTTCTCCAGGGGCTCCCGGGCGATCTCGCGGACCGTCGTCTCGTAGCCGGCCTGCGCGCACACCTGGGCGATGCCGCTGCCCATCAGCCCGCAGCCGACCACGCCCACCTTCTGGATATCAGCCACCGTGCGTCTCCTCTCCTCGTGTCCTCGTGAGCTCGCTCGCGCGCCCCGGCCCGTTCGTCGGAGCCGAGCGGACCGGGACGGCGCCCGACAGGGCCTGCAGGCGCCGTGCCTCGCGGGGTCGTCCCCGGAGGAAACGGCCCCTCCCCGCGCGGACCGGGGCGACCGCGCGGATCGGCAGCTCTCGGGCGAAGCTCGGCTCCTCCCGGCCTTCAGCTCAGCAGCCGGTCCCGCCAGCCCGAGCGGTCGGGCTCCAGGGGCTCGCCGGTCTCGAGCCGGTCGAGCAGGCCCTCCAGCACCAGCTCCACCCGCCGGCGCCGCTTCCCCGTCGTCCGGCGGGCCCCCAGCACCGACGCGCCGCCCGCTCCGCCCGCCACCACCGGCGCCGCGATCTCGACGGGCAGGCCCACCGCGACGGTGGCCACGACCAGGGCGGGAAACCCCAGCACCGCCGCCCCGGCGGTCCAGCCGGCGGCCTGCTCGGCGCGGACGTTCCGCAGGTCGGCCGTCAGCGTCACCAGCGACCACCCGGACTCGAGGCCCGTCACCGACAGCTCCACCCGACGGGTCTCCGCCAGCTCGTAGCCCCGGCCGCCCACGTCGAGCGTCCGCTGCATCTTGCTGACCAGGCCCCCGGCCGGCTCCCAGAGCGAGCGGCCCGGCCGGGCCCGGATCGACTGGAGGCTCTCCCGCTCCCGGAAGTGCGATTCCAGCCGGTCCTGGACCTCCTCCGGCTCGCCCGGCACCGCCCGGCTCGCCCGGGCGAAGGCCCCTCCCCACAGGCGGCGGGGGACGCCCGCGTCCTCGGGCGGGTCGGGCAGGAGGGACTCGGCGCGCACCTCGGCCAGCGCCCGGCGGACGTGCCGGGGCTCCAGGCCCACCTCCCGCCCGACGCGGAGGACCTCGGACTCGGTGAGCGAGTCCGGGGCGTCGGATCCCCCGTCCGTCTCCCCGTCCGTCCCGTGCTGCAGCTCCACGGCCCGGCGGATCACCCGCTCCAGCTCGGACGAGGGCACGGGCGGACCGTCGGCCCCGCCCGTCTCTCCGCTCACCGCCGCCCTCTCACGAGGGGAGCGCCCCCCACGTCAGACCTCGACGACGACGGCCGCGCCCTGCCCGCCCCCGATGCAGGCGGTGCCCAGGCCCAGACCGCCGCCGCGGCGCCGCAGCTCGTAGAGCAGGTGGCCGGTGATGCGGGCGCCGGTGGCTCCCAGGGGATGGGTGAGGGCGATGGCGCCGCCGTTCACGTTCACCTTCTCGCGGTCCAGCCCCAGCTCCTTCTCCACCGACAGGTACTGGGGAGCGAAGGCCTCGTTGACCTCGATCACGTCCATGTCGTCCAGCGTCAGGTCCGCCTCCTCCAGCGCCCTGCGCGAGGCCGGCGCGGGGCCGATGCCCATGATCGAGGGCTTCACCCCCGCCACGGCCCACGAGACCAGCCGTCCCATCGGCTCGAGGCCGTGGGCGTCGGCGACCTCCCGGTCGGCGACGACCAGCGACGCCGCCCCGTCGCCGATGCCCGAGGCGTTGCCGGCCGTCACCAGGCCGTCCTCCTTGAAGTAGGGCTCGAGCTGGGAGAGGCCCTCCAGCGTCGTGTCCGGGCGGATGTGCTCGTCCTCGTGGAACTCGACCTCCTCGCCCTTCCGTCGGACGGTGACCGGGACGACCTCCTCGTCGAACTTGCCCTCGTCCCAGGCGGACTTCGCCCGCTGCTGGCTGCGGAGGGCGTACCCGTCCACCTCGCGCCGGGTGACCTCGTAGTCCTCCGCCAGGTTCTCGGCGGTCTCGGCCATCGAGTAGCCGCAGTGGGAGTCGGTGAGCGCCTCCCAGAGCACGTCCTCGAAGTCCTGGGCGGGCCCCAGCCGGAAGCCCCACCGCGCGCCCCGGACCACGTGGGGCGCCTGGGACATCGACTCGGTCCCCCCGGTCAGGCAGACCCGGGAGCGGCCGAGGAGGATCTGCTCGGCCCCGTGCATCACCGCCTGGAAGCCCGAGCCGCAGAGCCGGTTGACCGTCTCGGCCGGGACCTCGATGGGCAGCCCCGACCGCAGGCCCACGTGCCGCGCCAGGTAGCAGGCGTCGGCCGAGGTCTGGATCACGTTGCCGAAGTAGACGTGGTCGAACGCCTCCGGATCCACCCCGGACCGCTCGAGGGCGGCTTCCGAGGAGAGGACCCCCAGGTCGGTGGCCGACCGGTCCTTCAGCGAGCCTCCGAAGGTGCCGAAGGGCGTCCGTGCGGCGGAGAGGAAGACCACGTCGCGGTCGCTGCCCATCGTTCCCATGCTGGACCTCCGATCTATCGCTGGCGTCGTGACGGTCTCGTCGCTTCTTCCGGATCGTCGGGGGCGGAACTTCCCGTGCACGGCGCGTGCCGACCGCCGGCCCGCCCCGGAGCCGGCCCCGGGGACGCACGCGCCCCGCCCTCGACCGGCCCGCGGCGGACCCGCGACCTCCCCGTCGACACCCCCTCCGCGCCCCCCTCTTCAAGTGAACTTGAAGTACGGGGTTCAACCTGACTTGAAGAGGGGATCGGCGAAGGGGACTCGCCCCCCCCCCCGAGAGGCGTCGGAGCCGGATCCCTGCGGTGGCGGTCGGTCGGATCGGTCGATCCGACCGGCGGCGGTCAGCCCTCCCGGACCCGGTCCGCGATCCAGCGGCCGACCTCCTCGGTGGAGGCGTCGCCGCCGACGTCCGCCGTGCGGACCCCCTCCTCCAGGGAGCGGTCCACCGCCGCCTCGACCCGGTCGGCGGCCTCCGCCGCCCCCTGGTCCCGCAGCAGCAGCGCCGCGCTGAGGATCGCCGCCACGGGGTTGGCCCGGCCGGTGCCGGCCAGGTCCGGGGCGCTCCCGTGCACCGGCTCGAAGAGCCCGTGGCGGCCGGGATGCAGGTTGGCGGACGGCGCCAGGCCCACCCCGCCCGCCAGCTCGGCTCCCAGGTCCGAGAGCAGGTCGCCCAGGAAGTTCTCGGCCACCACCACGTCGAAGCGGTCCGGATGCCGGACCAGCTCCATGGCGAGGGCGTCCGCATAGCGCATGTCGGCGTCCAGGTCGGGGAACTCGTCGGCCACCTCGCCGAAGACCCGGCGCCAGAGCCCGTAGACGTGGGGCACGGCGTTGGCCTTGTCGGCCAGGGTGACCCGGCGACAGCCGTGGCGCCCGGCGTGCTCGAAGGCGGCCCGGACCAGCCGCTCGACGCCCCGCCGGGTCGCCAGCGACTCGCTGATCGCCAGCTCCCCGGGCTGTCCCCGGCGGATGGTGCCGCCGGACTGGACGTACAGGCCCTCGGTGTTCTCCCGGAAGATGGCGATATCGATCCCGTCGCCCGGGTCCCGGAGCGGCGTCAGGTCGGGGACGCGCAGTCGCACCGGTCGGAAGTTGACGTAGAGGTCCAGCCGCGACCGGAGGCCCAGGAGCAGGTCCCGGGCGTACTCGTCGCCGGAGACCCGGGGATCGCCGACCGCCCCGAACAGGATCGCGTCGAACTCGTCCCTCAGCCGGGCCAGCGTCTCCTCGGACAGGCTCTCGCCCGTCTCCAGGTAGTGGTCGGCCGAGTGGGGCAGCTCCTCGACGTCCACGGTCGCCCGGCCGGCGTCGGCGGCGGCCTCCAGCGCCCGCACCGCCTCCCGGACGACCGCCGGGCCGATCCCGTCGCCGGGGATCGCCGCGATCCGGATCACGGGGAGAGAGGGGCTCGCGGCGCGTCAGCCATCGGCGGCGGCCCCGCAGCCGGGACAGTAGCTCCAGTCCGGCTCCAGGCGCTCCCGGCAGGCGTCACATCGCGGGACGCGCTGGTCGGTCCCGCACCAGGGACAGTAGCGGAGCCCCTCCCGACCGGGCAGCTCTCGGCCGCAGTCCCGGCAGGAACCGGCCCCTTCGGGAGCCGCGTCGGGGGAGGCGCCGGCCCGGGCGTCGTCGGGCCGGGAACCGTCGGACCGGGCGTCGCCGGACCGGGAGCCGTCGGGCCGGGAACCGCCGGATCGGGAGCCGCCGGACCGGGTGCCCCGGCGGGCCTCCGGGGACGACGCCGCTTCGGCCTCCGGGGACGACGCCGCCCCGGCCTCAGGGGCGGACGCCGGATCCGGGTCGGGGCCGGGCTTCTCCTCCGCGGGACGGCCCTCGTCCTCGCCGGCGGTCAGCGCGGACCCCGGATGCAGGGTGGCCGCCGCGAAGTCCTCCAGGAAGCCGAGCCCCGGCTCGGCGGCGCCCCGCTCGCGCTCGACGGCCTCGGCCAGCTCGGGATCCTCGATCGCCAGCGCCGCCGGCTCGGCCAGCAGGTCCAGCATCGCCAGGTCGTACTCGGCCTTCGACGCCAGGCCGGCCGGCTCGCGGACCCGGGGATACGGCAGCAGCTCCCGCCGCAGCTCGGCCACCGTCACCGGGGCGGCCGCCGGGCCGTCGCGCTCCCGGAGCCGGCGGGCGAGCAGGCGGGCCAGCTCGCGGGCCGGTCCCTCCGCGGCCGGGCCGCTCACCGCTCGATCCGGAGGACGCCGGCCCGCGCCGAGGCCCGCAGGAAGGCCTCCGGGTCGTCGTCCGGGACGCGGACGCCCGACAGGTTCCGGACGGCCCGGGCGGTCTCCCGCATGAACTCGTCCACGCTGAGCGACGGGTCCCCGGCCCGGTCCCGCATCTCGGCCACGATCGAGAGCCAGTCGCCGGTGAAGACGCGTCCGTTCCGGGCCCGGACGGCGTGGACCTCCGGCTCGCGGCCCTCGGGCTCGGAGCGGCCGAGGGCGAACAGGTCGAGCTGATCCCGGTCGGCGGTCCGACGGTCGGCGTCTCCGCCTCCGTCCCCGACCTCCGCCTCCACCTCGGCCAGCAGCCGCTCCTCGGGGCTCGGGTCGCGGCTCAGCCGGTCGAGCTGGTCGAGGTAGGGCTCCAGGGCCGCGGCGTCGTCCGGCAGATCCCGGAAAGCCCGCATCAGCTCGACGGTCCGCCAGACGGCCAGCGGGTCCCACATCTCCCCGGGCGGCACCTTGCGGAAGGCCCGGAGGGCCTCCTCCCGGTCGCCCCGCTCGTAGAGGAGGTTGCCGTGGAAGACCCGGGCCTCGTAGAGGTCGGGAGCCGCCTCCAGCGCCCGGGCCGTGTGCTCGATCGCCCCCTCCCGGTCGCCCTCGCGGTAGAGGCAGTAGCCCAGCTCGGCCCGCGCCTCCGGACGCTCCCGGGCGAGCCGGTAGTGCCGGGCGGCACGGCCGTGGAGTCCCTCCCGGTACAGGGCCCGGGCGACGGCGAGCATGAGGTCCGGGTCGTCGTCGTGGCCCAGCTCCCGGACCCGGGCGAAGGCCAGGAAGGCCCCCGGCCGCTCCCCCAGCTTCAGCAGGGCGTCGCCCAGCCCCACCAGCGCCTCCTCGTGGTCGGGGGCCCGGCCCAGCGCCTCCTCGAAGGCCGCCCGGGCCCAGCCGTACTCCTCCCGAGCCAGCCGGACGTAGCCCAGCGTCAGGTAGAGGGACGCCGACTCCGGGTGGACCATCAGCCCCTCCATGAGCACGTCCAGCGCGGCCTCCTGGTCCCCCTCGTCGTAGAGGCGCTGCGCCTCCGCGTCGTACTCGTCGGCCTCCCAGAGCTCCCCGCTCATCGGTCCTCCTCCCTCCCCCGGTGCGTTCGCAGGTGGATGCGGTCCTCCCGTGTGCCGACCCTCGGTCCCGGCGGCGCCCGGCGCGGGCGCGTGCCGCCCGACGGAGCGCGGCCCCAGTCGCGCGGTCCCGGGCGCCCGCGATCCGGCGGCAC
>CAZJJO010000095.1:0-7108 GCA_964546375.1 uncultured Gemmatimonadota bacterium
AGGGCGGGCGGACGAGCGGCGCGGAGGACGCGGACGGGGTGCCGGCGGCGGGCGGCGGTCGGCTCCCGGAGCTGCTGCGCGGGGTGTCGCCCGAGGAGGCGGCGGTCCGGCTGGCGGCCCTGGTGGGGGCCGACGGGGCCGAGGGCTACCTGCTGCTGGGGCCGGGCCTGGCGCCGCTGGCGGACGGCGTGGCCGCCCGGGCCCCCGACGCCGAGGTCCTGGCCCTGGCCGCGGGGGGCGACGAGGGGGCGGCGGAGGGCCCGGAGACGCCGGCCGAGGGCGTGGCCCGGGCCGTCGGCATCGACCCCTCCGGGCTGCCGATCGTCACCGGACGGATGGCGGGCGCCGCCCTGACCGCCCCCCGGACGGCCGTGCTCCGGGAGGCCGTCCGGGTCCTCCGGGAGGACGCCCGCGTGGCGGTCCTCGCCCCCGGGCCGGGGAGCCGGGAGGCCCTGGAGGAGCTTCCGGTCCGGGTGATCGCGGACGAGGACCGGGCGGTGGTGGCCGTCCGGCGCCCCGGCGGGTTCGACGCGCCCTTCGCGCGTTTCCCGGGCGGGCCGCGCCCGCGGCCCGAAGAAGGCGCGGAGGAGGGGGAGCCGTCGGGTCCGGAGTGAGGGCCTGCGGCGCATTGCCGAGGGCCGCGAGGGGGTCTAACTTCCGGTGATCCGGGCGCGAGGAGAGCCGCCCGGATCCACGCCCATCGTTCGACGGGAGCAGGCATGCGTCTGAGCACGCGGGCGTTCGCCATCGCCGGGGGCGCCGTGTCGGCCGCCGCCGTCTTCGGGCTGACGCTCCTCTTCCTGGCGGGGCCGGGCGACCCCGGCGCGCTGTCGCCGCTGTCCGGCATGCTGTTCGGCTACTCCGCCTCGGTGGCCGGCGCCTTCGTCGGGGCGCTCTGGGCCTACGCCTACGGCTTCCTGGCGGCGGGCGCGGTGGCCTTCGCCTACAACCTGGCGCTGGTGCCGCCGCCGCCCGTCCCCGGGGACGCGGAGCGGGACGAGGACGACGATCGGGGTTCGCCGTGAACTGGTGGAAGTTCTGGGACGAGGAGACCGAGGAGGACGGGACCCCGGACTACTACGCCGAGGGGGTCGAGCTGGTGCGCCAGGAGCGCTACCACGAGGCGCTGACCCACTTCCGCCTGGCGCTCCGCGAGCGCCCCGACGCCGCGGCCCCGCTCGAGCAGATGGGGGTCGTCTACACCCGGATGCGGATGACCGACGAGGCGATACGCGCCTACCGGAAGGCCCTGGAGCGGGAGCCGGACAGCGCCGGCGCCCACTACGGCCTGGGCTTCCTCCTGCTGCACCGGGGACGGGAGGACGAGGCCGAGGGCCACCTGGCGGCCTTCCTGGAGGGGGCCCCGGAAGGGGAGGCCGAGGCCCGGCACGTGCGGCACGCCCGCGAGACGCTGGAGGAGCTGCGGGAGGGGACCCCGGCTCCGGAAGAGGGAGACGACGATGGCTGAGGACGGCGACAGCGCTTCGGTGCGGCGGGAGGCGGCCACCCCGGGGCGACCGGAGCCGGGCACCCTGGTGGAGCTGTTCCTGGACTCGCTCCGCCGGCACGCCGACCGGGAGGCCAGGCGTCACCGGACCCCGGAGGGGTGGGCGTCGCTCACGCACCGCGAGTTCGGCGACCGGGTCCGGGAGGCGGCCCTGGGGCTGCAGCGGCTCGGCCTGGAGCGGGGCGACCGGGTGGCCATCGTGTCGGACACGCGCATGGAGTGGGCGCTGGCGGACTACGCGCTCGTGATGTCCGGCCTGGTGGGGGTGCCCGTCTATCCCTCCCTCCCGCCGGACCAGACGGGCTACATCCTGGAGGACGCCGAGGCCCGCGCCGCCTTCGTGGCCGACCAGCGGCAGTACGACAAGCTGGTCGAGATCCGGGACGACCTGCCGGGGCTGGAGCGGGCCTTCGCCTTCGACCCCGTGGAGGAGTCCTCCGGCGGGCCGCCCGTCGAGTCGCTGGAGGAGCTGCGCCGCCGCGGGGCGGAGGCCTCCGGCGAGCTGGCCGACGGCTACGAGGAGCGCGCCCGGCGGGCCGAGCCCGACGACCTGGCCACGCTCATCTACACCTCGGGCACCACCGGCGCCCCCAAGGGCGTCATGCTCACCCACGACAACTTCGTCAGCAACGTCCGGGCGAGCTGCGAGATCCTGTCGGTGGGCCCGGACGACGTGGCGCTCTCCTGGCTCCCGCTCGCCCACGTCTTCGAGCGGATGGCCGGCCACTACCTGATGTGGGACCGCGGCGCCACGGTCGCCTACGCGGGCTCGGTGGACACCGTGGCCCGGGACATGGGCGAGGTCCGCCCCACCATCATGACCGCGGTGCCGCGCCTGTACGAGAAGTTCCTGGAGAAGGCCGAGGCGGCGGCCCGGGAGGCGGGAGGGCTGCGCGAGAAGATCTTCGCCTGGGCCCGGCGCGTGGGCGAGGAGCGGGCCTCCCGTCGGCTGGCGGGCCGGAAGGCGGGTCCCTGGCTGGCCCTGCGGTACGCGGTGGCCGACCGGCTGGTCTTCTCGAAGCTGCGCGAGCGGACGGGCGGCCGCATCCGCTACTTCATCAGCGGCGGCGCGCCCCTGTCGGTGCCGGTGGGGCGCTTCCTGTGGGCGGCGGGCCTGGAGGTGCTGGAGGGCTACGGCCTGACCGAGACCTCGCCGGTGCTCTGCGTGAACCCGCCGGAGCGGCCGAAGCTGGGGACCGTGGGGCCGCCGATCCCCGGCACCGAGCTCCGGATCGACGAGGACGGCGAGATCCTGGCGCGGGGGCCCCAGGTGATGCGGGGCTACTTCCGCAACGAGGAGGCCACCGACGAGGTGCTGGACGAGGAGGGCTGGCTCCGGACCGGCGACATCGGCGAGCTGGACGAGGACGGCTACCTGGCCATCACCGACCGGAAGAAGGAGCTGATCGTCACCTCGCTGGGCAAGAACATCGCCCCGTCGCCGGTGGAGAGCGCCATCGCGCGGTCGCGCTTCGTCGAGTTCGCCGTGCTGATCGGCGACCAGCGGAAGTTCCCCATCGTGGTGATCCAGCCGGCCTTCGGGGAGGTCCGGGAGGCGGCGGCCGACGGGAGCGGGGAGCCGTCCGACCTGGTCCGCGACCCGGGCGTCCAGGAGCGGATCCGCGAGGCGGTGGCCGGGGCCGTGGAGGGCTTCGCCCACCACGAGCAGCCCGGGGAGATCCTGCTGGTGGCCCGGGAGTTCAGCGTGGAGGGCGGCGAGCTGACGCCGACGATGAAGGTCAAGCGGCGCGAGGTGGAGGACCGCTGGTCCGCGGACATCGACCGGGTCTACCGGAAGGCCGAGAGCGAGGGCGAGGGCGAGGGCCTGAGCGTCGAGGTGGCCGGGGAGGGGGGATCGTGACGTCGGCGCCGGAGGTCCGGCTGGTCCTGGTGACCGGCCCCGACGACGACCTGCGCCGGCTGGGCGAGCGGGTGGTCGACGAGCGGCTGGCCGCCTGTGTCAACGTCGTCGACGGCGTGAGCTCCGTCTACCGCTGGGAGGGCGCCGTCGAGCGGGCCGACGAGAGCCTGGGCCTGATCAAGACCACGCCCGGCCGGCTGGACGCCCTCCGGAGCCGGGTGCTCGACCTGCATCCCTACGACGAGCCGGAGTTCCTGGAGATCGAAGTGGACGGCGGGGCGCCCTCCTACCTGCGATGGGTGGCCGCGTCGGTGGCGGGAGCGTGAGCGGCGTGGCCGACGAGCCCGGGGACCCGCGGCCGGAGCGCGAGGAGGGGGAGGAGGCTCCCGAGGGGGAGGCCCCCGCCGACGAGCGCACGGGGGACGCCGGCGCCGACGGGCCCGAGGCGGCGGCCGGGGGGGACGGCTCCGGGACCACGGAGGCGGAGCCGGAGGCCGAGGGGGCGGCCGACGACGACGGCGCCGGGTCGGGGAGGCCCCCGGAGGACGACGATCGGGAGGAGGCCCCGCGGGGGGAGGACGCCGGCGGCGCGGAGCCTGCCGACGGTGAGGACGAGGGGGCCGGGGGCGAGGCCGACGGGGCGGAGACGGCCGCCCCGTCGGCGGACGCCCCGGACGAGGAGGACGGGGAGGACGTCGACCCGGACGAGGTCGAGCGGCTCTACCGCCGGGCCCGCGAGCTGGCCGACCGCGGCGAGCTCCGCCAGGCGGCCGAGACCTACAACGAGCTCCTCCTGCGCGACCCCCGGCACCTGAAGGCGCGCAACAACCTGGGCTACGTCTACGACCGCCTGGGCGACTCCGAGCGGGCCCTCCAGGAGTACCGCAAGGCGCTGGAGCTGGACCCGGAGAACGTGCAGCTGCTGAGCAACGTCGGCGCCCTGCTCGGTGCCCTGGGCCGGTACGAGGAGGCCGAGGAGGAGCTGCGGCGGGCCCTGGACATCGACCCCGAGAGCCCGGACGCCCACATGAACCTCGGGCTGGTCTTCTACCGCAAGGGGCTCTATCCCCGGGCCGCCGAGCAGCTCCGACGGGCCATCGAGCTGGACCCGGAGCGGGGCACGGCGTTCTTCTACCTGGGCGAGGCGTACAACCGGCTGGGCCGGATCGACCAGGCGCTGGACGCCCTGGAGCGGGCCGTCCAGCTCCAGCCCGGCAACGCCCGGGCCTACTACACCATGGGGATCCTCTTCGACCGTCGGCAGCAGCGGGACCGGGCGGCCAGCATGTACCGCAAGGCCCGCAACCTCGAGTCGGGGGAGGGCGAGGAGCCGGGCCCGCTTTGATCGAGGTCGTGGAGCGCCCCGTCGCCGAGGTGCGGGCCGCGGCGCTGGTCCGTCCGGTGCGCACCGACTGGGCCGCCATCACCGACGACGGCCGCCAGATGGAGCGGGCCGCCGGCGAGGCGTGGCGGAAGCGGTGCTCGGCCCAGGGCGAGCTGCCGCTGGGCTCGGCGACCATCACCGAGGCCGGCGAGCTGGAGGCCGAGTTCGTGATCCACGTGGCGGTGGCCTCGGAGGAGGAGGGGGCGAGCCGGCGCTCGGTCCGGCGCGGCCTGGAGAACGGGCTCCGGCGGGCGGGCGAGTGGGACGTCGTCGACGTGGCCCTCCCGCTGCTGGGCCCGGGGCCCGGGGCGCTGGACCCGGAGACCGCGTGCCGGACCATGGCTCCCCTGCTCGAGGCCTGGGACGCCGCGGTCGAGGGGCGCCGGATCCGGGTGTGCACCCCGGACCCCGCCTCCCGGCGCCAGGCGGCGGCCCGCTGGGGCGAGCCCGCGGCCCCCGGGGACGCCGGCGGCGAGGGGGGCGGCGCGGAGGGCGGCCCGGCGGCCTGATCGGCCGATCCGTCGGGCCGGAGCGGCCTCTCGCGCGGCGATCCCCCCCTCAGGAGGTCAGCGAGGTGACCCCCACCAGCAGGGCGCCCACGACCGCGCCCAGCAGGTAGCCGAGCCGGACGATCAGGTCGAGCTCGCGCTGGCTCACCGACCGCACCAGGGCCTCGACCTCCTCCATCGGGAAGTCCCGCAGCTTCTCCTCGACCTTGCGCGCCACCGGCACCTCCTCCGCCACCGCCGGCACCTCGTCGGCGATCCAGCGCCACAGCCGGGGCGCCAGCAGGTCGGCCAGCCGGCCGGAGGCCTCCTCGCCCAGCAGGCGGCCGGGCGCCCCCACCGGACGCCGCAGGACGGCCGCCGCCAGCCGGTCCGCCGCCGCGTCCAGGGCCGCCGCCCCCTGCTCGGACCGCAGGAGCGCCGCCAGCCAGTCCCCGAGCCGGCCGGCAGGCAGGCGGCGGAGCAGGTCCGACCAGACGAGCCCCTCCGGGCGGCGGGCGGCCTCCTCGATCCGGTCGAGCAGGTAGCCCCGGGCCTCGGGCGCCCGGGCGGTCCGGACGATCCAGTCGGCGGCGGCCTCCACGGCCCGCCGCACCCGGGGCGTGTCGGGGCCGCCCAGCACCTCGGCGGCGGGGCGCCGCAGCAGCTCGCCCACGGCGTCGTTGACGCTCCGGGCCATGGCCGCCTGCACCTCCTCCTCGCGCAGCAGCTCGCCCAGCCGCTCGGTCCCCTCCTCCTCCAGGGTGTCGACGACGCGGTCGACCGTCTCCTCGGTCACCACCAGGCGGGCCACCACGCGCTGGTGGAAGCGCAGGTCGCGCATGAAGCGCTGGAGCAGGTCGTCCACGGCCGCCTGGAAGCGCTCGCGGGCGTCGGGGTCCTCCAGCAGGCGGCCGAGCCGCTCCATGGCCAGCGGCAGGTATCCCCGGACGGCCGCCTCCAGCGCCCCGGCGGCGCCGTCGGGGATGACCTCCTCCAGCGTCCGGCCCGGCCGAAGCAGCCGCCGGGCGGCCCGGTCCAGCTCCCGGCGGACGGCGTCGCGGAACGCCTCCGAGGCCGCCAGCTCCTCCAGCCAGCCGTCCAGCCGGCGGCGAAGCGCGTCCACGGCGGCGTCGTCGGCCGGCTCGCCGCCCCGTTCCTCGAGCAGGTCGGCCAGGTCGGCGAGGACGCGCCGGGCCCCCGGGCCGAAGCGCTCGGACGCCAGCAGGTCGGCCAGCCGGGGGCGGAGGCCGCGCAGCAGGTCCGCCACCAGGCCCTCGAGCTCCTCGAGCGCCGGGGGCGGGAGGACCTCCGCCGGCGCGGGGTGGCGGTCCCGGAGCGCCCGCTCCAGGCCGGCCTCCAGCCGCTCGCGGAAGGCCTCGCGCAGGGGCGCCTCGCCCAGCGCCTCGGCCAGGTCGTCGGCGGTCAGGAGCCGGTCGCCCACGGCCCGGCCGATGGAGCGGGCCAGCCGGCCGCGGTTCCGGGGGATCGCCCCCTGGAGCCACCCGATCCGGCGTCCGGCCACCCGGGGCGGCTCGTAGGGGTGGAAGAGCATCCAGATGGCGACGCGGTTGGTGAGGCCGCCGGCCAGGGCGCCCCCGAGGACGGTGAGGACCGCCCGGATCCACTCGCCGCTCACGGATCCCGCTCGGCCACGACGACCCCCCGCACCGGCCGATCGCCGCCGGCGGCCCGGAGGGTGCCGGCCACCGCGGCCGGGGTGGCGGCCGGGCGGGCCGGTGGGCGCAGGCGGAGGACGGTCCCCCCGTCGCCCAGCTCCACCGTCCCGACGGCCGGCGCCCCCCCGGTCCCCCGCACCCGGACCGGGGTCCAGGTGCGGACCTCGCCGTCCAGGAGGCCGTGGGCGGCCG
>CAZJJO010000096.1:0-7044 GCA_964546375.1 uncultured Gemmatimonadota bacterium
TGTTGCCGGTCCCCTTGAACTCCTCGAAGATCACGTCGTCCATCCGGGAGCCGGTCTCGATCAGGGCGGTCCCGATGATGGTCAGCGAGCCGCCCCCCTCGTCCTCGCCGATGTTGCGGGCGCTCCCGAAGAAGCGCTTCGGATGCTCCAGGGCGCCGGCGTCGAGCCCGCCGGAGAGGGTCTTCCCGGTCCCGTCCTTGACGGTGTTGTAGGCCCGGGCCAGCCGGGTGATGGAGTCCAGCACCAGGACCACGTCCTGGCCCATCTCGACCATGCGCCGGGCCCGCTCCAGGGTCATCTCGGCCACGGTGGTGTGCCGGTCGGCCGGGAAGTCGAAGCTGGAGGAGACGACCTCGCCGAAGCCGATGTTCTCCATCTCGGTGACCTCCTCGGGCCGCTCGTCCACGAGGAGGATCAGCAGCTTCGTGTCCGGGGCGTTGGTCACCACGCCCTCGGCGATCGCCTGCAGCACCATGGTCTTGCCGGCCTTGGCCGGCGCCACGATGAGCATGCGCTGGCCCTTGCCGAGGGGGCAGAAGAGGTCGATGATCCGGTTCGTGTAGTCCCGGCTCCCCTGCCGCTTCAGCCCGCACTCGAGCTGATACTGCTCGTCCGGGTGGTGGGCGCTCAGGCGCTCGAACTTCGGCCGGCGGCCCACCCCCTCCGGCGGCATCCCGTTGACCAGGGTGACGCTGGCCAGGGGCGGGCTCTTGCCCCGGGAGGGCGGATCGCCCACCTCGCCGGCCATCTCGTCGCCGGTGCGCAGGTGGTAGCGGTCGATGAACTTCTGCGGGACGTAGATGTCGTCGTCGCTGGGCTGGTAGCCCGCCTCGGGCCGGCGCAGGAACCCCGCGCCGCTGCCCAGGAGCTCGAGGACGCCCAGCGAAGTATCGGTCGTTACGTCTTGATCTGACACGATGACTGTCGACTCCGATGTGAGTGGACGGATCCGCCGCGGCGCCGCGGGGCGCCGGCGGAAGGATCCTGCGATCGAACTCGGCTGCGGCCGGTCGCGAGACCCCCGCCACACGTTCCCCGTGCTCGGCCTGACCGTCGAGAGGGGAGAAGCAGCGTGCGGTGGCAGGAGGGCGCCCGCCTGCGGGAAGCCGCCCGCCAGGCGGTCTCCGGGTCCGGGATCGGACCCGCGGGCACCTACCTTAAACTCCGGACCGGGGCCGAAGGTTCCGCGTGGGCTCCCGGTCCGCCGTGGGCATCGACCCGCAAGATCCGGGCGAACGGACGGCCGCGGACCCGGTGCCACGCATGTTTCACGTAATCTCCCTCACCGTCAAGCCCGCCGCAACTCCGGCGGCTCGGCGCGGGCGGGCGCGCCCTCTCCGGTACACATCTTGAACGGGCCTTCTCCCGGCAACCTTCGCGTCGCCCCGTCCGTGACCGGGCGGGGGATTCGAACGTACGGGGCTTCTTCCGAGCGGCGCGGCCGCGCGAGCCCGGAGCCCCTCCTGACACAACGACACGGAAGGACGGACAACATGCATCGCAACAGGATCCTGACCCTGGCCACCACCGCCCTGCTCCCGCTGGCGCTCCTCGCCTGCGGCGGCGGCGATCAGGCCGCCCAGCAGCAGGACGGACAGGCCGGACAGCAGCAGAGCGGCCAGCAGTCCGCCCAGCAGCAGGCGGCCGGCGAGCTCACCATGCCCGACTGGATCTCGGTGGACGAGGCGAACGAGACCGCCACGCTGGAGGTCGTCGCCGCCGAGACCAGCGAGAACATGAACGGCTGGAACTTCAACGGCTACTACGGCGGCAACGCCACGGTGGTCGTGCCGGAGGGCTACGAGATCACGATCAACTTCGAGAACGCCGACCAGGTCAACCCGCACAGCCTGGGCATCGACGACCAGGTGGGCGACTATCCGGCCAACTTCTCCGAGGTGACGCCGGCCTTCGAGGGCGCGGTCACCGAGGGCGCCACCGAGATGAGCAGCTCCACCCAGCCGGGGCAGTCCGAGACCATCACCTTCACGGCCGACGAGGCCGGCGAGTACGCGATGGTCTGCTACGTGCCCGCCCACGCGAACCAGGGCATGTGGATCCACTTCCACGTGTCCGCCGAGGGCGAGGCCGGGCTCCGGACCGGCCAGGGCGGCTGAGCCGGACCGGGTCCGGCGGCCGGCTCCGCGCCGGCGCCGGGCCTCGAGCACGACGGCGGAGGGGCCGGGCCCGACAGGGCGCCGGCCCCTTCGGCGTTTCCGCCCCGTCCCCGCTTCCCCGCGGACCGGGGCCTCCGCCTTCCTCAGCTCCCGGGCACCAGGACCCCGGTGCCGTCGATCTCGCTCGCCGCCAGGGCGGCCAGCGCCTCGTTGGCCTCCTCCAGGGGGAACGTCTCCACCTCGGGCCGGATCGGGATCTCGGCCGCCTCCCGCAGCAGCGCCCGGGCGTCCTCGCGGGTGTTCGACTCCACGCTGCGGAGCTGCTTCTCGTGGAAGAGGTGCTCCTCGTACGTCATCTCGGGGATCGGCGACATGTGGATCCCCGCCAGCGACACGGTCCCGCCCTTCCGGACCGACCGCAGCGCCAAGGGCACGATCTCCCCTGCGGGGGCGAAGACGACGGCGCCGTCGACCGGCTCGGGCAGGGGCTCGTGGGGCGAGCCGGCCGAGGCGGCCCCCAGCTCCCGGGCCAGCCGCCGGTGCCCCTCGCTGCGGGTGCCGACGTGGACCTCGCAGCCCCGGTGCCGGGCGATCTGGATGACGATGTGGGCGGAGGAGCCGAACCCGAAGATGCCGAGCCGCCCGCCGTCCGGGACCTCGGCGCGCCGCCAGGCCCGGTAGCCGATGAGGCCGGCGCACAGCAGGGGGGTCGCCTCGGCGTCCCCGAAGGCGTCCGGCAGGCGGTAGGCCCAGTCCTCCCGGACCACCGCTTTCTCGGCGTAGCCGCCGTGCTCGTGGTAGCCGGTGTAGACGCCGTCCTCGCAGAGGTTCTCCCGGCCGGCCCGGCAGAACCGGCAGTCGCCGCAGGTCCCGCGCAGCCAGGCGATCCCCACCCGGTCTCCGGGCGAGAGCCGGCCGCACCCGGGCCCGAGGGCCTCGACCTCGCCCACCACCTGGTGGCCCGGGATCACGGGCAGGCGCCCCTCGGGCAGGTCGCCCTCCACGACGTGGAGGTCGGTCCGGCAGACCCCGCAGGCCCGGACCGAGACCCGGACCTCGCCCTCCCCGGGCTCCGGGTCCTCCGTCTCGATCGCCTCCAGGGGACGCTCTCCGACGGGCCCCCGGGAGCGCAGCACCATCGCCTTCATCCGTCCCGGACGGCCGATCCCACGCTCAGAAGGTCAGCCCCACGCTGGCGTCGAGCACCCGGTACTCGGCCACGGTGTAGCCGGCGTTGAGCTGCAGGAAGAGCAGGTCGAGGTTGAAGCCGGCCGTGAAGCGGGTCGTGTTGTCGCCCTCGTCGCTGAAGGCGACCTCGACGTCCTCGCGCCCCGGCACCGGGCTGGCCAGGGTGTAGCTCACGTCGACCTCGGTCTCCTCCACCCCGGCCGCGCCGTAGAGCGTGAGCACGCCCACCTCCCGGCTCGCCACCAGCGAGGCGTGTCGGGACTCGGCCGACAGGTAGTCGCCGGCCTCGAACGACTGGATCCCGCCCTCCACCGCCAGGTCGACCGGCAGGCGGCCGGGAATCCACTGGTCGATCGAGTGCTTGACCCCGAAGCCGAGGGAGGACAGCGCCCCCACGTCCTCGTGGAGCTCGAAGCTCGGGATCAGGCGCGCGGTGACCTCCGTGCCGGCGGGCAGGCCCACCGAGCCCTGGAGCACGGCCAGGGGGACGGCCGGGATGTCGAAGCCGTCCGGGAAGCGGAGCGCGAAATCCGACGGGGCGCGGCCCGCGTCCTCGATCGCTTCTGCGAACGCCCCCTGCGGCTGCACCACCTGGCCCCGCCCGGTCCCCGAAGCGGTGGGGGTCCGGGGGCCCGGCCCCTCACCGTAGGGATCCGAGAAGGTCGTCCTCTCACCGTCCAGCTCGACGGTCACCTGCTCGGGCAGCGCCGGCCGGAAGGAATCGTCCTCCTCGGGCACCAGCGATCCGGCGGCCCGGACGCTGACCTCGACCCCCAGGACGTCCAGGGGGTCGGCCGAGTGGAACCAGCCCGAGGCGAGCCCGGCGGCCAGCCCCGAGCTCACCGGATGGCTGTAGCGCCGTCCGTTCTCCGCCCCCAGCGCGCGGAGGCGATCCTCGAGGCCCTGGCCCTGGAGGGGGACGGCGAGGAGGAGGGCCAGCGCCGCGGCCGCGGCCGGCGCGGACGGCGGGACGCGGCGGCTCGATCGCGGGGACGCCATGGCGTGGATGCTCCCGATGTCGCTGAGCCAGCGGGTTCCTCCCGGCCCGACGGGGCCGGGGACTCGGACGGCGACGGGGCCCTCCCCGTCCCGGCGACCGACCCGCCGGGGCGAGGGAGGACGCCGTCGCCCGCGCCAGTGTCGAGCAGGATCGGTGCCGTCTCCCTTGCAACGATCGCCGGACCCGGGATGTTGGTGGACGGGAGCCGGGAAGCGCCCGGCCCCGGAGCCCGGCCCGCACCGCGGCCGCGCCTCCGCACCCCGACGCGCGGGGACGGAGCCGGGCCGCCGACGGACCCTCGAGCCTCCCACCCAGGAGCCGCCCGCGATGACCGTCCCCGCCCTCCGACGCGCCGCCCTGGCCGCCGCCCTCGCCGCCCTCACCGCCGTCGCCGGCCTGCGGGCCCAGCACGCCGACCCGCCGGCCCCCTCCGCCTACGCGCTGGAGGACGTCACCGTCGTCCGGCCCGACGGGGCCCGACAGACGGGCGTGACGGTGGTGGTGCGGGACGAGCTGATCGAGGCCCTGGGGCCGGACGTCGAGGTGCCCGCCGACGCGCGGGTGCTCGAGGGCGACTCGCTCCGGATCCATCCGGGCCTGGTCGACGCCGAGGGGGAGCCGCGCTTCACCTTCCCCGAGCCCGACGAGGACGACGGGGGGGAGGGCCCCGTGGTCTGGGCGCCCGACCGGCGGACCCAGGGCCTGCTGGCGCACCGGCGGGCCGTCGACGCCCTCGAGGCCACCGGCTCGGACCTGGGCGGCGCCCGGAAGAGCGGGGTGGTGGCCTCGGCGGTCCTGCCGGGCGACGCCGCCCTCCCGGGCACCGGGGCGCTGCTGCTGCACCGGATCGACGCCTCCACCCCGGCCGAGACCGTCCTGCGCCCGGAGCTGGGGCCCGTGATGGCGTTCGAGCCGGCGGGGGGCGTGTACCCGTCCACCCACTTCGGGGTGGTGGCCTTCCTGCGCCAGACGCTGGAGGACGCCGAGCGCCGGGCGCGGCTGGTCGAGACCCACCGGAGCTCGCCGCGGGGCATGGCGCCCCCCCGATGGGACCCGGACCTGGCCGTGCTCTCCGACGTCGTGTCGCGCGACGGGCGGGTCTTCTTCCGCGCCCACCGGGCGACGGACATCCGGCAGGCCCTGGAGCTGGCCGGGCGCCACGGCTTCCGGATCGCGGTGGTGGGGGGACGCGAGGCCTGGCGGGTGGCCGACCTGCTGGAGGAGCGCGACGTGCCGGTGCTGGTCTCCACCGACTTCCCCGAGCCCAAGCGCTGGGATCCCGACGAGGAGGCCGCGAGCGAGGAGGCCGCGACCGACACGGCGGCGGAAGCCGAAGAGGAGGAGCTCGAGCCGGAGGTGCTGCGCGAGAAGCGCCGGATCGAGGACGCCCGGGCCAACGCCGGCCGGCTGGTCGAGGCCGGGGTGACCGTGGCGCTCACCAGCGGCGGCGGCGAGGCCGACCTCCGCGAGGGCGCCCGCACGGCCGTCGAGTACGGCCTGCCGGAAGACCAGGCCCTCCGGGCGCTCACCGCCGTCCCCGCCCGCCTGCTGGGCGCGCCCTGGCTCGCCCGCCTGGAGGCGGGGATGCCGGCCACCTTCGTGGTCACCGACGGGCCCCCGCTCGCCGAGGACACCGACGTGGCCTACACCTTCGTCGAGGGCCGGCTCGAGGAGGGCGTCGTCCCGGGCGAGGCCCCCGACGAGCCTCCCGCCGTCGACGTGAGCGGCACCTGGGAGATGGAGCTCGACGGCTCCATGGGGACCCTGGAGGCCACGCTCACGCTCGAGCAGAGCGACGGCCGCCTCCAGGGGCGGATGGAGACCGAGTTCGGCACGCTCGAAGTCACCGGCGGGACGGTGGCCGGCCGCGAGATCGACTTCACCGCCCTGCTGGAGGCCGGCGGCCAGTCCGCCGAGCTGAGCTTCTCGGGCACCGTCGAGGGCGACGAGATGAGCGGGTCGGGCAGCGGGCCGCCCCAGATGGGATCGTTCACCTGGGAGGCCGAGCGGTCGGGCCCCGACGCGGGAGGCGACCGATGAGCCCCCGACCGCCGACCCGCCGACCCGACCGCCCGGCGCCCGGCATCCGGGCCCCGCGGCCGTCCGACGAGGAGGACCGCGCCCGCACCCCCGCCCGCTCCCCCGCACCCCGACAGCCCGGACCGACCATGAGAAAGCTCCTGGCCCCCGTCCTCGCCGCGCTCCTCGTCCTGACCGCCGGCGTCCCGGCCGCCGCCCAGGCCCCGGACGGCGTCGAGCCGCAGATCGAGCCGGGCGCCGTGGAGGTGCCGACCGGCGACCTGCTGATCCGGGACCTCGACGCCGCCTGGACGGCCACCGGCGAGGTGCTGGAGGACGTCTCGATCCTCATCCGCGACGGGAAGATCCGCCGCATCGGCGCCGGGATCGAGGCGCCCGAGGACGTCCGCGTGCTGGACGGCTCCGGGCACACCGCCATCCCGGGCATCGTGGACGCCCATTCGCACATCGCCATGCGGTCCACCAACGAGGGGACGGCGGCGGTGGTGCCCGAGGTCCGGGTGATCGACGCGCTGGACCACGAGGACTTCGGGATCTACCGGGCCCTCTCGGGCGGGGTCACCACCGCCCTGGTGCTCCACGGCAGCGCCAACCCGATCGGCGGGCAGAGCGCCATCGTCAAGACGCGCTGGAAGATGGACCGGCCCGAGCAGCTCCTGGTCCAGGGCGCGCCGAAGACCGTGAAGTTCGCCCTGGGCG
>CAZJJO010000097.1:0-2262 GCA_964546375.1 uncultured Gemmatimonadota bacterium
CTCCGCCGGGCTCACGCGCCGCCCCCGCCGCCGGACGCGGACCCGCCGGACGCGCCGCCGTCCGGCTCCGCCCCGCTCCCGGACTCGGCCTCGGAGCCGGCCCCGCCGGTCCCGGCCGTCCCGTCCCCGCCCCCGTCTCCGTCGCCCCCGTCGGCCGTCTCCCCGGAGCTGTCGTCGACGCGGGTCAGCTCGACGGCGTCGCCGTCGGAGAGGCCGCGGATCGCCTGGTAGGAGCCGGAGATCACCGTGTCGCCGGCGGAGAGGCCCGACAGCACCTCGAAGTAGTTGTCGCCGGCCACCCCGACGCGGGCCGGCTGGAAGCGGGCCGTCCCGCCGGTGGCCAGGAAGACGCCCTCCACCTCGTCGCCCGGCCGCACGCCGCCGGACAGGCGGTCCCGCCAGCCCTCGGCGAGCTGGTCGGTCTCCTGGAGGGTGAGGGCGATGATCGGGATGGCCAGCGCCTCGGCCCGGGTGGCCGTCACGACGTCGGCCGTGGCCGAGAGGTCGGGCCGGATCCCGGGCGGCGGGTCGTCCAGGGTGATCCGGACCTCGAAGTCCACGGCCTGGTCCTGGCCGGAGCCGGCCTGGCCGCGGGGGCGGACGGAGCTGTTGCCGATCTTGGTGACCCGGCCCGCGAAGGCGGTGTCGGGGAAGGCGTCGATCTCCACCGAGGCCGAGTCGCCCGCCGCCACCCGGGACACGTCGGTCTCGTCCACCTCCACCACGGTCTCCATGACCGCGAGGTCGGCCACGGTGAGCAGCACGGTGCCCGGGTTGTTCATCGTGCCCACGATGGCCGTCTCCCCCTGCTCGACGTTCACCCGCGTCACCCGGCCCGACATGGGCGCCCGGATCACGGTCTTGTCCAGCCGGTCCCGGGCCTCGGCCACCGCGGCCTCGGCCTCCTCCACGGCGTGCTCGGCCGCCTGCCACTCGGCCTCGGCCACCTCGGCGCGGGTGCGGGTCTGCTCGGCCTCCTGGTCGGTCACCAGGTCGGGCGTCCGCTCCTGGAGGCTCTGGAGCCGCTCCCACTCCCGCTGCGCCTGCCGGTAATCCGCCCGCGTCCGGCGCTCCCGGGCCCGGGCCTCCGCCAGCCGGGCCTCGGCCTGGCGCACGGCGGCCTCGTACTGCGTCGGATCGATGACCAGCAGGAGGTCGCCCTCCTCCACGTCCTGGCCCTCCTCGACCGGGAGGCGGACGACCCGCCCCGAGATGTCCGCGCTGATCTCCACCGAGCGCTTGGGCTCGATGTGGCCGCTGGCCGTGACCCGGGAGACGAGGCTCCGCTCCCGGACCACCTCGGCGCGCACCTCCGTGGCGTCGCCGCCCCGCTGGACCGACAGGTAGGAGAGGAGCCCGAGGAGGGCGAGCACCCCGACGCCGATGAGGATCTTGCGTCGCTGCGTCATCGTCTCCATGTGGATGTGGTCAGGAGGGTGCGAAGGTCGGGCCGCGTCCGTCCGGATCGACGGGCCGTCCGGGGCTCCTCCCCCGCGAGACGAGCCCGCCGGCCCTGCAACTTCCGAACACCCGGAACGTCCCCTCTGTTGACGAAACCGGCAGTAACCCGGATCGGATCGAGGCCCGTCGGTTCTCGTCTCCGGTCCCGACGCGGCCGCGGACGACCACGACCCTCAGGCCCCGGTCGCGGCCCCGACGAGCACCCGGATCCCGGCGCCTCCGAGGCCCAGCAGGAAATACAGCGAGAGAACGGTCACGATGCCTGTCCGCTCGGAGATGCGGTCGTAGATCCGGCCGGCGGCGAGACCCAACAGAACGGCCGTCCATATCCCCCAGACGTTGAGGCCCTGCAGAAAGTAAAGCAGGAAGCCGTCCTCCAGCCCGGGGGCCAGCAGGTGGAGGCCGAGGTAGGTGTCGAACTCGCCGGTCCTCCGCTGGAGTGGAACCGTGGCCAGAGCTCCCAGGCCGGGTAGGATCCAGGCGTGGACCGTGGCGCTGAAGAGCTGGACGAACCGGGCGGTCCCTCCCATGAGGACGTTGAACACGAAGAGCAGCACGCCGACCGTGATCAGCGGCCCGAGGGTCGACCCGAGGATCGGGTTCAGCCATCGGAGGCGGACCTGCAGATCGATCTGCGACTCCACCGCGTCGGCGGGCGCCGACTCCGGCGCCTGTTCACGGAAGAATTCGACGAAGAGTTCGACAGGGATCAGCCAGACCGCCAGACAGCCCAGCGCCACCGCGGCCACGACCGCCCCGATCCAGGCCGGCCGCTCGCGGAGCCGGTCGAACAGCCGTCCC
>CAZJJO010000097.1:2362-6927 GCA_964546375.1 uncultured Gemmatimonadota bacterium
CACGACCGCCCCGATCCAGGCCGGCCGCTCGCGGAGCCGGTCGAACAGCCGTCCCGGCGTCACCAGCAGCTCCCACACCCGGACGGCCAGGTTGGGGAGAGGGGCCTCGTCCTCCCCGCCGCCGGCCGGCTCGCCGGACGGTCCCGCTCCGGGCCCTCGCGCGGTCTCTTCGCTCACGATCCCTCCTCCGTCTCCTGAACCCGCTCGGCCGCCAGCGTCAGGTCCGGCAGCGAGAGCCGGAGCACCCGGCCGTCGCCGTCGGTCCAGACCGTGGCGGTCACGCCCCCGGTGACCTCGTGCCGGAGGGCCGTGGTCCGGCCGCCCCCGGCCGACACCTCCTCCTCGCCCGTCCGCCGGATCCGCAGCCGGACCTCCTCGTCCCGGGCCGGCAGGATCGCCGGCACCTCGACGGCGCCCTCCGCCAGCGCCTCCGCCCGCGGTCGGAGGACCAGGTACCAGTGGTGGGCCATCCGGGGGTCGAAGACGGCCGTCCCCTCGCGGCCCAGGTACTCGCGATAGCGCTCGCCCTCGGCGGTGGTGCGGCGGACCCGGATCCGGTCGCCCTCCCGAACGGCCGTGTAGGACTCCCGATCCTCCCCCTGGGGCCGGAGCCGGAAGAGGCTCGGCCGGAAGTCGCCGTCCGTCTGCAGCCACACCTCCATCGACGACAGCACGGAGGTGGCGGTGTCCAGCCGGACCCGTCCGACGGCCCGGACGTCCCGGCCCTCCCGGCGCACCGCGAACGCCTCGGTGCCCACCGCGTGGCCGGCCACCGTGATCCGGTAGGTGCCCTCGTCCAGGGGACCCGGCTGCTGCGCCGTCGCGGGGACGGCCGCCGCGGCCAGCAGGAGGATCGCCGCCGGGACCAGGCGCCGGAACGGGGCGCCGCGCGGGGACACGGCGTCAGCCCCCGGCCGTCGGGGCCGGCTCCCTGGCGAAGACCCGCTCGCCCAGGAAGCGCACCAGGTGCTCGAAGATCCGGCGCCCCTTCTCCTCCGAGGCCAGGCTGGGCCGACCCACCACGCCCGACGAGCCCGGCGGCGGGACCGGCTCCTCGCCCGCCCGCAGCCGCCCCGTCGCCTCGGCCGAAAGCTCCAGGTCCTCGGCCTCCTCCAGGCGGACCTGGTCGGGGGCGAGGTGGAGCATCAGCGACGTCGCCATCTCCCCGGCGTGCTCGGCCCCGTGGGGGCCGTCCAGGTGCTCGGACAGGTCGACGGCGTGGAGGTCCACGGCCCGGACACGGGCGGCGTCGGTCATCACCGTGGCCAGCGCCTGCAGGTGCGGCCCGTAGCCGTGGGAGGTCAGGAGGACGAACTCCTCGACCCCGTGGCTCTCCCACGTCGAGGCCAGCTCGTTGAGGGTGCGGTGCAGGGTCTTCCCGCGGATCGGGCCGGAGCCGGCGTACTCGGCGTCCCGGTCCGAGCCGGCGCCGTAGGGCAGGGTGGGGGCCAGCAGGATGTCGTGGCGGCGGGAGATCTCCTCGGCCAGGCGGGTCACGATCAGGGTGTCCGTGCCCAGCGGGAGGTGGGGGCCGTGCTGGAGAAGCCCGCCCACCGGCACCGTCAAGCGCGGGTCCTCGCGCAGCCGCGCGGCGGCCCGGCGCCAGGTGAGCTCGGAGAGGCGCAGCGGCCGCTCGCGCTCGCGGCCCCCGCCGTCCTCCCGGTCCGGCCTCTGTGCGGAGCGCTCCATGCCTTTCGGACCTCCCGGTGATGGCCGTCCCGTCCCGCCGGCTCGGGCGCCGCGGACGGGGAGCGGATGCTAACCCGGGGGATGGAGGCCGGCAACCGGCCGGGTCGGACCGGCGGCGTCGCCCGCCCCCGGACGGGCTGTCCCGGTCGCACGGACCGGTCGGGCCCTCGGCCGGTCGCCGCCGGGGTCGTGGCGGCCGGCCGTCCCCGGGACCGTGGCCGGGCGAGATGGTTCGCCCGCCCGGGGCCGGATAGCTTGACCGTCATGACCGAACTGTCCCGGAGAGCGAAGGCGCTCCTGGTCCTCGCGGCGCTGGCGGCCGTGGCCGCGGCGGCCTGGCTGCTGGCGGGCCGGGCCGGGCCGCCCGACGGGCGGACCCCGGTCGAGGAGGTCGGCCCGACGGCCGCGGACGCGCCGGGGGACGGGCCGCCGGAGGGCGAGGCCGCCGGGGCGGCGATCGACCTGGCGGCGACCGACCCCCGGGTCCGGGTCGTCTCGCCCGAGCCCGGCGCCGTGGTCTCCTCCCCGCTGACCGTCCGGGGCCGGGCCCGCGGCCCCTGGTACTTCGAGGGGAGCTTCCCCGTCCGGCTCGTCAACGACGCGGGCCGGCGGCTCGCGGGCGGAACGGCGCGGGCCCGGGGCGCGTGGACGACCGCGGACTTCGTGCCCTTCGAGGCGACCCTCTCCGCCCCGTGGCCGTCCGGCGGGACCGGCCTGCTGGTCCTCGAGCGGGCGAACCCCTCCGGCCTGGCGGAGAACGCCGGGCGGGCCGTCGTCCCGGTCCGGTTCGACGAGGCCGCCCCCCGGCGGAAGGCGGTGCTCGCCTTCTTCAACCGCCCGGCGGGCGGGCGGCACGACTGCCGGGCGGTGTGGCCGGTGGCCCGGGGCGTCGAGCCGGGCCGGGAGACGGCGCGGGCGGCCCTGGACGAGCTGCTCGAGGGCCCCACGCCCGCCGAGCGGGACCGCGGCTTCCTGACCAACCTCCCGTCGGGCGTCGGGGTGCGGAGCCTCGCCGTGAAGCGCGGGACCGCCCGCGTGGACTTCGACGAGGGCCTGCGCCGGGTCGCCGGCTCCTGCCGGGTCCGGGCCGTCCGGGCCCAGGTCGAGCGGACGCTGGAGCAGGTCCCGTCGGTGGAGACGGTCGTGATCTCGGTGGAGGGCGACGAGGCGACGGCGCTCCAGCCGTAGCCGCCGCCCCCGCCCCGGGGGGCGCTCCCGGCGGACCGGGCGGGTCCTCCCGGTTCCGGGCGGTCGTCCCGGGAGAGCGGCCGGGCTCCGGCCGCGTCGGCCCGGTGGGTGTTGATTCCTTAGCAGTCTGTTATATACTTAGCATCCCTCCGGACGGGCCCCCGTCGAGACGCTTCCGCACCGGGCCGGAGGCGTGGTGGTCAAGCGGTATCATCGGGAGGCCGCGAGGTTCGACCACTGAGGCGTCGGACCGCCGCCCGCCTTCGGTTCCGGTCTTCTCCCCGCCGGCGGGATCCTCTCCGCGCCGGCCGCGTCGCTTGACGGCCCGATGACCCGCCGCCCCAGCCTGGGGCATGCAGGAGACGATCCCTTCGGTGGCGCTGCGGGGCCTGGAGGCCTACCGGGTGCGGGTGGAGGTGGCCATCACCCGCGGCACGCCCATGATCCAGGTGGTGGGCCTGCCCGAGAGCGCCGTCCGGGAGGGCAAGGAGCGCATCCGGGCGGCGGCCCGGGGCCTCGGCCTGCGCGTGCCGGGGCTGAGGATCACCGTCAACCTGGCGCCGGCGGGGGTGCGCAAGGGCGGGGCGGCCTTCGACCTCCCCATCCTGGCCGGGATCCTGGCCGCCTGGGGCGACCTGCCGGCCGGCCGCTGCCGCCGCTGGGCGATGGTGGGGGAGCTGGGGCTGGACGGGAGCCTGCGGCCGGTCCGGGGCGCCCTGCCCATGGCCCTCCACGCCCGGTCCGAGGGCGACGTGGACGGGCTGATCCTGCCGCGGGACAACCTGCCCGAGGCCCGCCCCATCGTGGACTTCCCCGTGGTCGGGGCCGAGGGGCTCGACCAGGTGACCGCGTTCCTGCGGGAAGAGGAGGAGCTGCCCGGGCCGGCCGACGTCCCCGCCGCGGCGTCGTCCGGGGGAGGGGACGCTCCCGCGCCGGACCTGGCGGAGGTGGTCGGCCAGGAGCGGGTGAAGCGGGCGCTGGAGGTGGCCGCGGCCGGGGGGCACAACCTCCTGCTGCGCGGCGAGCCGGGCGCCGGCAAGACCATGCTGGCCCGCCGGCTGCCCGGGCTGCTGCCCGAGCTGTCGCTGGAGGAGGCGGTGGAGGTGACCGCCGTCCACAGCGTCGCCGGCCGCCTGCCGCCGGGGGTGGGGCTGATCGAGCGCCGCCCCTTCCGGGCCCCCCACCACACCGTGAGCCCGGCGGGGCTGGTGGGGGGCGGCTCGGTCCCGCGGCCCGGGGAGGCGTCGCTGGCCCACCGGGGCGTGCTCTTCATGGACGAGCTGCCCGAGTTCGGCCGGGCCAGCCTCGAGGCCCTCCGCCAGCCCATCGAGGAGGGGACGGTCACCCTGGTCCGGGCCCGCGCGTCGCTGACCTATCCGGCCCGATTCCACCTGGTGGCGGCCATGAACCCCTGTCCCTGCGGTCACCACACGGGCGGCGGCGAGCGATGCACCTGCACGCCGGCGATGATCCGCCGCTACGCGGGCCGGGTCAGCGGCCCCCTGCTGGACCGCATCGACCTGCACGTGGACGTGCCGGCGGTCCGCTGGCGCGAGCTGCGGGCGGGCCACCGGGGCGAGCCCTCGGCCCGGGTCCGGGACCGGGTGCGGGAGGCGAGGGCCCGGGCGGCCCGGCGGATCGCCCGGCTCCGGGGCGGCGGGGCCGCGCGGGGCAACGGGGGGGATCCG
>CAZJJO010000098.1:0-6889 GCA_964546375.1 uncultured Gemmatimonadota bacterium
CCGCCGTGGCGGCCGCGGCCGCTCCGGGCCTCCTCGTCGCCCTGCGCGGCCCCGCCGGCGGCGCTCTCCCCGGCCCCGCCCCGGTCCGTGCGCTGGCGGCGATCGTCCTGCTGGCCCTGCCTCTCGGGGTGGCCCACCTCGCCGCCCGCCGGCTCGGGCGATCCTGGGGCGACTACGGCTTCCGACCGCCCGAGGAGCGAGGCCGGACGCTGGCCCGGGCCGCGCTCACCACCGCGGCCGCCTTCCTGGCCTCGGCGCTGTTGGTCGGCCCGCTCCGGTCGCTCCTCGGCCTCGCGCCCGCCGACCTCTCGGTCCTGGACCCGGTGCGCGGCGACCCGGTGGCCTTCGCGGGCCTGCTGGTCGCCGCCTGGGTCACGGCGGCCTTCGGCGAGGAGCTGCTGTTCCGGGGCTTCCTGATGAACGAGCTGGCGGACGTCCTGGGCGGCGGACGCGGGGGATGGGCCGCGGCGGCCCTGGTCTCGTCGGCGGCCTTCGGCGCCGGACACTTCTACCAGGGGCCGGGCGGGATGCTCACCACCGGGGTGATCGGCCTGGTGCTGGCGGGCGCCTACCTGGCCTGTGACCGGAACCTGTGGGTGCCGATCCTGGGCCACGGGTTCCTGGACACCGTCTCCCTGACGGTGCTCTTCTTCGCGGGCTGACCGGCGGCACCGTTCCCCCCTGAAGCGCGGACGCCCCGGCACCCGCGAGGGGCGCCGGGGCACGCTCCGCGCCGGGTCGATCGGGGCGTCAGCGCCCCCCGAAGCCGCCCCGGAGGCAGCAGACCTGCGTCGATCCGTCGCAACCACTCAAACACTCCCCGTTCTCGTCATGCTGTTCGAGGGAGATGGACTCGGCCGGCTGCGGCAGGACCGCCAGCGAGGCGGCGGCCACGGCCAGCGCGGCCACGCCCGCCAGGCCCGCCCGAAGGAGGCTCGTCTCGTCGCTCATGGGAAATCCCTCCCGTCTGAGGTGAATGAGGAAGCGAAGGTGCTGCGTCGACACCCGTGCTGAGAGCCTAGGAGCCGCCCTCGGCCAGGCGGCCCGCCTCGCCCCCGGCGACCAGCGCCGCCGCCTGCCGGGGGAAGCTCCAGTCGCAGGTGGTGGCGGCCCGCCGCGCCTCGGCGAGCGCCACCGTGCCGTCGGCGTCCACCAGGGCGAAGACGGCCGGCGTCACCGCGTCCACGCCCACGCTGGCCGACGTGCCCCCCCCGGGATCGGCCAGCACGCGGCCCTCCAGCCCCGCGCGGCGCCGCATCCGCCGGGCCTCGTCCGGCCCGACGCCGGCCAGCACCACCGTGCCCGCCAGCCCCGGCCGCCGGTTCGCCCGCCGCCAGTCGCCGGTCCGGTCCAGGCAGGCGGGGCAGGTCGCCGGGTCCACGAACCAGACCAGCGTCCAGCCGCCCTCCCGGTGCAGGGGAGCCTCCGCCCCCTCCGGGTCGGGGAGCCGGGCCTCCGACAGGTCGGCGCCCACCAGGCGGTCGGCCACCAGCGAGCGCCGGGCCGGCCCCTCCAACTCGGCCGCCTGGGCCCGGGCCGCCTCCAGCGCCGATCGGTGGCCCCACAGCGCCGCCACCAGGGCGGCGGCGCCCAACCACGGGAGGAGGCCCGCCGCCCGCTCCAGCAGGCGCCGCCCGCTCACCGCCCCGCCCCGGCCAGCGCGACCCGGGCCCGGCCCCCGGGCGCCACCTCGAACCGGCCCACGGTCCAGGGCCCGGGCGCCGTCGAGAGCAGCAGGTGCAGGTGCTGGCCCCCGGCCAGCAGGCGACCCGGCAGGTGGACGTCCTCGACCAGCTTGGTGCCGTCGGGCCGGTAGACGTCGGCCCGGTAGGCGGCCTCCTCGTAGGCCAGCACCTCGGGGTCCAGCGACCGGTGGGACACCACCAGGAGGGAGTCGCGGTAGAGGGCCACGCGGTCGATGGTGGTGAAGGTGCGCCGCCATTCGGCCAGCTTCCGGAACCGGTCGGGCCCGGCGAAGTCGCCCCGGTCGGGCTCGGGCGCCGCCTCCCAGCTCGCCGGCGGCCGGCCGACGCTGTCGCGCAGGCTCCCGTCCGGGCCGTAGCGGACCATCGGGTAGCGGAGGTTGCCCCCGGCCACCAGGTGGCTCTCGGACACGGCCATCAGGTGCCCGGCCACCGCCGACCAGTAGGGGACCTCGCGGTAGGCGGGCCGCCGCGGGTGGAAGGTCTTCTCCACGGCGCCGTCGCCGCCGTAGACGCGGATCGCCCGGGCGCCGGGTTCGGCCCGGGCCACGAAGGCCAGCAGGCGGTCGCCGGCGGCCTCCAGGTCGCCCGCGTAGTAGGCGTCCTTCAGCGGGAGGGTCCTTTCGAAGGAGAGCTCCGGCCCGAAGCGGGCCAGCCGGCCGTTGGACACGTCGCTGACCCACAGCCGGCCGTCGGCCGTGAAGGCGGCGTCACGGGGGCCCCGGAACTCGCCGGGCCCCGCGCCCTCGCCGCCCAGATCGGCCAGCAGGCGGCCCTCGGGGCCGTAGACCCGGACCCGGTCCAGCTCCTGGTCGGGCACCGCCAGCCGGCCCTCCGGACCGACCGCCACGGTCCGGACCTCGGTGATGAGGGCGCTGTCGGGCTCCTCCAGCTCCACCCGGTCGGCCTCGGCGAAGACGGCCTCGAAGGCGGGCGAGGGGACCTCCGGGGCCTCGGCCCGGGCCTCCCGGCCGCCGTCCGCTCCTGCGGCCGCCAGGGCCGCGGCGGCGGCGAGGGCTCCCAGGGCCATCAGGGGTCGTCGACGGGGGGGGATCACGGGGCTTGCCTCCTCCGCTGGTTCCGGCGGCTAGCGACGGCGACCAGCGTAGCGGGCCCGCTTCTAAAAAATCAAGACACGCAATGAAAAGTTATATTAATGGTGAAAATTCGGAATTATGGTAAGAGCCGTTTTGGCTGGACCCGGGAAACCTTACGAGATTTCATTAGCTGGAATCACGGCCCGAACGGAATTTTTACCGCCACCCACGTCTGGACCGGTTCACCATCCCGCATGGCGGGGCGGAAGCGGGTCTCAGCGATGACCTGAAGGGCTGCGCGGCGCATTTCCGGCGGCACCCCACGCCGGGAGACATAGCCGCCGTTGACATTGCCGCCTGGAGTTATGTGCGTTCTTACAATTACGGTGTCCAGCGCCCCCTCAGCTTGCGCTGCGCTCGCAGCCCGTGCCTCTGCAATGAAGTGCTCGCGGTTAGTGATTTTGGGCGGGGTGTCATACTCCCCACTGACGATGCGCTCGGCGGCAGCATCCAGAGCCGCCACCCCCGGCGGGGGCACCATCCCGGCCGCCAGCAGGGCGGCCGCCAGGGCCCCTACCGCGCCCGCGGCCCTCAGGTCCCGGAAGCGGGGGGTGGCCTCGACCAGCGACCGGATGCGGTCGCCCACGAAGGAGCCGCCGCTGGTGACGAGGGGCGCGGCGAGGCCGCCCGACAGCTCCTCGGCCTCCAGCAGGAGCCGACCGTAGCGCCGGGCGTCGCCGGTCTGCTCGACCACCCGCCGGTCGCAGTCCTTCTCCACGGCGAGCCGCAGCCGCCGGAACTGCCACCACAGGGGCGCCAGCCAGGGCACGGCCACCAGGAACGCCCACCCCGCCAGCACGACCATCGGATCCCGGCAGCGGAGGTGCTCGTGCTCGTGGAGCATCACGAGCCGCCGGCGCTCGTCGTCCAGGTCGGCCACCCAGTCGGGCAGCACGATGCGGGGGCTGGCGAAGCCGACGACGGCGGGCCCGAAGGTCTCGGCCCGGTAGACGGGCTCCTCCCGCGCGAAGGCGGTGGAGGCCGGACGCCAGCCCGCCTCGCTCTCCCGGAGGCGGCGCTTCGAGCGCACCAGCCAGAGGGCCAGCCACAGCGAGGAGAGCAGCCAGAGCCAGGGCGCCGCGGCGGCCAGCTCGTCCACGGGGCCCCGCGAGGCCCCGGTCGATCCCGCCGGGATCGAGAGACCCCGGATCTCGATCACGGGAAGCTCGGCCGGGATCACGGGCTGGGGAGGCGGACCGCCGGCCGCCAGGGCGACGCCGTAGGCCAGGGGCAGGCCCACCGACAGGAGCATCGCCCCCAGCCACACCCAGCGGGCCGGACGGTCGTAGAGCCGGAGGGCCCGCTCCCCCGCCATCGCGGCCCCCGTGGCCAGGAGGGCCACGAGGAACGCGTAGAGGCACCAGGTCAGGATCATCTCGCCCCGTTCCGCGCTATACGATCCCGGTCCTCCGGTCGGAGGAGGTCAGCCCTCCGTCCGGTCCTCGAGGATGCTGCGCAGCTCCTCGACCTCGTCCTCCGAGACCTTGCGGTCCGAGACGAGCGAGGTCACCAGGGCCTCCGGGGAGCCCTTGAAGAGACGATCCAGGACGTAGCGGAGGGCCTTCTTGCCGGCCTCCTCGCGCTCGACGAGCGGGTAGTAGCGGTACGCCCGCCCCTCTCGCTCGTGCCGGATGTGCCCCTTCTGCTCCAGGGTCTGGAAGATCGACAGGACGCTGGTGTAGGGCGTGTCCTCGCCGACCACCTTCCGGGCCTCCTTGACCGTGGCCGAGCCCTCGTCCCAGAGGATGTTCATGATCTCGAGCTCGCGGTCCGTGAACGTGATGCTCACGTTGCCTCCCTTGGTTATTGAGCGCAACACGGGGGTCGGATCCGTCGCGCGCCTCGCGGCGTCGTCCGAAATTCGACGTACCCCGCGTGCCGTTGTTACAATTTACCCCGGGACGGCCGTCTCGGCCACCCGGGTCCGACCGTGTTTGCCATCTTTACCCGCGTCCCCGTGCAAGGGTCGCGCCGGCGGCCGAACGCCCCCGGAGCCAGCTCAGGAACCGGGCCCGTCCGGGTCGACCGTCCCGCCGGCCCGGGGCCCGGCCGCACCGGCCCCGGTCGGTCCACCCCGTGGACGGGTGGGACGGACGTACCGTCACATATGCCTGTCGGGATGGGACGGCTCGCCCGTCGCGGCCGGTTGCCGTCGACCCGTTCGGGCGCGAGGTTATGGGGAGGAATTTCGGGGGGACGGCCCTCCTCTCTCCGTCCGATCCGACGACCGCCCCGAACGCCGGAGGCTCCATGCCCGAGGACTTCGACATCCCCGACCTGCCGGACGTGGACGAGATGGACCGGGCCGGCGGCGGGGCACGGGAGGGCGGCGGAGGGGCCGGCCCGGACGGAGGAAGCGGCGGAGGACCACGCCGCCGGTGGCCGTGGCTGGTCGCCGGGCTGGCGCTGGGCGTCGCCGCCGCGCTGGCGCTCCCCCCGCTGGTCGGTCCCCACCTGCCCGACGCCCTGCGCTCCGAGCGGACGCGGATCGGGGGCGAGGTGCTGAACAAGCGCGCCGACGCCGAGCGGGTCCTGCTCACCGTGTCCACCGACAGCGGCGCCATGCTGGCCACCTTCCGCCAGCGCGTCTCCGCCATCGACCTCCTGGTCGAGCCCGGGGACTCGGTCGTCCTGTCGCTGGACCGCTACGGGCCCTTCGTCGAGGATCCGTTCCTGCACGGGGTTCGCAAGGGCCGGGCGCCGGCGGGCGGCGGCCAGCGGGAGCCGGCCGGGGCCGAAACCGGAGCGAGCGGAGCCGGGGGCGCCCCCGTGTCCGGGCAGGCGTCGGACACGGCCGGGGTCGACACCGCCGGCGTCGGGGGGCGCTGACCCCCCTTCCCCGCCCGGCTCAGTCGGCGAGCCGGGTCTCGCCGACGATCCCGTGGCGGAGCGTCTTGTGGACCGGACAGCGGTCGGCGATCTCCACCAGCCGCTGGCGCTGCTCCTCCGACAGGTCGCCCTCCACCTCGAGCACCCGGTCGATCCGGTCCACCCTGTCGGGGGGGTCCTCCTCGCGGCAGGCCCGCTCGTCGTCCTCGGCGTGCACCTTCCCGTGCTCCAGCCGGACGTCCACCCGCTCCAGCGGCCACTCCTTGTGGTCGGCGTACATCCGCAGGGTCATCACGGTGCAGGCGCCCAGCGCCGAGCTCAGGAGGTCGTAGGGCGAGGGACCCTGGTCGGTGCCGCCCGCCTCCTCGGGCTCGTCGGCCACCAGGGGATGTCCGCCCGCCAGGATGTCGGTGCGGAAACGGTCGGTGCCGATGCGGGCGGCCACCTCGTCCTCGCCGACCGTCCACCGATCCGGCCGCCGCCCGTCCTCCTCCAGCCCCTCCAGGTACTTGCGCGCCCAGGCCGCCAGCACGGTGCCCACGTAGCGCGAGTCGACGGGGTCGGTCAGCAGGTGGTCGGCCCGGTCCAGCGAGATGAAGCTCTTCGGGTGCTTCGCCCAGCGGTAGAGCTTCGCCGCGTTGTCGATGCCCACCGTCCCGTCCAGCGGCGAGTGGAAGATCAGCAGCGCGCGGCCCAGGCTCGCCACCGTCTCCTCCATCCGGGCCTCCCCCAAATCGTCCAGGAAGGCCTTCCGGATGGTGAAGCTCCGGCCGGCCAGGGTGACCTCGGCCTCCCCCCGCTCCTCGATCTCGTCGATGGACCCGGTGAGGTGCCGCTTCACGTGCTCGGGATGAGCCGGCGCGCCGATGGTCGCGACCGCCTCGGAGGAGGGGATCCGCGAGGCCGCCTGCAGCACCGCCGCCCCGCCCAGGCTGTGGCCCACCAGCACCGAGGGCGACCCGTGTTCGCGCTCCAGGAACTCCGCCGCCGCCACCAGGTCGTCGACGTTGGAGCTGAAGTCGGTGTCGGCGAAGTCGCCCTCGCTCTCGCCCAGGCCGGTGAAATCGAAGCGGAGGACGGCGATGCGGCGGGCCGCCAGCTCCCGGCTGACGTTGACCGCCGCCTTCAGGTCCTTGGAGCAGGTGAAGCAGTGGGCGAAGAGCGCGTAGGCGGCGGGCTCGCCGGCGGCGGGCGTCTCCAGCCGGCCGACGAGCTCGTCGCCGGCGGCGCCCTCGAAGGTCAGCTTCTGGGATCGCATGG
>CAZJJO010000099.1:0-6846 GCA_964546375.1 uncultured Gemmatimonadota bacterium
GGCGCGGGGCGCCCCGGCCCAGCGAGCGGATGCGGCGCTCCAGGTGGCTGCGGCCCCGGCCCAGCGCGGCGGCCGGCAGCGGCGCCGCGCGGCCCCCGGCCTCGGCCAGCAGGACCCGGCCGTAGGCGGCGGGGTCGGCGCCGGACGCCAGCACCCGCCGGTCGCAGTCCCGCTCCACGGCCAGGCGGAGCCGGCGGGCGATCCACCAGACGGCGGGGTTCCAGGGACAGGCGGCCAGGGCCGTCAGGCCCACGGCCAGCGGGAGGGGGTCCCGGGCCTCGCGGTGCTGGCGCTCGTGCGCCACCACCAGCCGGCGCTCCTCCTCCGGCAGGTCCAGGACCCGCCGCGGGAGGACGATCACCGGGTCGAGCACGCCCGAGACCGCGGGCCCGGTCTCCCCGGACACCAGCACCTCGGTCCCGGCCACCCGGCGGGCCGGCCATCGCTCCCGGCCGCGACGCACCCGCCACCAGGCCCGCAGGGCGCCGGCCAGGACCAGGGCCGAGCCGGCGGCCCAGAGGACCAGCACCGCCCGGTCGACGCCGGCGGAGAAGAGCAGGGCCTCCGGCCAGCCTCCCGGGTCGGCGGCGGAGGAGGCGGCGGCGACGCCGACGGAGCCGGGTCCGAGCCCGACCCCCGCTCCGGCCGAGCCTCCGCCCAGCAGCTCGCCCGCCCGGCGGGCCGCCCGTCCCGCCAGGTCCCACCGCATCGCCGCCGGGGTCGCCACCGATCCGGCGGCGGCCGCCGCCCAGATCCAGCGCGTCGGCAGCCTCCACGCCTCCAGCGTCTCCTCGGCGGCCCTCGCGGCGAGGGCGGCGAGGCCGGCCAGCGCGATCCCGTAGACGGCCCAGGCGGCGATCATCCTTCTCCTCCCGTGTCAGCTCTCCCTCTCCTCGAGGCGCTCCTCGAGCAGCTCCTGCATCCGCTCCAGCTCCTCGCTCGTCAGGTCGCGCTCCGAGACGAGCTGGGCCAGGACCATCTCCGAGGAGCCCAGGAAGATCTTCTCGACGAGCTTCCGAAGCTCGGTCTGCCCGGCCTCCTCCTGCTCCACCAGGGGATAGTACCGGTAGGCCCGGCCCTCCTCCTCGTGGCGGACGTGGCCCTTGTCCTCGAGCGTCTGGCAGACGGTGAGGATGGTCGTGTAGGCGAGATCGTCCTCGATCTCGTTCTTGACCTCCCGGACCGTGCCGGAGCCCTTCTCCCAGAGGACGCTCATCACGTCCAGCTCACGGTCGCTGAAGCTCACTCCGTCGCTCACGTGCGCCTCCGTTCTCTACGATGATCGTAGTCAACGATAACAGCGGCGGCGGCCGCTGTCAACGATCCAGTTAGTATTCCTCGGCCGGGTCGGCCGGCCGGGTCGCCGCCTGCCGCAATAATACCGGACGACCTGTCTGATGCTAGCCGATCCGCGTCGGCCGCCCGGAGCGCGGGTGGCATCTGGCTTGCGCCCTTTCGGAAACGGATCGCTCCGGTACGGTGGAACCGTCCGTCGCCGTGCGGACCGGCGCGCCGAAGCGAGTTCCTGCGTGCACCGACACCGTGAGGAGGACCGTATGAGGAAGACGACGACCGCTGTCCTGGGGCTGCTCCTTCCGCTGGCGCTCCTGGCGTGCGGGGAGACCGGCACCCAGCAGGACGGCCAGATGGGGCAGACGTCCGACGATGCTATGGCGTCCGACACGATGCCCGAGGAGGACGGCGAAGCCGGGGCCACGATCGCCCTCGCGGCCCGGGGCGGGAGCGGGATCTCCGGCGAAGCCCGGGTGACGCCGGCCGGCGACTCCGTGCGGATCGCCCTGAGCCTGACCGGCCTCGAGCAGGGCCAGAGCTACGCCGCCCACGTCCACACCGGCACCTGCTCGGCCGGCGGCGGCGTGGACCAGCCCCTGAGCGCGGTGGACGGCCAGGCCGACGGCACCGGCGGCAGCACGACGGTGCTCGCCGGATCCGTCCTGGCCGACACCACCCACTTCGTGCAGGCGCACGGGTCGGGCGGCACGCCGGTGGCCTGTGGCGATCTCCCGGCGCCCTCCGCCTGGCAGGCCGACGGTGGCATGTCCGGGTCCGGCGACGGCGAGATGTCCGGGTCCGGCGAGAGCGAGATGTCGGGCGAGGGCTCCGGCGGCTGATCCCGACCCGGGCGTCGTCCGACGGCGGCCGGCGCCCGAACGCCGGCGGCGCGCGAAGGCCCGGCCGGGCGCTCCGCCCGGACCGGGCCTTCCGTCGTGCGGCGTCGCCCGGCGGCCTGGGGTCCCGCTCAAAGGTCGCTGTGCGTCCCGTCGCAGTGGGGCGGGCTCCCGGTCCGCTTGCACTGGCAGAGCCAGTAGGTGTCCTCCTCCTCGACCTCGAACTCGACCGGCTCGAAGTCGGTTCCCTGGTGTGAGCCGTCGCAGAAGGGCTGGTCGTCGGACCGTCCGCATCGGCACCACCAGTAGGTGCCGGGCTCCAGCTCCACGCCCGCGGGCTCCTTCTCGGCGATCTGCGGCTCCGCCATGGTCGGTCTCCCTCCGGCTCCGTTCCGCTCCCGTGCTCGGCCGGCCGGGCGCCCGTCGGCGGGCGCCGGCCTTCGAACCGCCTCCGGATGGAAGCTTCGTGCCGTCGGGCCGAGCGCCGGCGGTCCGGCGCCGGGGCGGCGCGTCCGGGGGGCGCGGGACCGGCCCGGCCTTTGCGGACGGGGCCGCCGGATCGGAGTTTGAACGCGACCGGTCGGCGCTCGAACCCGGGAGGCCAGCGATGTCGTCCACTCCCCGATCCCCGTGATCCAGGACGCGACCGCGTCCGGCCTCCTGAGCTCCGACCCCTCGGGCGGGTGGCTGATGCCCGTGGTCCTCTTCGGCGTCGGCCTCGGGCTCGGCCTGCTGGTGGAGGGATGGCTCTTCACCCACCTCCGGGCCGCCGCCGACCGTACGCGGTGGCGCGGCGACGACGCCGTGATGGACGCCCTCCGCGGGATGGCGTTCGTCTGGTTCACGGCCGGCGGGATCTACGGGGCCCGTCAGACGGTCCCCGTCGAGCTGACCGACTTCTGGGGTCAGGTGATCGACAAGGGGCTCATCGTCGTGGTGGGCCTCTCCTTCACCGTGGTGGCCGCCCGGCTCACCACCCGGGGCCTGGAGGCCTGGGCGCGCAGCACCGAGGGCGTCCTGCCCTCGATCACCCTGCTGGAGAACATGGCCCGGATCCTGGTCTTCGTCCTGGGGACCTTCCTCATCCTCCAGAACCTCGGGATCCGGGTCGGCGCCCTGGTGGCCAGCCTGGGGATCGGCGGCCTGGCCGTGGCGCTGGCCCTCCAGGACACCCTCTCCAACCTGTTCGCCGGCTTCCAGATCATCCTGGCCGGACAGGTGCGCAACGGGGACTTCGTGCGGCTGGACAGCGGCGAGGAGGGCTACGTCACCGACATCCGCTGGCGCAACACCACCATCAAGTCGCGGGTCGACGACCACGAGGTGGTGGTGCCCAACGCGAAGCTGGCCAACGCCATCGTCACGAACTTCGACCTGCCTTCGCGCCCGCTCTGGGTGCGGCTGGAGGTCGGCGTCGCCTACGACAGCGACCTGGACCGGGTGGAGCGGGTCACCCTGGAGGAGGCCCGGGCGGTGATGGAGGACTTCGACCTCGGCGACGAGGGGTGGCCGGACCCGATCCTCCGCTACCAGGGCTTCGGCGACTCGGCCGTCCTCTTCCGCCTGCGCGTCCGCATCGACCGCTACGACGCGCAGTTCGCCGTGCGGCACGAGCTCGTGAAGCGGATCCACGCCCGCTACCGGGAGGAGGGCATCGAGATCCCGTTCCCGATCCGGACGCTCTACGCCCCGAAAGGGCTCGGCGGCGGGGAGGGCGCCGGCCGGCCGGCCGGCGGGGGCGGGGAGGTCGGCCCGGCCCCGGGAGCGGAGCAGGGGGGCTGAGGGAAGGGGGCCGGGCGCTCAGTCCCCGGCGTCCGGCTCGCCGTCGGCGTCGGCGGCGGTGTCGCCGGCCGGCCCGGCGTCGGCCTCCGCGGCGGCCCCCGTCCCGGCGTCCTCGGGGCGGCCGGCCTCGTCCTCCGCGTCGACGGGAGGGCCCCCGTCACGCTTCGTCTCGGGGTCGATGCCGAGCAGCTCGAACACCTCGTCGGCCGTCAGCTCCTCCTCGGCCAGCAGGGCGTCGGCCAGCCGGTCCAGCCCCTCCCGGTTGTCGCGGAGGGTCTGCATGGCCCGCTCGTAGGCGGACGAGAGGATGCCCTGCACCTCCTCGTCCACGTCGCGCGCCGTCTCGTCGCTGTACTGGCGCTGCTGGGCGATCTCCTCGCCCAGGAAGACGTTCTCCTTGTCCCCGCCGAAGGCGATGTCCTTGAAGCGGTCGCTCATCCCCCAGTCCAGGACCATCTTGCGGGCCAGGTGCGTGGCCTGCTTCAGGTCGTTCTCGGCCCCGCTGGTGGCCGTCTCCATCACCAGGTCCTCGGCGGCGCGTCCGCCCATCATCACCGCCAGCCGGTCGACCACGTACTCCCGGCGGTAGATGTACTTGTCCTTCTCGGGCAGCTGCTGGGTGACGCCCATGGCCCGCCCCCGGGGGACGATGGTGACCTTGTGGAGCGGGTCGGCGTTGGAGAGCAGGGCGGCCAGCACGGCGTGCCCGCCCTCGTGGTAGGCCAGCAGGCGCTTCTCCTCGTCGTCCAGGGCCAGGTTCTCGCGCTCCAGGCCCATCATCACCTTGTCCCGGGCCTCCTCGACGTCCTCGGCCTCGATCCGGTCCTTGTCCTCCCGGGCGGCCAGCAGGGCGGCCTCGTTGAGCAGGTTCTTGAGGTCGGCGCCGCTGAAGCCGGGGGTGCCGCGGGCCAGCTCGTCCAGGTCCACGTCGCCCGAGAGGGGCTTCTCCCGGGCGTGCAGCTCCAGGATCTCGCGGCGGGCCTCCTTGGTGGGGAGGTCGACGGTGACCCGACGGTCGAACCGGCCGGGGCGGAGCAGGGCGGGGTCCAGGATGTCCGGGCGGTTGGTGGCGGCCACCACCACCACCTCGTGGGTGGGCTCGAAGCCGTCCATCTCCGAGAGGAGCTGGTTCAGGGTCTGCTCCCGCTCGTCGTGGCCGCCCCCCAGGCCCGCGCCCCGCTGTCGGCCGATCGAGTCGAGCTCGTCGATGAAGATGATGGCGGGCGAGTGCTCCTTGGCCTCGTCGAAGAGGTCGCGGATCCGGGAGGCGCCCACGCCCACCAGCATCTCCATGAAGTCGGACCCGGTCATGTTGAAGAAGGGCACGTCGGCCTCGCCGGCCACGGCCCGGGCCATCAGCGTCTTCCCGGTCCCGGGCGGCCCCACCAGCAGCACGCCGCGCGGAATCTCGCCGCCCAGCCGCTGGAACCGGTCCGGGTCCTTGAGGAACTCGATGATCTCCTCGAGCTCCTTCTTGGCGTTCTGCAGGCCGGCCACGTCCTCGAAGGTGGTGCGCTCGTCCTCCTCGACGTCGAAGGCCTCCGCCCCGCTGCGGCCCATCGAGAAGATGTTCTGGCCCTGCGAGCGCATGCGGGTGAAGAAGATGTAGCCGAGCCAGATCAGCAGGAGGAACGGGAGGACGTTGATGAGGACGGCCCACCAGGAGAAGTCCGACGGGGGTTCGGTCTCCACCGTCACCCCCTGCTCCTCGAGGCGGGAGAGGAGCTGCTCGTCCCCGAAGGAGGGGAGGTGGGTGACGAAGTCGGTGACCGTCTGCGACTGACCGTCGGTGCGGACCTCCACCGGGCTGTCGAAGGAGCCGGTGATCTCGCCGCCGCTCTCGGTGATCCGGGTGACGTTGCCCGCCTGCACCTGGTCCCGGAACTCGGTGTAGCTGACCCGCGTCCGGTCCTCCAGGCCCGGCCCGAGGGGGCCCCACAGCCAGGTGAGGGCCACGAGGAAGAGCAGGATCCAGATCAGGCCGCCGCGGCCGCCGGAGAGGATGGAGCCGGATCGCTGCCGGTCCTCGTCGCGCTCCTCCGGCCCGCCGGGAGGCTGCTGGCGCTGGGCGTCTGGGCGTTGCACCGTCGGCTCCGTGTTCGCTGAGGCGGGTCCCGGCGTGCCGGGCGCCCGGGCCGGACACCCGGGCGAAGCTTCGATCCTGTTTCTTCACCAGTGAGCGAGAACCGTTCCTCGCCCGGCCTCCCCGCCCGCCCCGGATGCGTACGGCCGTCCGCGGCCTCGGTCGCGGCCGGATCGGCCGCCGGGACCCCCGCCCCCCGTGGGGCCGGCCGACCGGCCGGCCCGGTCCGTCGCCCGGGCCCTCCCGAGCGGCGGCGTCCCGCGGGGAGGCACGGGATTTGACGGCCCATCCGGGGGGATGTAGGCTGAGGGATCGCCGCCGTTCCGGCCCCGAACCGTCCCCGCACCAGCGAGCCCGACCCGGCGTCGGGCTCTCGGATTCCCGGCGCACCCGGACAAGAGGAGAGCATGCCCGAGCTGTCCGCCACGGCCAGCCCCATGATGCTGATCGGGGGCACGGCCAACCCGGAGCTGGCACGACGCATCTCCGAGGAGCTGGACCGGCCGCTCTGCGACGTCACCATCGAGCGGTTCGCCGACGGCGAGATCTTCGTCAAGATCAACGAGAACGTCCGGGGGCGGGACGTCTTCATCGTCCAGCCCACCAACCCGCCGGCGGAGAACGTCCTGGAGCTGCTGATCCTCATCGACGCGGCCAAGCGGGCCTCGGCGGCCCGGGTCACGGCGGTGGTGCCGTACTACGGCTACGCCCGCCAGGACCGGAAGGACCAGCCGCGGGTGTCGATCGCCGCCAAGCTGATGGCGAACCTGATCACGGCGGCGGGCGCCGACCGGGTGCTCTCCATCGACTTCCACCAGCACCAGCTCCAGGGCTTCTTCGACATCCCGGTGG
>CAZJJO010000100.1:0-6705 GCA_964546375.1 uncultured Gemmatimonadota bacterium
GCTCGGGACTCCGGGCGCCGGTGGCCGGCGCCGCCGGGACGAGGCGCCAACCTTCGCGGACGCGGCGGCCCGGACAAGGCGGCGGTCCCGCGCGCACGGTCCGCGGCCGAGGGGGCGGTCGCCCGCGCCGGGGCCCGACGGCTCCTGCTGGTCAAGTAGACGGCTCGATGATAACGTAGGGGTCGGCTGCGGGCGGCGGGGTTGCCCGGACGGCCCGGAGGGGGCACCTTCGGGACCGGTTCGGCGGCCTCCCGGGCGCCGGCCGTCTCATTCGGAAGTACGGCAACTGCACGAGGATCGAGGCATGCAAGGCACCGTCAAGTGGTTCTCCACCGAGAAGGGCTACGGGTTCATCGAGCAGGACGAGGGTGAGGACGTCTTCGTCCACCACAGCGACATCCAGGGGACCGGCTTCAAGGACCTGGACGAGGGCGAGAAGGTCGAGTTCGACCTCGTCGACGGCCCCAAGGGCCCGAAGGCGGAGAACGTGGTCCGGGTCGACGCGCCGGATTCCGGGAGCAGCACCTTCTCCCAGGACGACGACGCCGGCAGCGGCTGGTAGGCCCTCCGGGTCTCCCACCACAGACCGGAGAGCGTCCCGCCGCGCCCGGGCGGCTCAGCCGTCGGGGCTCCGCCGGGGTACTTCCTCCCACCAGGGTGACTCGTAGAGGCGCCTGAGAGCGCCGGTCGAGCCGGTGCGCACCCCCGCGCTCCGGGCCCTGGCCTGCAGGACCACCCGCACGTCCGCCGGCTCCATCGGCTCGCACGTCGGCCTCCCGCCGTCCTCGAGCCGGCAGAGCAGGGGGCCCGGCGTCGTCCCCCGCACCTCCAGCCAGCGGTCCAGGGCCTCCCGGGCGCCCTCCACGGCCCGACGACGGACCGTCGCGGCCGGACCGTCCCCCGAATCGTCCGCGGGCTCCTGCGGCGCCGCGCCCTCCGCCGGCTCGTCGGCCTCCCGCCGCCAGGCGAGGACGCCGGCGGCGGGGTCCCAGGCCGAGACGGGGAGCGACGCCGCCGTGGCGGCGGGGACCCCGGCGCCGAAGAGCACCGAGACCAGGGCGGCGTCCCGGCGTCCCCGGGGGCCGTCGTCGGCGACGGCGTCGTCGAAGAGCGCACACACCCGGCGCCGGGCGTCGCGCCGGTTCGGGGGCTCGCGGTCGGTCATCGGAAGCACCTCCGGTTCGTCCGCCGGGCCCGGCCCCCCGGGCCGGGACGCTCGTCTCCCGTCCCGCGTCCCCGGCCGGCCGCCGCTGGCCGCCGGGTCCCCGTCAGCCGCCGTCCTCCCGCAGCTCCCGGGCGTCCAGGCTGCGCGACCACAGCTCCCGGCCCTCCCGGTCGTAGACGGTGAGGGTCATCGTCCGGTCGGTGCGCGGCCCGGTCACCTCCATCACGGCGAAGTTGCGCTCGGTGACCAGCGTGCCGTCGGCCCGGCGGAAGTTCGGCTCCTCGTCGCCCTCGGTGTGGGGGCTGGAGGTGAGGGGGGAGACGGTGAAGTCGTGCAGGGGATACGTGCCCTCGCGCTCCAGGACGGTGAGCTCGGTCATGTGCCGGTCGCCGGTCAGGAAGATGACGCCGCCGATCCCCTCCTCCCGGATGCGGTCCAGCAGCTTCCGGCGCTCGCCCGGGAAGCGGGCGTAGTTCTCCGAGCCCTCCACGGGGTTCAGCACCTGCCCCCCCACGGCGATCACGTTGAAGGGCGCCCGGCTGGCCACCAGCGCGTCCACCAGCCACCGGATCTGCTCCTCGCCCAGCATCTGGCGCCGGCCGGTGGTCCGACGGTTCGGCGATCGCCACCACCGGTTGTCCAGCAGGAAGAAGCGGACGTCGGACCAGCGGAAGGTGCAGGCCGTGCCCTCCTCCAGGTCGGCCACGCCCCCCTCGCACGGGTTGGCCCAGAAGGTCCGGAAGGCCTCGGCGGTCAGCTCCTTGTTCCAGAAGGAGCGGTCGCTGTTGTTGGGCCCGTAGTCGTGGTCGTCCCAGAGGGCGTAGTGGTGCGTGGACCCCAGCAGGGGCTGGAGCTCCTCCAGCGACCGCGTGTGGCTGTAGCGGTGGAGGATGCCCGATCGGCTGTTCCAGTCGGCCTCCCGGAGGTAGGTGTTGTCGCCCAGCCACAGCATGGCGTCCGGCCGCTTCTCGTGGATCGCCCGGAAGATCTCGTAGCCGCCCCCGTAGGGATCGCCCGGCCGGTCGAAGCGCGGCTCGTTCACGTAGGCGCAGCTCCCCAGGGCCATCCGGAAGGAGGGCGGGTCGCGGCGCCACTGCCACAGCTCCTGGGACTGGAAGCGGAGGGGATAGGGGCGCCGGATCGTGTCGCCGTCGATCAGCAGGCGGTAGCGGTAGGTGCGGCCCGGCCGGAGGCTGTCGGCCGCGACCTCGACGGCGAAGGCGTCCTCGGCCCGGGTCCGGACCGGCTCGGTGCGGAGCCGGCGGTCGGCGTTCGCCGTGTCCCAGTAGACGAACTGGACCTCGGCGGCCCGCTCGGTCTGCACCCACAGGCCGACCTCGCGCATCGTCGAGTAGCCCACCATCGGGCCCGAGCGCAGGGCGTCCTGCTGGGCGGCCAGGGGGAGGACGACCGCCAGCGTCAGGGCGGCCGCCAGCGCGGCGGTCCAGGGGAATCGCCGGGGGGATCGGGCTCGCGGGGAAGATCGGGGTTCGGTCATGGCGTTCGGTGCGGGTGGAAGGAACGGAGCGGCGATCTCGGGGGCCTCGCGGCCGAGGACGGGCCGTCACCGGACGGGGCGATCCCCGGCCGCGGCCTCAGCGGCGCGGGTCCAGCGACTCGAGCCTGGCCCGGATCGCCTCGGACGTGGAGAGGCCCGACCGGAAGCCGGTGGCGGCGCGCATCCAGGTGCCGTAGGTGGGGTTGGGCAGCATGAACCAGTCGCGGCCGAACCGGTCGGCGTGGCGCTCCCGGAGGCGGCGGTAGGCCTCGGCCGAAGCCCGGGCGCCGGAGACGAAGTCGTTCAGGTCGTCGCCGACCAGCAGCAGGACCCGGTGGTCGCGCGCCACGTGCTCCCGGCGGCTGGCCTTGTCCGAGCCCCAGCCCTCGCGCTCGTCCTGCATCAGCAGCCGGTCGTCCGCCCCGTCTTCCTCTCCGGGCAGCGGGAAGCCCAGGCGACGGAGGTTGGCCCGGGTGGCGGCCTCGAGGCGGTGGTCCCGGTTGGTCACGTAGAAGACCGCCACGCCGCGCTCCCGGGCGGCGCGGGTGAAGGCCCGGGCGCCCGGCACCGGCTCGGCCGCCTCCTCCCGCACCCAGGCGGCCCACGTCTCCGGCGAGAAGTCCCGGCCGTCCAGCAGCAGCCGCGCCTGGTAGGGGCCGTTGTCCAGCACCGTCTCGTCCACGTCCAGGATCACCGCCGGCGGCCGGCTCCCGTGGTCCTCGTCCGGGTCCAGGAGGGCGCTCCGCGAGCTGTCGGCCAGGGCCCGCTCCAGCTCCCGGGTGGCCAGCCGGTAGGTCTGGCGCGCCGTGGCCTCCCGGGCCGCCGAGGTCTGCATCCAGACCGTGGCGTCCAGGCCCGGGACCGGGCCGGGGCCGGGATCGGCGGCCGGCGAGCGGGACGCGCAGGCGACGGTCAGGGCGGCCAGCAGGCCGGCCAGGGCCGGGAGGAGGTGGTCTCGGAGGGCGCGTCGGCGGTCCATCGGCACCTCGGCGTCGCGGGAGGGCTCGTGGGGCGTGTCGGCGACGGGGCGACCCGGGCCGGGGGCTCCGGCCGATCCGCCCGCCACCGCGGCCGGGCCAATGTAGTCGGCGCCGCCGCCGGATCCAACGCGGCCGCGGCCGACTTGCCCGGTCCGATGCGGGGCCGGTACGCTAGCGCCGGGACCGCAGGGTGCCCGACGGTCGGGGGCGATGGCGATCTCGCGAGCACGGAGGCTGGGGCAGGTGGCCACCGAAGGCGACTACCGACGGCTCTTCGAGCAGGCCCACGACGCCGTCTTCATCACGTCCCGGGAGGGGCGGGTGATCGACGCGAACCCCGCCGCGGCCGACATGTACGGCCTGGACCGCGATGAGCTGATCGGGGCCCGGGCGCTGGACTTCTGGTGCGACCGCGACGAGCGGCGACGCTTCCAGGAGGAGGTGGAGGAGCGGGGCTTCGTCCGGGACTACCGCGCCTGCCAGGAGAAGGCCGACGGCTCCCCGATGGAGGTGCTGATCAACGCGGTGGCGCGCCGGGACGGGGACGGCGAGGTGGTCGGCTACCAGGGCATCCTCCGGGACGTCACCGAACGGGTCCGGGCCCGGCGCGAGCTGCGGACCTCCCGCGAGCGGTACCGGCGGCTGCTCCGCTCGGCCCCGATCGGGATCGCGGTCCACGTCGACGGCCGCTTCCGTTACCTCAACCCCCGGAGCGCGGAGCTGCTGGGCGCCGGCTCGCCCGACGAGCTGCTGGGCGAGCCCGTCCTGGAGTTCGTCCATCCGGACGACCGCGAGCTGATCGCCGGCCGCCTGCGGTCGATCCAGGAGGAGCGGGAGCCCGTGGAGCCGGTGGAGGTCCGGATCGTCCAGATGGACGGGACCGTGGTCCACGTGGAGGTGCGGGGGATCCCGGTGGAGTACGGGGACGAGCCGGCGATCCAGACGCTGGCCCGCGACGTCACCGAGGAGGTCCGGCTGCGGGCCCGCCTGCAGGACATGGCCTATTACGACGGCCTCACGGGGCTGGCCAACCGCCGGCTGCTCCGGGAGAAGGCCGAGCAGGCCCTGGAGGAGGCCCGGCGGCGGGGGCGGCGCGTCGCCCTCCTGTACCTGGACCTCCAGCGGTTCAAGGCGATCAACGACAGCTTCGGCCACGAGGCCGGGGACCGGGCGCTGGTGGAGGTGGCCCGGCGGCTCTCGGGATCGCTGCGGAAGGCGGACGTCGTCGCCCGCGTGGGCGGGGACGAGTTCGCGGTCCTCCTCACCGAGGCCGGCGAGGAGCAGGAGGGCGCCGTGCAGGCGGCCCGCCGGGTGATGGAGGTCTTCGACGAGCCCTTCAGCATCGGCGGCCGCGAGGTCCACCTGGGGGGCAGCATCGGGATCGCGCTGCACCCGGACACGGCCGACGACTTCGAGACGCTGATGGCCCACGCCGACATGGCCATGTACGAGGCGGCGCGGGAGCGGGGGACCACCTTCCAGGTCTACCGGCCCTCCATCGAGATCTTCACCTCCGACCGGCTGGAGCTGGAGGAGGACCTGTACCGGGCCCTGGAGGAGGACCGCCTCTTCCTCCGCTATCAGCCCATCCGCCGCACCGACGACGAGCGGGCCGGGTGGGAGGCGCTGGCCCGGTGGCGGCGGGACGGTGGGGCCGAGGACGTGCGGCCGGAGACGTTCGTCGCCCTGGCCGAGGAGACCGGGCTGGTCCGTCGGCTCGACGCCTGGGCCCTGGAGGCCGCCGTGCGCGAGGCCGCCTCGTGGGGCGGGAACGGGCGCTCGGGCTGGGTCGCGGTGAACGTCTCCGGACCCACCCTCCACGACCCCGACCTCGCCTGCACCGTGTCGGCGACCCTGGACGAGGCCGGCCTGCCCACCGACCGGCTGGTGGTCGAGGTCTCCGAGGCCGCGGCGGTGCGCGACTTCCAGCGGGCCGCCGACACCCTGCGGGCGCTGCGCGGCGCCGGCGTGCGGGTGGCGCTGGACGACTTCGGCACCGGCCAGTCGACGCTCCAGCAGCTCAAGCACCTGCCGGTGGACATCCTCAAGATCGACACCGCGTTCGTGGACGGGATCGGCGAGGACCCGCGGGACGAGGAGCTGATCCGCGCGGTGCTCGGCGTGGGCGACGGCCTGGGGCTGAGCGTGGTGGCCGAGGGGGTGGAGCGCGAGCGCCAGCGGCGGTGGCTGGAGAGCGAGGGGTGCGACCTGCTCCAGGGGTTCCTGGTGGGCCGCCCCGGCCCCGCGCCCGACGAGGGGGGGCCGGACGACGACGCTCCGGACGGGGAGGCCTGACCGGTGGGGAACGTCGTGCTGCTGGCGCTGGGCGTGCTCGCCCTGGCGGCGGGCCTGGTCGTCCGGTGGCGGATCCGGCGGGCCACCCGACGGGACGAGGGCGTCGAGGTGGACGAGGAGACGGTCCGCCGGATCGAGGAGGAGGGCCGCGTCGAGACCGACGAGCGCGAGCCCCTGGACCACGACCGGATCCGGCGGGAGGAGGACCGGTTCTGGTCGGAGACCTGGGACGAGCCCGACGGCCCGATCTGGTGAGGGAGAGGCCGGGCCCTCCCGGCGGCCCGGGCCCGCCTTCGGCGCCCGCCGCCCGCGGGCGGGCCCTCTCGGGGCTCCGGGCGGCCGTCCCCGGCGACGGTGGCACGGGGAGGGGCGGCGGCCCAGGTTCCCCGGGCCCACGGGCGAGGAGCGGGCGTTCGCCCGCGAACCTCCGCCCCAGAGGCGGGTAGGGTAGGATCGCCGCGGGCCCGAGGGGCCGGCGGCGCGGCTTTTCGGGCCGCGGTCGAGACGCCCGGGCACCGCCGGAGCGGCGGGCCGGGATCGGCCGACGACGCCAGGACACCGACGAATCCACGGGAGCGACATGGGACGCACGGGACCGCGAGTGAAGATCGTTCGCCGGCTGGGCACGCCCCTGCCGGGCCTCACCCCGAAGAGCGGCGAGCGCCGCCAGTACCCGCCCGGCGAGCACGGGCCGGGCCGACGGCGCCGCCGGAAGACCGAGTACCGGGAGCGGCTGGAGGAGAAGCAGAAGGTCCGGATGAACTACG
>CAZJJO010000101.1:0-6656 GCA_964546375.1 uncultured Gemmatimonadota bacterium
GCCCCTCGCGGGCGCCGCCGACGGGTCGTCGGCCGGGGCCGGGGCGGCCGGGGAGGGGACCGGCGCGACCGAAGAGGCGGGCTCCGGCGCCGCCGGGGCGGACGTCGAGGACCGGCGGACGCCCGACGACGGGGGCGGGCCCGCCGGGGAGGCCCCGCGCTCCGGGCCGGAGGAGGACGACCGGGAGAAGGCCGACGACCGGGGGGCGGATCCCGCCGGTGAGGAGGACGAGCTGGACTTCCTCGAGTCGCTGGACGACCCGGACGCGCTGGACACCCTGTCGATGGACCTGGACGGGGACGAGGAGGAGGGCGACGAGGGGGAGGAGCGGGACGGGGACGGGGGTGCTTGAGCCCGGCCCCACGCACGAAGCCGGCGGGGGGAGCCCCGCCGGCGGGGTGCGAAGGAGGCGGAGGACCGCCCTGGCGTCAGGCGCGCATCTCCTCGACGCGCCGGGCGGCCTGGGACTTCTTGCGGGCCGCCTTGTTGGGATGGACCACGTCCTTGCCGGCGGCCCGGTCCAGGCGGGCGTAGAGCTCGTCGAGCAGCTCCTCGGCCTCGTCGACGTCCTCGGCCTCCTCGAGCCGGCGCTCGAGGGTCCGGATCTCCGACTTGATGGACTGGTTGTGCTGCCGCCGCTTGCGGGACTGGCGCAGGCGCTTCTCGGCGCTGTCGATCGTGGGCACGTTTCGGCTCCGTCCGCTTCGGTGAACCTCTCGGCGTGGACGCCCTTCGAGCCCTTCAAGATACGCGCCGCCATCGGGGGGCTCAACCGGACGGGTCCGGGGCCGAGGCCCGCGGGCGGCCGGCGCGGGGCGCGGGAGGCCCGGGCGTGAGCGGCGAGCGGATCGGGACCCTGGTGCTCCTGCTGCCCGTCCTGCTGCTGTCGGTGGTCGTCCACGAGTGGGCCCACGCCCGGGTCGCCGTGGCCCAGGGCGATCCCACGCCGCGGCGGGCCGGCCGGCTCACCCTCAACCCGCTCCCCCACCTCAGCCTCATGGGCAGCCTGGTGGTGCCGGTGGCGCTGTGGCTGATGCCCGGGAGCTTCATCTTCGGGTGGGCCGAGCCGGTGCCGGTGAACCCGGAGAACTTCCGCGACCCGGACCGCGGCGACGTGCTGGTGTCGCTGGCCGGCGTCGCCGCCAACTTCGCGCTGGCCGCCGTCATGGTGGTCGCCTGGGCCGCGGCCGGCCGGGCGGCCGGCGGCACCGGGCTGGCCGAGGGCGTCCAGCGGATGGCCGCCTTCGGGGTCCTCATCAACCTGATCCTGGGGGTCTTCAACCTCCTGCCCGTGCCGCCGCTGGACGGGTCGCACGTGGTGCGGCGGCTGCTGCCCCGCCGGGCCGCGGCCGCCTACGACCGGATGGGCCGCTACAGCCCGCTCCTCCTGCTGGCGGTCTTCCTCTTCCCCGAGCTGCTCGACGCCGTCTTCGGCCCGGTGCTCGCCCTGCACGGGTGGGCGCTGGACCTGGCCCGGTCGCTGGCGTGAGGAGATCGGGATGAGCGCCGCGCCGCGACGCCCGGAGTTCCTGGAGACCGAGCCGTTCGTGGTGGAGCTGGAGCGCTTCCAGGGCCCCCTGGACCTGCTGCTCCACCTGATCCGGTCCCAGGACATCGACATCTTCGACATCCCCATCCGGAAGATCACCGCCCAGTTCCAGGCGGCGCTGGACGCGGGCCTGGACCGGCTGGCGCTGGACGAGGCCGGCGAGTTCCTGGAGATGGCCTCGACGCTGGTGCGCATCAAGGCCCAGCTCCTGCTGCCCCGCCCCGGCGAGCCCGACTGGGAGGACGACCCCCGCTCGGACCTGGTCCGCCGCCTGCTGGAGTACGAGCACTTCCACGAGGTGGCCAGGCTGCTGGGCTCGAAGGAGGCCGACCGGGCCCGACACTTCGGCCGGGGCTACCGTGAGCCGCGGCCGACGCCCGAGCCCCTCCTGCCGGAGCTGGAGACGGACCGCGAGGCCCTGCTGGAGGCGGCCCGCGACGTGCCCGCGCCCCCCGAGGAGGCGACGCACGCGGCCCCGGTCCGGGAGGTGACCGTCGAGGAGAAGATCTCCCTGCTGCGGCGGGTGGTGCGGACCGTCCGCCGGATCACCTTCGACAGCCTGATCGAGCCGTGGGGCACCCGCCCCCACGCCGTGGCCTCCCTGCTGGCGTGCCTGGAGGGCGCCCGCCAGCGGGTGGTCCGGCTCGAGCAGGTGGAGCTGTTCGGGAGCATCTGGATCTTCCCGGGCGAGCGGGCGGACGAGGACGTGGAGGACGAGGGGCCGGAGGACGGGGAGCGGGCGTCCGGGCCGGAGGCCGAAGGGGAGGGCGCCGGGTCGGACGAGGCGTCGACGGACGCGGCCGACGAGCAGGCCCCCGCCGGCGCCGGGGGGACGCCGTGAGCCCCGAGCAGATCGTCGAGGCGACCCTGTTCGCCAGCCAGTCGCCGCTGAGCCCGGCCGAGCTGGCCCGGGCCGACGAGGACCTGGACCCGGACCGGGTCCGGGAGGCGCTCCGGGAGCTGAGGCGCCGCTACGACGAGCAGGAGCGGTCCTTCCAGGTCTACCGGCTCGGCGACGGTTACCAGCTGCTCACCCGGCCCGAGTACGCGCCCTACCTGGAGCGGTTCGACTCGGTGCCGCGCTCCCCCACGCTCTCGGACGCGGCCCTGGAGACCCTGGCCATCGTGGCCTATCGCCAGCCCATCGGGCGGGTGGAGATCGAGGAGATCCGGGGCGTGAGCTCCTCGTCGGTGCTCCGGACGCTGCAGGAGTGGGAGCTGATCGAGGTGGTGGGCCGCGGGGAGGGGCTGGGCCGGCCGCTGCTCTACGGCACCACCCCGCGGTTCCTGGACCACTTCGGCTTCCAGGACGTCTCCGACCTGCCCGCCTCCGAGGACATCCCCGTCAGCCTGCGCGAGGAGCCGGTGGAGTTCGAGGAGGAGGCCGGGGAGGCGGAGGGCGCGGAGGCGGCCGGGGAGGCGGCGCCCGAGGGCGGCCAGCCGGGCCCCGCCGCCCGCCCGTCCGACGCCGGCGGCGAGGAGGCTGCGGAGGCGCCGGGCGGGGAGCCGGAGGCCGGCGACGACGCGCTGGAGGTCGAGGAGGCCGCCCGCCGGATCGAGCGCGCCGCGGACGAGGAGGGGGCGGCGCCGGCCGGAGACGCGCCCGCCCCGGACGAGGGCTCGCCGGTCGACGACGGGCGCGCCGCGGAGGACGACGGGGAGGACGACGAGGGGGCCGACGACGGTGGCTGAGCCGGTCCGCCTGCAGAAGTTCCTCGCCCGGGCCGGCGTGGCCTCGCGCCGGGCCAGCGAGGAGCTGATCCGCGAGGGGAGGGTGTCGGTGGACGGCGAGACGGTCACCGAGCTGGGCACGAAGGTCGTGCCCGAGCGGTCCCGGGTGGCCGTGGACGGCGAGGCCGTCGAGCGGCAGCCGGCCCGGTGGATCGCCCTCCACAAGCCGCCCCGCTACCTGTGCACCCGGGACGATCCGCAGGGGCGGCCCACCGTCTACGACCTGCTGCCGGACGGACCCTTGCAGGACCTGTTTCACGTGGGCCGGCTGGACTTCCTCAGCGAGGGGCTCCTGCTGCTGAGCAACGAGGGCGACGTGGCCCACCGGGTGCTCCATCCCTCCACGGGCGTGCCCCGGCGCTACGAGGTGGAGCTGGTGGCGGGCGCCCCCCGGGACCTGGCCCAGCGGATGCTGGCCGGCGTGGAGCTGGAGGACGGGCCGGCGGCGGCCGACGCGGCCAGCCTGCTGCCCGCGGGGCCGGAGGAGCCGGGCCCCACGCTCCTGCTGACGCTGCGGGAGGGCCGCAACCGGGAGATCCGGCGCATGCTGGACGCCCTGGGCGTCGACGTCCGGCGCCTCCGCCGGCTGGCCTTCGGCCCGGTGGAGCTGGGCGGGCTGGAGCCGGGGGCGTGGCGCGACCTGACGGAGGACGAGACGGAGTCGCTGCGCGAGATCGGGAAGGAGAGGAGCGCATAGATGGACGTCACGGGACGCGACGTGGTGGTGCTGGGGGGGACCGGGCTGGTGGGGATGGCCATCGCCCGGCGCCTGCTGGAGCGGGAGCCGGCCCGGCTGGTGGTGGGCGGGCTGCGCAAGGCCGAGGTCGACGAGGCCGTGGCCGCCCTGCGCGAGCACGAGGGGGCCGCGGGGACCGAGATCGTCGGCGAGCACGGCGACCTCTTCCTGCGCGAGGAGCACCAGGGCCGCTCCCGCACGGAGATCCTCTCGAGCCAGGAGGGGCGGGACCAGCTCCTGGACGACATCTTCGGCTCGCTGGACGAGGAGACCTACCGCCGCTCGGCGCTGGCCGGCCTCCTGGAGCGCCACCGGCCGGACCTGCTGATCGACTGCGTCAACACGGCCACCGCCATCGCCTACCAGGACGTCTATGCCTCGGTGGAGAAGCTGCGCCGCTCGCTGGCCTCCCAGGAGGGGCCGACCCGGGCCGAGATCGAGTCGCACCTCTCCTCGCTCTACCTGCCCCAGCTCATCCGACACATCCAGCTCCTGCTGGCCGCCACCCGTCGGGTGGGCACCGAGGTCTACCTGAAGATCGGCACCTCGGGCACGGGCGGGATGGGCCTGAACATCCCCTTCACCCACTCCGAGGAGCGGCCCTCGGCGACGCTGCTCTCCAAGTCCAGCGTGGCCGGGGCCCACACGATGCTGCTCTACCTGATGGCCCGCACGCCGGGCGCGCCGGCGGTGAAGGAGATCAAGCCGACGGCGGCCGTCGCCTGGAAGCGGATCGGCTACGGCCCCATCGAGCGGGGCGGGGAGCCGATGCCCCGCTACGACGCCACCGAGGCCCTGCCGGTGGACCGGGCGCTGGGCGCGCCGCCCGAGGACGCCTACGAGGAGACGGGCGAGGTGCTGGAGTCGGTCTACCTGGACGCCGGCGAGAACGGCCTGTTCAGCCTGGGGGAGTTCGAGTCGATCTCCACGCTCGACCTGATGGAGCTGGTCACGCCCGAGGAGATCGCCGACACCGCGCTGGCCGAGATCGAGGGCCGGCCCACCGGCCGGGACATGGTGGGGGCCATGGACGGCGCGGGCCACGGGCCCACCTACCGGGGCGGGGTCCTGCGCGAGGCCGCGCTCCGACGGATGGAGGAGCTGGAGGAGGAGCACGACGTCCGCTCGGTGGCCTTCGAGATGCTGGGGCCGCCGCGGCTCAGCAAGCTGCTGTTCGAGGGGGCGATCCTGGCCCGCCTGTACGACGGCCTGGAGGCGGCGGCGGAGCTGTCGCCGGAGGACGCCGCCGGGCGGGCCGAGGAGCTGATCCGCGAGGACGGGCGGCTGCGCTCGGACGCGCTCTCCATCGGCATCCCGGTGCTGATGCCCGACGGCGAGCGCCTGCTGCGGGGTCCGGACGTGAAGGTGGCGCCCGATCCGGGCGACGAGCGGGACGTCGACCGCTGGGCCGCCCGCGGGTGGATCGACCTCCGGCCCGCCTCCTGGGAGCGCTGGGCGGCCCGCTGCGAGGGCTACCTCGAGGAGCAGGTCCGGGCCCCGGGCCCCGGCGCCGGCTCGCGGACCGACCTGGACGTGCGCGGCCGCAGCGGCCAGATCCGCCCGGGCGTGCTGGCGGGCTGGGTCTTCCGGATCGAGGACGAGGGCGAGCGCCTGAAGCGGTGAGGGGGCCCGTCGGCGGCGGGCGGCTCCGGGGCACGGGAGCCGGCGCGGGCGGCGGACGGCCGGTCGGGGCGCTCCGGCGGCCGGGGGCGCGGGGCGACGCGGCGCGGAGCCGCCCCCGCTACTCGCCGGCGACCAGGGGCACGAAGCGGGCGCTCTCCAGCTCCTCGCGCTCCCAGCCGCCCCCGGCGTCCGCCTCCGGCTTGCGGAGCCGGACGATCCGCTGGAAGGCCCGCCCCCCCACCGGGGCCACCAGGAGGCCGCCCGGGGCGAGCTGGTCCCGGAGGGCCGGGGGCACCTCCTCGGCCGCGGCCGTCACGATCACCCGGTCGAAGGGCGCCTCCTCGGGCCAGCCCTCGGCGCCGTCGCCGACGCGGAAGAGCACCCGGTCGGCGTAGCCCGCCTCCTCGATCCGGCGGCGGGCCTCCTCCTGCAGCTCGCCGATGCGCTCGACCGTCCACACCCGGGTTCCGCAGGCCGCGAGCACCGCCGCCTGGTAGCCCGACCCGGTGCCCACCTCCAGGACCTCCAGCCCCGGTCCGGGCTCCAGCGCCTCGGTCATCAGGGCCACGATGTAGGGCTGGGAGATCGTCTGGCCGCGGCCGATAGGCAGGGCCCGGTCGGCGTACGCCTCCCGCGGGCCGTGGCCCCCGGCGAACCGGTGACGGGGCACCTCGCGCAGCGCCTCCAGCACGCGGGGATCGGAGACGCCGCGGGGCTCGATCTGGGTCTCCACCATCCGGTGGCGCAGGTCGGCGGGGTCGGACGGGTCCGAGGGTTCCGACGGGCCGGAACGGCCGAAGATTCCCATGGGCCTCCGTTGTCGCGGGCGACCGTGCGTCGCTAGCTTTCGGGGCGTCCCGCCGACGAGCCGGCGGGGGGCGGCCGTCCGTCGCCGGACGCCCCGTCCACGCGAGCCTCCAAACTAGCGGCCACGGTCCATGAACACACCGACCGCCGAGCGGGTCCGACTCACCCAGTACAGCCACGGCGCCGGTTGAGCATGTAAACTGGGTCCGG
>CAZJJO010000102.1:0-6605 GCA_964546375.1 uncultured Gemmatimonadota bacterium
CGCCGCCGTCGGGCCCGGCCGGTCCGCCGGGCGCGCGCCGCCGGATCCGCTCCCAGTCGTCCTCGTCCAGCGTCAGCCGGTCGAAGGTCAGGGCGTAGGCGGCCGGCACGAAGAGCAGCAGGAGGCCGCCCACGCCGTAGAGCAGGACCGCGGCCCGCGGGGGCAGGCCCAGCCAGAGCGGCGCCTCCGGCCCGGCGTGGGGCGACATGGCCAGGATCGCGCCGAAGCCGCCGCCCAGCACCAGGAAGACCCCCGCGAAGGGGTAGGCCAGCGAGCCGATCCTCCCCCGGCGGGAGGCACCCATCACCATCAGCGAGACCACCGCGCCCGCGATGCCCGCGACCATGCTCCAGGGTGCCCAGGACGGCGCCCGGCCCAGGAGGAGCGCGGATCCGTAGGCCGCGCCGACGGCCGCGGTGGAGACGACGAGGCCAACCAGGGCGCTACGATCCAGCGTCATAGAGCGCCTCCACCCGATCGGCGTGGACCTCCAGCACCCGGTCCCGTCGGACCGTGCCGGTGGCGGTCACCTCGCCGCGGTCGGCGTCCAGCTCGCGCGGCAGGACCGCGAACCGCCGCACCCGCTCGGAGCGCGAGACGTCCCGGTTCACCCGCTCGACCGCCTCCCCGATCCGCTCGCGCACCTCCGGTCGGCCGGCCAGCGCGGCGAAGCCCCCGTCGAGCCCCTGCCCGCGGGCCCAGTCGAGCACGGCGCCCCGGTCCGGGACCACCAGCGCGGCCACGTATTTCCGGCCGTCGCCCACCAGGACCGCCCGGCGGATCCAGGCCTGCTCGGCCAGCTCCTCCTCGATGGGGGCCGGGGCCACGGTCTTCCCGGTGGAGAGGGCCAGGACGTCCTTCTTGCGGCCCCGCACGACCAGGTGGCCGCGGTCGTCGATCTCGCCCAGGTCCCCCGTCCGCAGCCAGTCGCCGTCCCCGGCGAAGGCCTCCCGGCTCGCCTCGGGCCGACCCAGGTAGCCCGAGAAGGTCAGCTCGTTGGCCCGGACCAGGATCTCCCCGTCGTCGGCGATCCGCACCTCCGTGCCCGGCATGGGCGGACCGGCGGTGTCGAAGGCGTAGCTCGAGGGCCGGTTCATGGCGACGCACAGGTGCTCGGTCAGCCCGTAGGCGCCCAGCACCGTGAGCCCCAGGGCGTCCAGGTGCTCGGCCACCTCCCCGGCCAGCGCCGCCCCGCCGGAGGTGAGCCGGCGCACCCGGCCGCCGAACAGCTCCCGGGCCTCGCGTAGCACCGGCTCCCCCGCCTCCCGCCAGCGCCGCTCCAGCCCGTCCGGCACCGGCTCGCCCTCCCGGCGCAGCCGCGAGCGCTCGCGGCCCAGCTCCAGCGTCCGCTCCCACCGCTCGGCCCGCTCGCCCCCGGCCTCCCGCTGCCGGCGGCGGAGGGCCTGGGACGCCTTCTCGAAGAAGCGGGGGACGCCGCCGAAGAAGGTGGGGCCGTAGGCGCGGGCGGCGTCCCACACCCGGGAGGCGTCGGGGGCGAGGGCGGCCTCCATGCCGCACAGGACGCGGGTCCAGTGGCCGGTGATCCGCTCGGCGGCGTGGCAGAACGGGAGGTACGAGAGGCCGGTGTCTTCGGGGCCCAGGCCCAGGACCGACCGGATCGATCGGGACGAGGCCAGGACGCAGCGGTGGGAGATCCGGGCGGCCCTGGGCCGGCCGGTGGAGCCCGAGGTGTAGATCAGCAGGGCCGTGTCGCCGGGCCGAACGTCTGCCCGGCGGGCCTCGAGGTCGTCGCCGGCGCCCCTCTCCAGGGCGCGCCGGCCGCGCTCCAGCCACGCTTCCGAGTCGACGATCCGCGGCCCCGCATCGGGTCCGCCGGCCGCCCCCGCGGCGGGGCCGGCCTCGCCGGCGGCGATCACGGCCTCCAGCGGCGCGTCGCCCGGGTTCCCGGCCACCCCCCGGAGCCGCTCGTCCGTGTCCACCACCAGCCAGCGAGCCCCGGCCTCGGCCAGGCGGTCCCGGACCTGGGCGGGGGCGCTGGTCGGGTAGAGCCCCAGCGAGACGCCCCCGGCCAGGAGGACGCCGACCTCGGCGACGGGCCAGGCGAGCCGGTTGTCGGCCCAGACGGCCACGACGTCGCCGGGCTCGTGGCCGGCGGCCACCAGCGCCGCGGCGAACCGCCGCGCGGCCCCGTGCCAGCCGTTCCAGGTCAGCTCCTCCCCGGCGGGCGAGCCATCCCCCTCCAGCGGGACCAGGGCGGCCCCGTCGCCCGACCGGTCGACCCGGGTCTCGAACAGCTCGGGCAGGGTGCGGACGTCTGCGACGCCCGGCGCCGGGCGCGGCGTCGGCTCCGCGTCCGGGCGGCCGGCCTTCATCGGTCGCCCTCCCCGGGGTCGCCGCGGTCGTCCCCGTCGTCTCCGGCGTCCTCCGCCTCGGGCGCCAGGCCGTCGCGGAGGAAGCTCATGAAGTCCTCCATCCACCGCTCGGGCGGCGCCTCGCCCTCCCACAGCACCCACCGCATGCCCATCATGTGGCCCATGCCCGCCAGGCAGTAGGCCATGGCCTCGGGGTCCAGGTCGCGGATCTGGCCCGAGTCGGCGGCCGCGGCCAGCCCCTCGGTGTAGCCCTCGCCCAGCCGCCGGTAGTACCAGCGCGACAGCGAGGGGTCCACCGCCGCCGCCTGGTGGACCACCGTGTAGAGGTCCCGGTGCTCGAGGGCGAAGCGGAAGAAGGTCTCGAAGCCGACGCGCTCCACCTCGAAGCGGTCCTCGATCCCCTCGACGGCCCGGGCGATGGTGGAGCGGAGCTCGTGGCTCAGGTGGCGGATCAGGTCGCGGAAGAGCTCCTTTTTCCCCTCGAAGTAGAGGTAGAAGGTCCCGTGGCCCACGTCCGCCTCGCGGGTCAGGTCGGCCACCGAGGTCTCGTGGTAGCCGTCGCGCCCGAAGAGCTTCTCCCCGGCGTCCAGCAGGGCCTGCTTCGTGGCCCGGCCCCGCTCGGTGGACGGCCCGCGGTCCGGGGCGTCGGAGCCGGCGCTCATCGTTCCTTCCCCCGGCACTCCGTCGGGCCGCTCATCCCGTGCTCCCCCACCGGACGGCGGTGGCGGCCCAGGTGTAGCCGGTGCCGGCCGAGAGGGCCAGCGCCAGCGAGCCGTCCTCCAGCCGCCCGTCCCGCTCCCCCGTCCAGAAGCCGATCAGGGGGTCCACCGCCGAGAGGTGCCCCCAGCGGTCCAGGTAGACCGTCTCGTCCTCCTGCAGCCCGAGCCGCTCCAGCAGCGACTCGTGCAGGGAGCGCTTGGTGTGGAGGACCGAGAGGAAGTCGAGCTCCTCGACCCCGTGGCCGCTGGCCTCCAGGGCCTCCCGGGCCACGTCCACGAAGCGGTCGAGGCTCACCGGGTCCAGCCGCCGCTTCATCTCGTCCGGGTCCCGGACGTCCAGCCGGTGGAGCCCCCCCTCCAGCGTCTCGCGGGTCTGGGGGCGGCGGCTGCCGCCCACCGGGACCATGACGTCCTCGGAGAAGCTGCCGTCGGTCCGGATCGAGGAGTCGAGGATCACGTTCTCGTCCCGGCCCCTGCGGAGCAGGGCGGCCCCGCCCCCGTCGCCGAAGTTGAACATGAAGCGGGAGCGCTCGTTGCCGTAGTCGAGCAGCTCGGACTCGCGGGAGGCGCCCGCCAGCAGGAGCAGCTCCAGGTCGGGCCGGGCCGCCATGAGGTCGGCCGCCACCCGCAGGGCCACGGGCCCGCCGGCCGAGGCGCCCGCGAGGTCGAACGACCAGGCGTCGTCGGCGCCGACCAGGTGCTGGACGCGGGGGGCGGCCAGCCAGTTCCGGTAGTCCTTGTACATGCTCCCGAAGTAGACGACCGCGTCGACGTCGCCGGGGTCGATCCTCCGGCCGGCGCGCTCGGCGGCGTCGGCCAGGGCGCGGCGACCCGCCTCGGCCGCCATGTCGCTGACGTGCTCGCCCTCGCCGGCGATGCGCTTCTCGACCAGGCCGAACTTCTCCCGGATCACGTCCTCCGGGATGCCGGCGCGCTCGCCGATCTCGGCGGCGGTCATCTTCCGGTCGGGCCGGTAGACCCCCAGCCCGGCGATCCCGACGGGGACGCTCACGGTCGCGAAGGGGCCGCGCCCGGCCAGGACGCGCCGCTCCGGGCCGCTCCTGCGGCCCGTCCGCTCCCGGATGTGACAGGTGATTCAGTCGTCATGTCGCGAGCGTAAGGCGTCCGCGCGGCCGGCGTCAAGAGGGAGGACCGCCGGCTCGGGCCCCGGGGCTCAGCCCCCGCCGGAGCCCGTTTCCCGCTCCTCCTCCTGCCGCGTCGACCCCGTCCAGCGGTTGTTCCCCCGGTCGACGTCCGGGAGATCGCGGTCCGGGTCGACGGCGACTTCGGTGACCTCCCGGCCCACCACCCGCACGGCGTGGCGGTCGCTGGTGAACCAGGCCTCGACCGGGATCCGGCGGCGCTCGGTGGACCCGTCGGCGAAGGACAGCTCCAGCTCCACCGGCATCACCAGCCCCTCCCGGTTCTCGAGCACGATCCGGGTCGTGTCGGCGCGGGCGGTCACCTCGCCGACGGCCTGGTCCAGCACCTCGGTGGTCTGGAACCAGCCGCGCCAGAACCAGTCCAGCTCCTCGCCGGTCACGTTCTCGACGGTCCGGAAGAAGTCGGCCGGCTTCGGGTGTCGGTACTTCCAGCGCTCGAAGTAGGCCTCGATGGCGGGATCGAAGAGCTCGGGGCCCAGGACGTGCTCCCGCAGCAGCACCAGCCCGGCGGCGGGCTTCCCGTAGCTCAGGAAGCCGAAGTTGTACATGCGCAGCCGGTCGGCCCGGGTCATCGAGGGCTGGTCGTGGATCGGCGAGTCCATGAGCCGCGCGATCCGGCCGGCGCCGGTCCGGCCCCGGTAGCGGTCACCGTAGTACGCCCGGGCCGAGTAGTGGTTGAGGAAGCTGTTGAGCCCCTCGTCCATCCAGAACCAGCGGCGCTCGTCCGAGCCCACGACCATGGGGAACCACTGGTGGCCCACCTCGTGGTCGGTGACCGAGAAGAGCTGCGGCCCCCGGGCGTCCACCGAGCAGAAGACGATCATCGGGTACTCCATGCCCCCGACCACCCCGGCCACGTTGATCGCCACGGGATAGGGGTAGGGGGCCACCCGCTCCGAGTAGAACTCGATGGAGTGGCGGACGAACCGGGTCGACCGCTCCCATCCGACCTCGTCCTCGCCGCCCAGCCCCTCCTCGGGGTAGGCCGACATCACCAGGGTCGAGCGGCCGTCGGACGCCTCGGCCCGGGCGGCGTCCCAGATGAAGGCCCCGGACGCGGCCCACGAGAAGTCCCGCACGCTGTCGGCCCGGAAGCGCCAGGTGAGCGGGCCCTCGCCCCCGGGGCGGGTCTCGGCCGACCCCACCTCGTCCCGGCCGACGATCGTCACCGTCTCGGCGCTCTCCCGGGCCTCGTCGAGCCGGCTCCGCTGCTCGGCGGTCAGCACCTCCGACGCGTTCTCCAGGGTGCCGGTGGCCACGACCAGGAAGTCCCGGGGGACGGTGATCTCCACGTCGAAGGAGCCGTACTCCAGGTAGAACTCGCCCAGCCCCAGGTACGGGAGCGGGTTCCATCCCCGCACGTCGTCGTGCACGTACATGCGGGGATACCACTGCGCCAGCTCGAAGACGGTCCCCTCCTCGACCTCCAGCCAGCCCATCCGGTCGGCGCCGTACTCGGGGATCGTGAAGGCGAAGTCCAGCGACAGCTCCAGGGTGCCCCCGTCGGCCGCCAGCGGCCGGTCCAGGGTCACGCGCATCCGGGTGTCGTCGACGACGTACTCGGGCTCGACGGTCGAGCCGTCACGCCGGATCCGCACGTTCGAGATCTCGTAGCCCCCGCCCTCGAACGCCCCCCGGAAGCGGTCGCTCGCGCCGGTGGTGCGGGCTCCCCGGCTGTCGGGCCGGAAGAGGTTCTGGTCGAGCTGGATCCACAGCCGCTCCAGCTCGTCGGGGCCGTGGTTGGTGTAGGTGATCGTCTCGCTGCCCTCGACCCGGCGCTCCTCGGGGTGGAGCCGGACGTCGATCTCGTAGTCCGCCTCGTTCTGCCAGTACGCCTCGCCCGGCTCGCCGCTGGCCAGCCGCTCGTCGGTGGGCCCGGGCAGGTCCAGTGGCTCGAAGGCCCCGGTGTTCTCGACCGCGGGGAAGGTGTCCGGGATCTGCGCGGCGGCCGGGGCGCCGATCGGAAGCGACACGAGCAGGGCGAGGGCGAGGACGGGGAGCAGGCGCGCGGCGGCGCGGGATCGTCGTGGCATGGCGGGACCTCTCGGGCGGGATGAGGGGATGCGGTGCGGACGGTCGTGGTCCGGGCGAGGGGGACCGGGGGGGAAAGATAGCGATCCGGACCGGCCGTCGTCAGGGGGCGGGGCGAGCCGTCGCTCTCCTACGCCGCCCGACGTCCGTCATCTCCGCCCCCGGCTCGCGGGCGGCCGCGGCCGCCCGGCCCGGGGAAAAGGGTCCGGGCGGGGCGCATTCGTCCCCGTCCGGACCCTCCCGGCGGATCAGCGATCCGTCGGCTGTCGGCGGCCGGGCGCCGGGCCTCCCGGCTCAGCCGCCGCCGGAGCCGTTGCCGTCCTCGGTCGAGCCCTCCAGCCGCTCGGGTCCCTCGAGGA
>CAZJJO010000103.1:0-6573 GCA_964546375.1 uncultured Gemmatimonadota bacterium
CCCCGGATTTTCCCCCGCCCGACGGCCGGCCGCGCGCCTCCCGGGCGCCGGCCGGCCGTCGCACGTGAGCGGGATCCCCCCCGGCCCCGCTTGAGCCCCGCCGCCCCGCCGGGTACCTTCGCCGGCCGCGCCGCGGCCCCTCCGGACGCCGGCGCTCCCGGGACGACCGGATCCCCCGCGCCGCCGGCGACCCCGAGCCCTCCCGATCGAGGTGCCATGACCGCTTCCCAGGTGAGCTTCCCCTACCGCGAGCACGAGCTGGAGAACGGCCTGCGGGTCGTCCTCCACGAGGACCGCTCCACGCCGGTGGTGGCCGTCCACCTCATGTACCACGTGGGGTCGAAGGACGAGCGGCCCGGCCGGACCGGCTTCGCCCACCTCTTCGAGCACCTCCTCTTCCAGGGGACCGAGCACGTGCCCAAGGGCGGCCACTTTCGCCTGATCCAGAACGCCGGCGGGACGCTGAACGGGTCCACCTGGTTCGACCGGACGAACTACTTCGAGACGGTCCCCTCCAACCAGCTCGAGCTGGCGCTGTGGCTGGAGTCCGACCGCATGGGCTTCTTCGAGGAGGCCATCACCCGCGAGAAGCTGGAGAACCAGCGGGGGGTGGTGATGAACGAGCGGCGCCAGTCCTACGAGAACCGCCCCTACGGCATGGCCTTCGAGACGGTCCTGGCCGAGGCCTTCCCGGAGGGCCACCCCTATCGCCATCCCACCATCGGGTACATGGAGGACATCGAGGCGGCCGAGCTCGAGGACGTCCGGTCCTTCTTCCGGACCTTCTACGGCCCCGACAACGCGACCCTGGTGGTGGCCGGCGACGCGGATCCCGACGGGGCGCTGGCGGCGGTCCGGCGCTGGTTCGGCGAGATCCCGGCCCGCGGGGCGCCGCCGGAGCGGGAGGTGCCGGAGGTGGAGGCCCCCGGCGAGCGGCGGCGGACCATCGACGACGCCGTACAGGTCCCGCGCGTCTACCTGATGTACCACGCGCCCTCGTTCCGCGACCCCGAGTTCGAGGCCACCGACGTGCTCAGCAGCCTCCTGGCGGGCGGCAAGAGCGCCCGCCTGCACCGGGAGCTGGTCTACGAGCGCCAGGTCGCCGGCGAGGTCAACGCCTTCACCTGGCCCACCGAGCGGACGGGGATGCTCTGGGTCGTGGCGACGGCCCGGCCCGGCGTCGACGCCGACCGGCTCGAGGAGGAGGTCCGCGACACGGTGGGCGGGCTGCGCGACGGGGGGCCGGAGGGTTGGGAGGTGGAGGGCGCCCGGAACCGCGCCCGGCGGAGCCTGGTCCGGCGGGCCAACAAGGTCGGCCGGCGGGCGGACGCCTTCGCCCACGCGGCGGTGCTCCGGGACGACCCGGGCTACGTGAACCGCGCCTTCGACCGCTACGCGGCGGTGGAGCCCGGCGAGGTGGCGGGGCTCGGGGACCGGGTCCTGCGGGACGACCGCCTCACGGTCGTCCGGGTCGTGCCCGGGGACGGGGCCGGCCGGGAGACGGCGGCGTGAGCGGGGCGAGCCCGGACCGGACGCGGCCGCCCGAGCCGGGGGAGCTGCCGCCCCTGGAGCTGCCGGACTTCCGCACCTTCCGGCTGGACAACGGCCTCGAGGTCCACGTCGCCGAGGAGCGCCAGCTTCCCGAGGTCTCGGTGCGCCTGGTGGTGGAGGCGGGGGCCGTGGCCGAGCCAAAGGACGCCCCGGGCCTGGCCGAGCTGACCGCCCGTCTGCTCACCGAGGGCGCCGGGGGGCGGAGCGCGCCCGAGACGGCCGAGTGGCTCGACCGCCTGGGGGCCTCCTTCCGGGCGTCGGCCGGCTACGACGTGGCCACCCTCAACCTCCACACCCTGTCGGACGTCCTGGAGGGGACCCTGGACTTCCTGCGCGCCGTGGTCCGCGAGCCGGCCTTCGCGGCGGCCGAGCTGGAGCGGGTGCGGGAGGAGGCCGCCGACGAGCTGGAGCGCGAGCGCGACGAGGCCGACGCGGTCGCCGACCACGCCCTGATCCGTGCCGTCTACGGCGACCACCGCTACGGGACCCCCGCGGCCGGGGAGCCCGAGGCCCTGCGGTCGATCGGGCGGGAGGCGGTGACCGGCTTCCACGACCGCGGCTACACGGCGGCCGACGCGGCGGTGGTGGCGTGCGGCGACGTCGACGCCGCCGCCCTCCGCGACGCCCTGGAGGCCCGGTTCGGCGACTGGGAGCCGGGGGCGGGCCGGCCCGATCCGCCGGCCCCGCCGCCCGAAGCCCGCCAGGCCGGCCGCGTGCTGGTGGTGGACCGTCCCGGCAGCGCCCAGGCCGAGGTGCGGCTGGGCACGGTGGGGCTGGCCCGGGGCGACGAGGGCTTCTTCCCGGCCCTGGTGGCCAACGCGGTGCTGGGGGGGCTGTTCAACTCCCGCGTCAACATGAACCTGCGCGAGGAGAAGGGCTGGACCTACGGGGCCAGCACCTCCTTCCGCTTCCGCCGGATGCCGGGCCCCTTCGTGGCCGGCGCCGCCGTCGAGACCGGGGCGGCGGCCGCGGCGCTGGACGAGTTCCTGGCGGAGATCCGGGGCATGTGGGAGCGCCCGCCGGACGAGGAGGAGATGGACCTGGCCCGCAACAACCTGGTCCTCTCGCTTCCCCGCCGCTTCGAGACCGTCAGCCAGGTCACCTCCCGCGTGGCCACCCGGCTGATCCACGACCTCCCGGAGGACTGGTGGGCCCGCTACCGGGAGCGCGTGGAGGCCGTGGACGGCGAGGCGGCCGTGGCCCGGCTCCGGGAGCTGCTGGCCCCCGGCCGCCTGACCGCCGTCGTGGTGGCCGAGGCGAACGAGGTGGCGCCGGATCTCGAGGACCGCTTCGACCGGGTCGACGTCGTGTCGGCCCCTTGATTTTCGGTTCTTTTTCGGGTACCATACGGGCGACGCGATGGCGTGCCGGGTCGGCGGACGGGCCCGCCGACGCGGCCGGAGGGGGGTGAGCGGCGTGTCCGAGGAGCCGCGGATCGAGGGGCGGACGGTCTTCCGCGGGGAGCTGCTGCGGGTGGACGTGGACCGCGTCCGCCTGCCCGGCGGCCGGGAGGCCGAGCGCGAGCTGGTCCGCCATCCCGGCGCGGCCGGGGCGCTCCCCCTCTTCCCGGAGGGGCGGGACGGGTCGGGGGAGGCCGAGGTGGTCCTGATCCGCCAGTTCCGCTACGCGGCCGGGACCGAGCTGTGGGAGATCCCGGCGGGCACGCTGGAGCCGGACGAGACGCCGGAGGCGTGCGCGTCGCGGGAGATGGAGGAGGAGGCCGGCCTGGCGGCCCGGGAGCTGCGCCCCCTGGGCAGCGTCCTCACCTCTCCCGGCTTCACCGACGAGCGGATCCACCTCTACCTGGCGCCCTCGCCCGAGACCGGGGAAGCGCGGCCGGAGGCCGGCGAGCGGATCGAGCCGCGGGCCCTCCCGCTGGCCCGGGCCCTGGAGATGGTGGAGGCGGGCGAGGTGGAGGACGCGAAGACGGTCACCGCGCTGCTGCTGGCGGCGCGGGCAACCCTTCGCTGACGCCAGCCGTCACAGTGTTGGCCGCGGGAGGGGGAGAGGCCGCTCCCGCCGGCGAGCCGTGACGGCGAGGACCGCCGCCGCGTCCCGGACGGGGAGGCGGCGGCGGGACGATCCGCCGGGGACGGACGAGCGACACGAGATTCCACGGGGTCGAGCCCCGCTTCCCGGACGCGCCGGGAGGGGCGCCGACGCCGACCGACGAGGGTGGCCACGGTGCTGAACCCGCAGGAGGCCCAGCAGGAGCAGGGTCGGACGACCCGCGCCGAGCTCGAGGAGCTCGACGACGCGGCGCTGGTCGAGTCGTACCTGGAGGGCAACCAGCGCGCCTTCCAGGTGCTGGCCGACCGCTACCACGACCGGCTGCTGAACTTCATCTACCGGACCGTGGGCGACCGGGACCGCTCGGAGGACCTGGTCCAGGAGACCTTCGTCCGGGTGTACCGCCACCTGCACCGGTTCGACCCGTCCAAGAAGTTCTCCACCTGGATCTACACCATCGCCAGCAACCTGGCGAAGAACGAGCTCCGGAACCGCTCCCGGAACCCCATGGTGCTGTTCCAGGCCATCAAGAAGAACTGGGACGCCGACCACCGTCCCCTGCAGTGGGAGGACGAGTCCTACTCGCCGGACGACCTCTACCGGAAGCGCAACCTGCGCGAGAAGGTGGAGGAGGCGGTGGACCAGCTCCCCGACCACCACCGCGTCGTCTTCGTCCTCCGCGAGATGGAGGGCAAGACCTACGAGGAGATCTCCGAGATCACCGGCGTCACGCTGGGCACGGTCAAGTCCCGGCTGAACCGGGCGCGGAACAAGTTTGCGGAGATCATCGCGCCCATGCTCGAATAGCCCTCTGACACACTTCGCGACGCGGCGGATCTCTGCGTCGCGCTTCCCGGGGCCTCGCTGCGACGTGCTCTGAAGCACGCCTCGCTCGTCCCCGCTCGCGCTCCTTGACCTCCGCGCCGTCGCTCGGCCGAAACCGGCGGCGGCGTCCTGTCTTGCGCCGGAACAGGCGGATCTCCGCGTCGATCGGTCAGAGGATGCGGCCCGAACGCCGGCTCGGCGCTCCGGACCGGGGTGATCCCGGCGTCGCGCTTCCGGGGCCGCGCTGCGACGTGCTGTAGGCACGCCCCGCTCGTCCCCGCTCGCGGGCCCGCCCCCGCCGGAACTCCCGGGGGGCGTGCGAGTATGATCCGCCGGTCGAGCCGGAGCCGCTCCGACGGTTCCGGAGCCCTCCCGAACCCGGCGCGAGAGCCGGCGGTTCGACGTTCGGGCCTCGCGGGTCCGGGCAGGTCCGCGCGGGAGATCGCGAGCGAAGGCAGCCATGGAGTGCAAGGAGTTCCTCGAGGGCTACTCGGCGTTCCGCGACGGCCTCCTGGAGGAGGCGGAGCGGGAGGCCTTCCGGGCGCATCGGGAGCGCTGCGAGTCCTGCGCCCGCTACGACCGGGTGGTGCGCAAGGGCACCGAGGTCCTGCGCGACCTCCCGCCGGTCGACCCCCCTTCCGATTTCCTGGCCCGCCTCCAGCACCGCATCTACCACATCGAGGACGGCATCCCGCTGGGCTCCGTCTTCCGGGGCGGGAGCGCGGCGGTGCTGGCGGTGGCCGCCGTGGGCCTGCTGGCGCTGGCCTGGATGCCCTTCGCGGTCCGGGCGCCCGTCGAGGTCGAGCTGCCGACGGTGGCGGTGGACGCGCCCGAGCAGCGGCCGGCGGCCCGCCGGACCGCCGAGGCCCGGGAGCTGGTCGACCCGGGACCCTTCGTCGGGCCGGCCTCGGAGGTCGACGAGGCCGCCGAGTCGATGCCGGGCTGGTCGGGCGTGCGGCTGGCCCCCTCCGCCCCCGGGGCCGCCAGCGCCACGATGCTGGGCGCCGGGCCCGCCTTCGCCGCCCCCTCGGCCGGACCGGCGGCGGGCCGGTGACGCCGGGCGCGTGAACCTCCCCGCCGACGACGAGCTGGACCGGCTCCTGGAGCGGGGCGAGGTCGAGGGCGCCTTTTTTTTATACGGCGACGCCGGGCGCCTGCGGAGCCAGGCGGTCGACCGGCTGGTCGACGCCGCCGTCGACCCCGCCACCCGTGACTTCAACCTGGACCGCTTCCGCGGGGGCGAGGTCGAGCCCGAGGAGCTGGCCTCCGTCCTCTCCACCCCGCCGATGATGGCCGACCGACGGGCGGTGGTGCTCACCGAGGCCGAGGACCTCACCCCCACCGGGCGACGGGCGGTCGAGGACGCCCTCGAGGACCTGCCCCCCGGGCTCACCTTCGTGGTCGCCGGCCGGGTGCCGGACGGCTCGAAGGCGTCGTTCTGGAAGACGCTGAAGGGCGAGGCCCGCGCGCTCGCGTGGTCGGCCCCCGACGAGCAGGAGATCCCCGGCTGGCTGCTGGACCGGGCCCGCGAGCGCTACGGCTACGAGCTGACCCCGGAGGCCGCCCAGGCCCTGGCGGCCGCCGTGGGACAGGACCTGAGCGTGCTGGACGCCGAGCTGGACAAGCTGGCCTCGGCCGCCGAGGACGGCACGGTGGACCTGGAGACGGTCCGGTCGCTGGTCGCCCGGGTCCGGAGCGTCGACCGCTGGGCCTGGCTGGACCGGGTCGCCCGGCGCGACTACGAGGGGGCCCTGGAGGAGCTGGACCGGCTGCTGGCCGAGCCCTCCGAGTCGGCCGTGGGCCTGCTGATCGGGATGGTCGACCAGCACCTCTACCTGGGCCTGGCCCTCGAGGGCGGACGGGGCCGGGTGGCCGACGGGCTGGCGGAGGCCGGCAAGCCGTACCTCAAGTGGAAGGCGAAGATCTACGCCCGCCAGGCCCGGGGGTGGAGCCGGCCCGAGCTGGAGCGGGCGATGCGGCTGATGCGCCGGGCGGACCGGCAGGCCAAGTCGGGCATAGGGGATCGACGGGTGCTGGAGGAGCTGCTCCTGTCGCTGCGCCTGTTGCGGGAGGAGGCGGCCTGATGGCCCGTCCGTCCGCCCGCCGCCCCGACGGGGCCGCGTCCCGTCCGTCCCGGCCCGCCCGCCCGCCGCGGCCGACCGGCCGGTCGCCCGGCGCCGCCCTGCG
>CAZJJO010000104.1:0-6498 GCA_964546375.1 uncultured Gemmatimonadota bacterium
CACGCGTCGGCGGCGCCGCGCCCCACCAGGGGGCGGCTCAGCACGCCGAGGTCCGCGAAGATCCAGGCGGCCGTCGGCGTCCCTTCGCCCCCGGCGGCGGGGCCCGCGGCGACCCGGACCGTGCCGACGGCCGCCCCCTCGCCCACCCAGCGGCGGACTTCGCGTCCCTCCATCCGGGAGGACCCGGCCGGGCGGAGCCCCCGGACCGAGATCCGCTCCCCGGCGCCCCGCGCCACCACCTCCACGCGGTCGGTGGTCGGGCCGGGCGCCAGCGTCAGGGCCGCCCCCTCCGGGACCCGGTACCCGAGCACCAGCCGGGTCCCCCGCGGCGGCACGGAGGCCGAGGCCCGGGCCTCCCCGTCCTCAATCCGGACCCCGTCCCGGCCCACGCCCCCGGGCAGGATCCGGACGTCCCGGGCGCCGTCCGGGAGGGGGACGCCCCACCACGGGCCTCCGTCCGGGGCGGACAGCGTGCGCTCGGCGCCGGCCGAGGCGTCGGCGACGTCCATCACCCGGAGGCCCGCCTCCCCGGCCTCGAGCACCAGCGTCCGGCGGCGGATCCGGACGGTGTCGGCCGAGGTCGCCGGCCTCGCCTCCCAGACCCGCACCGCGTAGTCCCCGGGGACGCGGCCGCCGTGGACGGCCGGGCCGAGGTAGAGGACACCGTCGTAGCGGGCGGACGCCAGGTGCACGACGCCCTCGGACGGCGTGATCCGGAAGGTGAAGCCCCCGTCGGGCCCGGTTCGGGCGCTGTCGATGGGGCTGCCGCCCTCCCGCTCGACCCGGTGGAGGACGACGGTCTGGTCGGCGACGGGCACCGAGTCGCCCCCCCGCACCACCGTTCCCCGGAGGGTCGCGGTATCGGCGGGGGATCCCTGGCCGGACGCCGGGAACGGCCACAGCGCCGACAGCGCCAGGAGGGCCGCCAGCGCGAGGCCCGCGGCGGCGCGTCCCGGCCGGGCCGGCCGGGCCGGGCCGGACGGGGCGGTCACCGGCGGCTCGTCGAGCGGTCCGGGCGGATCAGGGGGAGAAGCGCCCGAAGTCCTCGGGGTTCAGGCCCTCCAGGTAGTCCTTGAGGTCCTGGCCGGACGTCTCGCCCGACGCCTCCCGGCCGGCCGAGGCCTCCCCGGCCGACGGCGCCTCCTCCTGCTCGAGGAAGGTCTCCGGAGCCTCGCCGGCCTGCAGGTCGGCCTCGTCGACCTCCACGGCCGTCAGCTCCAGCAGGTCCTCGTCGGCGTAGATGTCGGCCTCGGCCCGGAGCGCCAGCGCGATGCTGTCGCTGGGCCGGGCGTCCACCGAGATCATCTCGCCCTCGTGACGGATGATGAGCGACGCGTAGTAGGTGTTGTCCACCACCTTGGTCACCATCACCCTGACCAGCTCGCCCCCCAGCCCCTTCAGCACCGTGGTCATCAGGTCGTGGGTGAGCGGACGGGAGAAGTCGATGCCCGCCAGCTTCATCGCGATCGCGCTCGCCTCGCCGGGGCCGATCCAGATCGGCAGGACGCCCTCGCCGTCCTTCTCCCGCAGGATCACGACCGGGGTGTTGGACGACTTGTCCAGCCCGAGGCTGGCCACGGTGACTTCGCGCATCGAGTCCTTCATGGGCCGGCGGCGGCCTCCTTCAGGTCCCCAGGTGCCAGGACGAGAGGTAGTGCTCCTGCTCGTCGGTGAGCTGGTCGATCTCGATGCCCTCCCCCGCCAGCTTGAGGCGGGCGATCCGGTCGTCGATCTCCTCCGGGACGCGGTGGACCTGGCGCTCCAGCCCGCGGCCCTCGTCGCCCAGTAGATACTCGGCCGCGAGCGCCTGGTTCGCGAAGGACATGTCCATGACGCTGGCGGGATGCCCCTCGGCCGCCGACAGGTTGATCAGCCGGCCGCGGCCCAGCAGGACGACCCGCTTGCCGTCCACGTCGAACTCCTCGACGTGCTCCCGGGGCCGGGTGGGCGGCCCGTCGGCCATCTCCTCCAGGCCCGTTACGTCGAGCTCCACGTCGAAGTGGCCCGAGTTGGCCACCACCGCCCCGTCCTTCATGGCCCGGAAGTGCTCCCGACGGATCACGTCCGTGTTGCCCGTGAGCGTGACGAAGACGTCGCCCTGGGGGGCCGCCTCGTCCATGGGCATCACCCGGAAGCCGTCCATGTGGGCTTCCAGCGCCCGGAGGGGATCCACCTCGGTGACGATGACCTTCGCCCCGGCCCCCCGGGCCCGCAGGGCGAACCCGCGTCCGCACCAGCCGTAGCCGGCCACCACGACCGTGGATCCCGCCATCAGGGCGTTGGTGGCCCGGATGATCCCGTCCAGGGTGGACTGGCCCGTGCCGTATCGGTTGTCGAACAGGTGCTTGGTGTCGCTGTCGTTGACGGCGATGACCGGGAACTGCAGCACCCCGTCCCGGGCCATCGAGCGCAGCCGGACCACCCCGGTGGTGGTCTCCTCCGTCGAGCCCACCACCCCGTCGACGACGGCCCGCCGCCCGGCCTCGTCCAGCTCCTCCGCCCAGCGGCGCACCGGAGGCGCCATGTCCTCGCGCCGGTCCAGCGCCAGCATGTGGAGGGCCCCCACCACGTCGGCTCCGTCGTCCATGGTGATCGCCGGCCGGTGGGCGATGGCGGCCCGAACGTGCTCGTAGTACCGCTCCTCGTCCTCGCCGTTCACGGCGTGAACGGAGACGCCGACCTCGTCCACCAGGTAGGCGGCCACGTCGTCCTGGGTGGAGAGCGGGTTCGACGCGCACAGCACCACGTCGGCGCCGCCCGCCCGCAGGGTCCGCATGAGGTTGGCCGTCTCGGTCGTCACGTGCAGGCAGGCCGAGATCCGCACGCCCTCGAGCGGGCGCTCCTCGGCGAAGCGCTCGCGGATCTGGCGCAGCACGGGCATGTACCGCTCCGCCCACTCGACCCGCTTGCGGCCCTTCGCGGCCAGGTCCAGGTCCGCCACGTCGTGCGGGGGCAGGGCCTCGGTGCGCTCGCTCATCTGTCTCCTCCGTACCGTTCGTCCACGGTTGTATATGCGAATCGGGGCGCCGCGCGCCCCGGGGTTCCCTCGCTGGCCGACCTCCGGCCGTCCCGGCTCAGACCGCTTCCTTCAGCTCCTCGACCCGGTCGGTCCGCTCCCACGCGAACCCTCCGTCCTCCTCCGGCTCGCGGCCGAAGTGGCCGTAGGCGGCGGTGCGCCGGAAGACGGGCCGCCGCAGGCCCAGCGCCCGGATGATCGCCTCCGGGCGCAGGTCGAAGACCTCCCGCACCGCCCGTTCCAGCTCCTCGTCGGGCACCCGCCCGGTCCCGCGGGTGTCGAGCATCAGCGAGACCGGCTCCGGGACGCCGATGGCGTAGGCGACCTGCAGCTCCGCCTTCTCGGCCAGGCCGGCGGCCACGACGTTCTTGGCCACCCAGCGGGCGGCGTAGCTGGCCGACCGGTCCACCTTCGAGGCGTCCTTGCCGCTGAAGGCGCCCCCGCCGTGGGAGCCGACCCCCCCGTAGGTGTCGACGATGATCTTGCGCCCGGTCACCCCGGCGTCCCCCTTCGGCCCCCCGGTGACGAACCGGCCCGTGGGGTTGATGTGGAAGGTCACCCCCCCCGGCTCGCACAGCGCCTCCGGCAGGACCGGCCGGGCGATCTCCTCCCGCACCCCCTCCCGGATCTCGTCGTCGCCGACGTCCCGGTCGTGCTGGGTCGAGATCACCACCGTGTCGACGCGCACGGGACGGCCGTCCCCGTCGTACTCCACCGTCACCTGGGACTTGCCGTCCGGCCCCAGCCAGGGGAGGCTCCCGTCGCGCCGGGCCTCGGCCAGCCGGCGGGTGATGCCGTGGGCCAGCGTGATGGGCAGGGGCATCAGCGACTCGGTCTCGTCGGTGGCGTATCCGAACATCATCCCCTGGTCGCCCGCCCCTCCGCGGTCCACGCCGCGGGCGATGTCGTCCGACTGCCGTCCCAGGGCCGTCAGCACCGCGCAGTCGTCGGCCGAGAAGCCGTGGGCCGGGTCGTCGTAGCCGACGTCGGCGATCGTCCGCCGGGCCACGCGGGCGTAGTCCACCCCGGCGTCGGCCGTGATCTCGCCGGCCAGCAGGACCAGCCCGGTGGTGACCAGCGTCTCGCAGGCGACCCGCGCCTCCGGGTCGCGCTCCAGCAGGCGATCCAGGACCGCGTCGGAGACCTGGTCGGCGAGCTTGTCGGGGTGCCCCTCGGTCACCGACTCGGAGCTGAAGAAGTGGTGGCTGTCGGAGGTGCCCACGTCGACCTCTGTCGCTGCGGCGGGGATGGGAAAGGACCTTTCGGAGCGCCCGAAAGCGCCGGCAACGTACCGGCTCAGAGGGGACGCGACAACCGGCCCGAGAGCACCGCGTCCGGGGGCGCCGTCCCCTCCAGGTACAGCCGGACCGGGGCCCGGATCTCGCCCGCCGTCTCGGCGTGGTCCAGCCCCGAGCAGATCTCCTCCAGCTCGCCCGTGTCCAGCGCCCGGATCCACTCCCGGGCCTCCAGGATCGAGGCGGGCGGGAGGCTGAACTCCCGGTAGCCGAGACCCAGCAGGACGGCGAGCCCCACGGGATCGGTGGCCAGGTCGCCGCAGACCGAGACGGGGACCTCGTGGCGGTCCGCCGCCCGGCGGAGACGCCGGTAGAGCCGGAAGAGGGCCGGATGCAGGGGGTCGTACCGGTCGGCGAGCCGGGCGTTGCCGCGATCGACGGCCGTCACGTACTGGGTCAGGTCGTTGGTCCCCAGGCTCAGGAAGTCCACCACCGGGGCCAGCAGGTCGACCGTCTCCACCGCGGCCGGCGTCTCCACCATGATCCCCACGGGCACCTCGGCCGCCCCGTCTCCGCCCTCCGTCTCCTCCAGCTCCTCGCGCACCTCCCGCAGCAGCTCCCGGGTCCGGCGGACCTCGTCCACCGAGGTCACGAAGGGGAGGAGGAGCCGCAGCCGGCCGTGCCGGGCCGCCCGCAGCGCCGCCCGGAGCTGGTTGCGGAAGAGGTCGGGCAGGTCCAGGCAGACCCGGATGGCGCGCCAGCCCAGGTAGGGGTTCTCCTCCCGGGGCACCTGCAGGAAGATCGGAAACTTGTCGCCGCCGATGTCGAAGGTCCGGAGGGTGACCGGCTCGTCCGGGAACGCCTCCACCACCTGCCGGTAGGCGCGGTACTGCTCCTCCTCGCCGGGCACGGTGCGCCGGCCGATCACCAGGAACTCCGACCGGAAGAGGCCCACGCCCTCCGGCCCGAACCGGACGGCCTCCTCGGCCTCGTCCGGCTGGTCCAGGTTGGCCCGCAGGCGGACCCGCTCGCCGTCGGACGTCTCGGTCGGGCGGTCGGCCAGCTCCCGGAGCCGGCGCCGGCGCTCGGCGGTCTCGACCAGCGACTGCTCGAAGGCCTCGACCTGGCCGGGATCCGGGTCCACGAGGACCCGCCCGGTGGAGCCGTTCAGGATGACCCGGTCGCCCGGATCGATCTCCTGCAGGCGGTCGCCGATCCCCACGACGGCCGGGATCTCCAGCGAGCGGGCCAGCACCGCCGAGTGGGACGCCCGCGACCCGGCGGCGGTCAGCAGCCCCTCCACCCGCTCCGGGTCCAGGTTCACCGCGAAGCTGGGCGTCAGCTCGTCGAAGGCCAGGATCGAGGGCTCCGCCCCGTCGAGCGCCGGCTCCACCTCCCGCTCCAGCAGGCGTCCCAGCACCCGGAGCCGGATGTCCCGCAGGTCGGCCAGCCGGTCGGCCACCATGGCGTGCGCGGCGTCCAGGAACTGCGATCGGAGCTCCAGCAGCCGCCAGTCGAAGGCGCGCTCGGCCGACAGGAAGTTCTCCCGGATGTAGGCCTCGGTGCCCTCCACCAGGTCCGGATCCTCGAGCATGAGGGCCTGGGGGTCGAAGATCTTCGCCTCCACCTCCCCCAGCCGGTCGGCCGTCCGCTCGCGGAGCTCGCGGGTGCGCTCCAGGGCCCACTCCCGAGCCTCGGTGAAGCGACGGAGCTCGTCGTCGACGCGCCCGGGCTCGATGGTCCGGTGGGGCACCCGGTCGATCCCCCGGTGCACCCGCCGCACCTCGCCCATGACCCGGCCGGCCGAGGCGCCGATCCCCTGCAGCTTCCAGCTCACGGCGCCTCCTCCCCGGACCCCTCGTCCTCCTCGCCGTCGGCGCGGACGAACTCGGCCAGCGTCCGGACGGCCTCCTCGGCGTCCGGCCCCTCGGCCCGGAGCAGCAGCTCGGTCCCCGGCTCGGCGGCCAGCATCAGGACGCCCATGATGCTCTTCCCGTTCACCTCGAGCTCGTCCTTCACGACCTCGATCTTTGCCTCGAAGTCGGAGGCGATCTCGACGAACTCCGCGGCGGGACGGGCGTGGAGCCCGTGGCTGTTCCGGACCTCGACCCTGCGCTCGAACACCGTCACCCTCCCCGTGTCCCGGGCCGCGCCGTCCGGCGGCTCACGCCAGCACCACCGCCGCCAGCGCCGCCGCCGCCAGCGCCGGGGCGGCCCGGCCGCCGGCCTCGGGCCACCGGAGCGACC
>CAZJJO010000105.1:0-6485 GCA_964546375.1 uncultured Gemmatimonadota bacterium
GCGGCCGTCCGCGAGCGTCCGGGCCCGGAGCCCGGGGAGGCGTCGGACACCCCCGCCCCCGGGCCCGGCGCCGCGGTGGGCGCCCCCGGCGAGACCGGGGCGGGGGGGCGGGAGGCGACCGGGGAGGCGGAGGACGAGTCCCAGCTCGCCTTCTTCGTCCCCGAGGGCAGCCGGGAGGAGGGTGCCCCGGAGCCGGGCGGCGAGCTGGAGGCCACCCGTCCGGAGCTGTGGCAGCTTCACGACAGCTACCTCCTGGCGGCCACCCGCGAGGGGCTGCTCATCGTCGACCAGCACGCGGCCCACGAGCGGGTGCTGTTCGAGGAGATCATGGACCGCTTCGAGGGGGAGCGGGAGGGCGCCTCCCAGCGGCTGCTGTTCCCGATCACGGTCCGGCTCGATCCCTCCGAGTACTCGGCCGTCCAGGAGCTGGAAGGCCTGCTCCGGCGGACGGGCTACGAGGTGAGCCCCTTCGGCGACCGGACGGTGATCATCCACGCCAGCCCCGACCCCCATCCCTACTTCGACGCCGAGCGCTGCTTCCGGGAGATGATCGACGAGCTGACGCACGGCTCGCCGCTGGTGGACTCCGCCCGCAACCAGCACGAGCGGATCGCCAAGAGCCTGGCCTGCAAGGGCGCCATCAAGGCCGGCCAGCCGCTCTCGCAGGAGGAGATGAGCGAGCTCTTCGACCGGCTCTTCGCCACCGAGCTTCCGGGCCACGACGTCCACGGGCGCCCCACCGTGATCCGCCTGTCGCTGGACGAGCTGGAGCGCCGGTTCGGCCGCACGTGAGCCGCCCGGAGGCCCTGGCGGTGGTCGGGCCCACGGCCACCGGCAAGAGCGAGGTTGCCGTCCGCCTGGCCGGGCGGCTGGACGGCGAGGTGATCTCGCTGGACAGCCGCCAGGCCTACCGCGGCATGGAGGTGGGCACGGCGGCGCCCACGGCCGAGCAGCGCCGCCGCGCGCCCCACCACGGCGTCGCGTTCCTGGAGCCGGACGAGCGCTACGGCGCGGGACGCTTCGCCCGGCTCGCCCGGGGGTGGATCCGGGAGATCCGCGGCCGCGGCCGGGTGCCGATCCTGGCGGGCGGCACCGGCCTCTTCCTGCGGGTGCTCACCGACCCGGTCTTCGAGGAGCCGCCGATGGACGAGGAGCGCCGGGCCGCGCTGGAGGCGTGGCTCGGGGAGCGGCCCGACGACGAGCTGCGCCGATGGGCGCGGCGCCTGGACCCGGAGCTGGCCGACGAGCTGGACGAGCTCGACCCTCAGCGCTGCGCCCGGACCCTGGAGCTGGCCCTGCTCGCGGGTCGACCGCTGACCTGGTGGCAGCGCCACGGTGAGCCCGAGGCGCCGCCGGTGGAGGCGAGGGTCGCAGTGCTGGAGATGGACCGGGACCCGCACCGGGCGCGCATCCGGGACCGGGTGGACCGTCAGCTGGAGGCGGGGTGGCCGGAGGAGGTCCGGCGGCTGCGGGAGGCCGGCCACGGCGAGGGCGATCCGCCCTTCACGGCCGTGGGCTACCGCGAGGTGGCGGCGATGCTGGACGGCGAGGCCGACCGCGAGGAGACGGCCGAGCGGATCGCGACGGCCACCTGGCAGTACGCCCGCCGCCAGCGGACCTGGTTCCGCCACCAGGTGCCCGACGACGCCCTCCGGCTGGACGCCGCGCGACCGACCGACGAGCTTGTGCGCCGTATCGAGGAGGACTGGCGGCGGGCGAGCGAGCGGGACGGGAAGGACGGCGGGACGTCACGATGAAGATCGGGATCACCTGTTATCCCACCTACGGCGGGTCGGGAGCGGTGGCCACGGAGCTGGGCCTGGAGCTGGCCGACCGGGGCCACGAGGTCCACTTCGTCTCCTACGCCCGGCCCTTCCGCCTGGACCGGTTCCGCGAGGGCGTCTTCTTCCACGAGGTGGAGATGATGCCCTACCCGCTGTTCGAGTATCCCCCCTACTCGCTGGCCCTGGCGGTCTCCCTGCACGAGGTCGTCCAGAGCCACGAGCTGGAGCTGCTGCACGTCCACTACGCGCTGCCCCACGCCACCAGCGGATGGATCACCCGGGAGATGCTCCGGAGCGAGGGCGCGGACGTGAAGGTCGTCACGACCCTGCACGGCACCGACATCACGCTGGTGGGACAGGACGACTCCTTCCGCTCGATCACCCGCTTCTCCATCGAGAAGTCCGACGGCCTGACGGCGGTCTCGGACTGGCTGCGCCGGGAGACCGGCGAGGCGTTCGGGGTCGAGCCCGGCCGGATCGACGTCATCCCCAACTTCGTGGACACCGACGCGTTCGACCGCGACGCCTACCCGTGCCACCGCTCCTCGCTGGCGCCGGAGGGCGAGAAGATCCTGATGCACATCTCGAACTTCCGGCCGGTCAAGCGGGTGGTCGACGTGGTGCGGATCCACGCGGCGGTCCGCGAAGCCGTGCCCGCCCGGCTGGTGATGGTCGGCGACGGGCCGCAGCGGGGGGAGGCCGAGGACGCGGCCCGGGAGCTGGGCACGGAGGAGGACGTGGTCTTCCTGGGGAAGCTCGAGTCCGTGGCCGAGCTGCTGGCCTGCGCCGACCTCTTCCTGCTGCCCAGCGAGGAGGAGTCCTTCGGCCTGGTGGCCCTGGAGGCCATGGCCAGCGGGGTGCCGGTGGTCGGCTCCGAGGGCAGCGGGCTGTCCGAGGTCGTGGAGGACGGGGCCTCGGGCCGGCTCCATCCCGTGGGGGCGGTCGACGCGATGGCCGACAGCGCGGTGGAGCTGCTGACCGACGACGAGCGCTGGCGGCGCTGCTCGGAGGCCGGCCGCCGGCGGGCGGTGGACCGCTTCTCCGCCGACGAGGTCGTCCCGCGCTACGAGGCCTACTACCGCCGCGTGCTGGAGGGCGCCGAGGGCGACGGGGCCTCCCGATGAGCCCGCTGGAGGCGGCCCTGCTGGGGGTGGTCCAGGGGCTGACCGAGTTCCTCCCGGTCTCCAGCAGCGGGCACCTGGTGCTGGCGCAGGCGGTGCTGGGCGTCTCCCTCCCGGGGGTCCTGTTCGAGATCACCGTCCACGTGGCCACCCTCGGGGCCGTGCTCTGGGTCTACCGGGCCCGGGTGGCCGAGCTGGCGGCCGGCGTCGTCCGGGGCGAGGGGGCGAGCCTCCGCTACGTGGGCCTGCTGGCGCTCGCCTCGGTGCCGGCCGCGCTCCTCGGCGTGGGGGCCCGGGGGACGGTGGAGAGGGCGTTCGAGCGTCCGACGGCCGCGGCCGCCCTGCTGCTGGTCACCGGCGCCCTGGTGTGGACGGTGCGGCGCACGGCCCCGGCGGCCGACGACCCGGAGCCCGGGTCCGGCCCGGCGCTGTGGGCCGGCTGTGCCCAGGCGCTGGCCCTGCTGCCGGGCATCTCCCGCTCCGGCGCCACGGTGGCCGCCGGGGTCTGGCAGGGGGTCGAGCCCGTCCGCATGGCCGAGTTCTCCTTCCTCCTGTCGGTCCCCGCCATCGGGGGCGCCGCGCTGCTGCAGATCGACGGGCTGACGGGGGCCGCCGCCGGCGGGGCGGCGGCGCCGCTGGCGGTGGGCTTCGTGGCCGCCCTGGTCTCGGGCGTGGCGGCGATCCGGCTCTTCGTCCGGGCGCTGGAGGCCCGCGCCTTCCACCGGTTCGGGTGGTACTGCTGGGCCGTCGGCGGGGGCTACCTGGTGGCCGCCTGGCTGGTGCCGGGGCTGCGGTGAGCCCGGCCGAGGAGGGGGCCGGCGCGGGGGCCCGGCCGGGGTCGGCCGGCGAGGCCGCCGGGGCGCTCCCCGGCCGCGGCCCGCTGGGATCCGACGAGCTGGTGGCGGCGGCGCTGGCCGAGGACGTGGGCGCCGGCGACCGCACCACCGGGTGGAGCGTGCCGCCGGGGTCGCGGGGTCGCGCCCGCATCGTCGCCCGCGAGGCCGGGGTCGTGGCGGGAACGGGTCCGGCCGGGCGCGCGTTCCGGCTCCTGGAGGCCGGGGCGGAGCCGTCCTGGCGGGTGGAGGAGGGCGGACGGACGTCGGCCGGGGCCGCGGTGGCGGAGGTCGAGGGTCCGCTGGCGGCCCTGCTCACGGCCGAGCGCACGGCGCTGAACTTCCTGGGTCGCCTGTCGGGCGTCGCCACGCTCACCGCCCGCTTCGTGGCGGCCGTGGAGGGGACCGGGTGCCGGATCACCGACACCCGGAAGACCACGCCGGGCTGGCGGAGGCTGGAGAAGGCCGCCACGGCGGCCGGCGGGGCGGTCAACCACCGGATGGGCCTCGACGACATGGTGCTGCTCAAGGAGAACCACCTGCGGGCGGCCGGCGGGGTCCGGCCGGCGCTGGAGGCGGTGCTCCCCCGGGCCCGGGAGGCCGGGCTGGCGGTCGAGGTGGAGGTCACCGACCGGGCCGAGCTGGAGGCGGCGCTGGAGGCGCCGCCGGAGCGAATCCTGCTGGACAACATGGAGCCCGGGGAGCTGCGGCGGGCGGTGCGCCGGACCCGGGAGCTGGACCCCGACGGCCGCCCCCTGCTGGAGGCCTCGGGAGGGGTGACCCTGGAGACGGTGCGCGAGGTGGCCGCGACCGGGGTCGACCTGATCTCGGTGGGCGCCCTCACCCACTCGGCGCCGGCGCTGGACTTCTCGATGACGGTGGAGACGGTGGAGGAGGCATGAGCGAGGAGCGGGCGGAGAGCTGGCACGGCCACGAGGCGGCGGACCTGCGGCGGCGATGGGGCCGCGAGTCCGTCCACCTGTACGGCTCGGTGGGCTCGACCAACGACGTGGCCCGTCGGCTGGCCGACGAGGAGGACGCCCCGGGCGGCACGGTGGTGCTGGCCCGGGAGCAGACCGAGGGCCGGGGGCGGCAGGAGCGGGCCTGGCACTCCCCGCCGGGCGGGGTCTACCTGAGCGTGGTCTTCCGCCCGACGTCCCTCCCCAACCCCGACCTCCTCCCCCTGCTGGCCGGGCTGGGGCTGGTCGAGCGGCTGGACGGGGGCTTCCCGGGGCTGGGGCCGGCGCTGAAGTGGCCGAACGACGTCATGGTCGGCGACCGGAAGCTGGGCGGGGTCCTGTGCGAGTCCGTCTGGTCGGACGAGGGCCCGCGCTTCGTGGTGGCAGGGGTGGGGCTCAACGTCCGGCCGCTGGAGGACCCTCCGTCCGGGCCCGGCGCCGGGGCCACGTCGCTGGACCGGGAGCTGGGGGAGGAGACCCCGCTGGTGGAGGCGGCCGACGCCGTCCTGGAGGGGCTCGAGGCCCGCCTGCCCGACGTGCCGGAGCGGCTGGCGACCGGGGCCCTGGAGCGGGTGGACGACTACGACTGGCTCGCGGACCGGAGGGTGGTGGTGACCCTGCCCGACGAGGAGGAGCCGCTGCCGGGCGTCTGCGTGGGGATCGCCCCGGACGGGCGCCTGCTGTTCCGTCCCGACCGGGGGGCGCTCCGGCGCCTGGACCGGGGCAGCGTGGAGGCGGAGCCGTGATCCTCGCCATCGACGTCGGCAACACCGAGACCGTCCTGGGCCTCTTCCGGGAGACGGAGGAGGGGCCGCCGCCGGACCCGCTCCACAGCTGGCGCCTGGCCACCGACGCCCGCCGCACCTCCGACGAGCACGCCTTCCTCCTGCAGGGCTTCCTCGACCGCTCGCTCACGCCCTCGGACGGGCCGGTCGGACGGGCCGTGGTCGCCTCGGTGGTGCCGCGGATGGACCGGGCCTGGCAGGGGGCCTGCCGCACTCTGAACCTCGATTATCTCCCGGTGGGGCCGTCCTCCCCCCTGCCGGTGGAGCTCGACGTCGACGACCCGGCCGGGGTGGGCGCCGACCGGATCATGAACACCCTGGCGGCGACCGAGACCTTCGAGCGCGACACGGTCGTCGTGGACCTGGGCACCGCCACGACCTTCGACTGCATCACCGCCGGGGGGCGGTTCCTGGGCGGCGTCATCGCCCCCGGCCCCCGGGCGGGGCTGGAGCGGCTGGTGGAGGCCACCTCCCGGCTGCCCCAGGTGGAGGTCGGACCGCCCGAGCGGACCATCGGCCGCCGCACCGAGGCGTGCCTGAACTCGGGCGTCTTCTATTCGGTGGTGGACGGAATCGACGGGATCGTGGACCGGATCCTGGAGGAGTGGGGGCCCGAGGATCCGCTGGTGGTGGCCACCGGGGGGCTGGTGGAGATGATCGCGCCCCACTGCCGGTCGGTGGACCGCGTGGAGCGCCACCTGACCCTGCGAGGGCTGGCCCTGGCCGACCGCCACCTGACGGGCGGCCGGGAGACGGGGGGCTGACCCGGGCGATCCGTCCCGGTTCCCCCCCGGCGGGCGGCCCCCCGCCGGGCTCGGGCGCCCGGGCCGCCGCCCGTCAGTCGCGCCCCTCCAGCTTGCGCTTGCACTCGTCGGCCAGATCCGGCCGCACCAGCCGCAGCACGAAGTAGCCCACCACCAGCACCAGGGCCACCTTCAGCGCGAAGATCAGCAGCGGCACCAGCATCGAGAACACCACGCCGATGACGGCCATCCCCACCAGG
>CAZJJO010000106.1:0-6355 GCA_964546375.1 uncultured Gemmatimonadota bacterium
GACCGCGTCGGCCGCCCGGAGGACGCCCGCCGCTGCCCCGCGCTCGCCCCCCACCAGCGGGCGGCGGCCGAGCACCCGGGCGGCGGGGGACGGACGACCGCCGAGGCCGCCCACCTGCTGGCCCGGCTGGGCGCCTTCCACCGGAGCGAGGGGGAGCCCGAGGCCGCGCTCGAGGCGTACCGCCGCGCCCGCGAGGTGGCCGACCGGGGCGAGCCGGTGGAGGACGCGTTCCGCGCGGTGCTGGCCGACGAGACCGCCAGCGTGCTGGCGGGGCTCGACCGGCGGGAGGAGGCGGCCCGGACGGCGGTGGAGGCGCTGGAGCTGGCCGACGCCGGCCTGGAGCCGGACGAGCCCCGCCTGCCGGTCCTGCTCTCGAACGTGGGGACCACCTTCCGCGAGCTGGGCCGGCACGACCGGGCCTGCGCCTGCTTCGAGCGCGCCCTGGAGCTGGTGCGGGCGGCCGGCGGGGCCGGGGGACGGCCGCTGGCGGTGGAGCTGCAGGCCGGCCTGGCCGACGTCCGGATGGCCCAGGGCCGCCGGGAGGAGGCCGCCCTGGCGGCCGAGGGCGCCCTGGCGGCGGCCGAGGAGCTGTGGGGGGAGGAGCACCCCCAGGTGGCGCGTGCGGCCTGGATGCTGGCCGACGCGCTCCGGGGGCGGGGTCGGGAGGAGCGGGTGCTCGAGCTGTACCGCCAGTCGCTGGCCGTCGAGGAGGCCCTCCACGGCGAGCGACACCCGGCGGTGGGGCAGAAGGCGCTGGCCCTGGGCCTGCACCTGGAGGAGACCGGCCGGCCGGGGCCGGCCCGGGACGCCTACCGCCGCGCGCGGGAGGCCTTCGCGGAGGCGCTGGGCCCCGACTCGGACGCCGCCGAGGCCGCCCGCCGCCACCTGGAGCGGCTGGAGGACGGCGCCGGGCCGGGGTAGGCGCGGCCCGTCAGAGGCCGAGCGTGGCCTCGGCGCCGACGAAGACCGTCCGTCCGCGCGCCGGGAAGTTGAAGACCTCCTCGTACTCGGCGTCCAGCACGTTGTCCACCCGGAGGGTCGGGACGACCGAGGGCGAGCCCTCCCCCCCCTCCAGCAGCGGCCACCGGGCCGAGAGGTCCAGCCGGAGGTAGTCGTCGAGGGCGATCCGCTCGGCCGGCGTGACCGTGAAGTCCCGGTCGTCGCGCTCGCCGACCCAGCCGGCCTCCAGCCGGACCACGCGGCCGTCGTCCGGCGACCAGGCCGCCGTGGCCGTGACCCGGTCGGCGGGCCGGCGGAGGAGCGGCTCGCCCTCGACGAAGGCGGCGTCCGGCCCCGAGGCGAAGCCGGCGTCCTCGACCTCGCTGTCGATCCGGGTCCAGGAGAGGCTCCCGCGGAAGGGGCCGTCCGGCCGGAGGGCCGCGGTCGTCTCGAGCCCGCGGGCCGAGGCCCGGGCCACGTTGAAGAAGTTGGGCGCGTCGGGCCCGGGCGGGGAGGCGGTGAACTGGATCAGGTCCTCGAACGCCTGGTCGAACCAGGTCGCCTCCAGGACGACGGCCCCGCCCGCCAGCGTCCGCTCGACGCCGACCTCCCAGCTCTCCGACGTCTCGGGATCGAGGTCGGGATTCCCCGTCACGAAGCCGGTGGAGAAGTTCTCCAGGAAGGTCGGCTCCTTGAAGGCGGTCCCCCAGGAGGCCCGGAGCCGTGTGCCGGACGCCACGTCCCAGCCCGCGCCCAGGCGCCAGGTCTCGAAGGTCCCGAACCGCTCGTTGTCGTCGGTCCGGAAGCCCGCGCTCAGGGCGACCCGGTCGGCCAGGCGGGTGACGGCCTGGGCGTACAGGCCGGTGTTGCTCCGGTCGGCCTCCAGCGAGCCCTCGTCGGTGCCGAACGCGCTCTCCGAGCGGTTCGAGCTCTCCTCGCTCTCCTCCTCCACCTCGGCCCCGGCGGTGAGCACGGTGGAGCCGGGGAGGTGGTAGTTGAGGCGGGCGTCGACGCTCCGGCGCACGACCTCGCTCTCGCTCTGGAAGGCGAAGACGCCGGTGGTGTCGGCCGGGCCGTCGGGGGCGTCGTCGAACCCGCTGTCCAGCTCGTGGCGGCGGAGCTGGACCCGGGCCTCCAGGCGGTCGGTGACGAAGCGGCCCACGTCCAGCGCGGCGATCCAGCGCTCGCCGAAGCCGAACTGGTTCTCGTCCACCGGCCGGCCGGCCCCGTCGGTGGGGGTGTGGGCCTCGTGGTCGGTCCAGCGGAGCGAGAGCGAGGCGTCGGTGCGGGGCGCCTCGGCCAGGCTCAGCCGGAGGCTGCCGACGGTGTTGCGGAAATCGTTGTTGAAGTCCCGGAGCCCGTCGGTGGAGAAGCGGGAGAGGGAGGCCGACCAGCTCACCGGGCCCGCCCGGCCGCCGGCGCGGGCGTCGGCCTCGACGGTGCCGTGGCTGCCGCCCCGGACGCCGGCCGAGACCGTCGCCGGCCCCTCGCCCTCGCGGGTGAAGATCTGGACGACCCCGGAGACGGCGGAGGACCCGTACAGCACGCTGACCGGGCCCCGCACCACCTCCACGCGCTCGACGTTGTCGGTGGTGAGGGTGGAGAAGTCGAAGTCGCCGCCGGGGCGGTTCACCGGCACCCCGTCCACCAGCACCTGCACGTAGTTGCTCTCGCCGCCCCGGACGAAGAGCGACGTGGTGCCCCCCCAGGAGCCCGTCTGGACGACGTTCAGCCCCGCCGCGCTGCGCAGGAGGTCGCTCACGTCCGTGGCGCCGGAGGCCTCGATATCGCGGCGGTCCAGCACGGTGACCGAGGAGGTGAGCGCCTCGCGGGGCAGGGGGACCCGGTGGGCGGTGACCACCAGGTCGCCGGCCGGCCGGACCGCGTCGGGGTCGGGCCCCGGGGCCGGCGCCGTGTCGGCCCGGGCGGGCCGCTCGGCGGTGTCGGCCGGCGCCGCCTCCTGGGCGCCGATCCCGGCCGGAGCGAGGAGGGCGAGGGCCAGGGCCGCCGCTCCGGCGGCACGGCCGCGAGACGGGAGAGTGTCGTCGTTCGTCAACATGCTTTCCTCGATTATTTTAAAGGTGTTCGTCTCGTTCGTCACGTGAGGTGTCCGGTCCCGGGTCGCCGGCGCCGGCGGGGCCCTCCGCGAGGCCGGCGTCCGCTTCCGGGGGGCGGTCGCCGCGGGCGGCGGAGGGACCGGGCGGCGGTCCCTCCTCCCCGCGCAGCGGGACCACCTGGGGCGCTCCGGCGTCGGGCCCCGGGCCGGGATGGCGGGTGACCCGGACCGGCCACCGCCACGCCGACTCGACGGTCTCGCGCGTCAGCACGCGCTCGGGCTCGCCCTCGGACACCGGGCGGCCCCCGTCGAGCAGCAGGAGCCGGTCGGCGGCCCGGGCCGCGGCGTTGAGGTGGTGGGTCACCAGCGCCACGGTGACCCCCTCGCGGTCCACCAGCCGGCGGAGGAGCCCGAAGATCTCCATCTCGTGCCGCAGGTCCAGCGACACGGTCGGCTCGTCCAGCACCAGCACCCGGGGCTCCTGGGCCAGGGCCCGGGCCACCCGGGCGAGCTGGCGCTCGCCGCCCGAGAGGGTCGAGAAGGCCCGGCCGGCGAGGCCCTCCAGGTCGCACCGGCGCATCGCCTCCTCCACGGCCCGGCGGTCCTCGGGCCGCTCGGCGCGCCACGGGCCCAGGTGGGGATAGCGTCCCATGGCCACGAACTCGTCGACCGTGAGCGGGAAGGCCACCTCCTCGCGCTGGGCGACCACCGCCAGCCGCCGCGCCAGCTCCCTCCGGCCGACGGAGGCGGGCGGCCGCCCCTCGAACAGCACCTCGCCCTCGTCGGGCGCCCGGGCGCCGGTGAGCAGTCGCACCAGGGTCGACTTGCCGGCGCCGTTCGGGCCGAGCACCGCGTACAGCTCCCCCTCGCCCACGGTCAGGTCCACCCCGTCCACGGCCGGCCGGTCGGCGCCCTCGTAGCGGAACCGGAGCCCCCGGGCCCGGAAGACCGGCCGGCCCGCGCCCTCGGGTCCGCCCGTCACGACGCTTCCCCCCCGGCCGCCCGGGCGCCCGCCCCCCGGCCGCCGCGCCGGACCAGCAGCGCGGCGAAGAGGGGCACGCCCACCAGGGCGGTGAGCACGCCCACGGGGATCTCCGCCGGGGCCGCCACGGTCCGGGCCACGGTGTCGGCCGCCACCAGGAAGACGGCCCCCGCGAGCATCGAGGCCGGCAGCAGGAGGCGGTGGTCGCTGCCCCACGCCAGGCGGACGGCGTGGGGGACCACCAGCCCCACGAAGCCGATGGCGCCGCTGACCGCCACCGACGCGGCCACCAGCAGGGAGGCGGCCAGGTAGACCAGCCGCTTCAGCGCCTCCACGCGGACGCCCAGGAAGAGGGCGGTCTCCTCGCCCACCGAGAGCAGGTTCAGCGGCCGCGCCAGCACCAGCAGGAGCGCGCCCACGGGTCCGAGGTGCAGCGCCACCAGCGCCACCGAGCTCCAGTCGGCCCCGCCGAGCCCGCCCATCATCCAGAAGATCGCCGAGCGGAAGCTCTCGGCCCGGCCGAAGGTCAGCAGGAGCATGATGAGGGCGTTGAAGAAGGCGCCGGCCACCACCCCCGCCAGCAGGAGGACGCGGGTGTCCAGGGCCGGTCCCGCCCGCGCGGCCACCCGGAGGACCAGCGCCACCGCCCCCACGGCCCCCACGAAGGCGGCCGCCGGCAGCACCCAGGCGGCGGCCGCGGCCCAGCCGAGGACGACGGTGGCCACGGCCCCGAGGGCGGCTCCGCCGGAGACCCCCAGCACGTAGGGCTCGGCCAGGGGGTTCCGGAGGAGGGCCTGGAGGGCGGCGCCGGCCAGCGACAGCGCCGCCCCCACCAGGGCGGCCAGGACGGCGCGCGGGGCCCGCAGGTCGAGCACGATGGAGCGGACGCCGCGGTCGCCGCCGCCCGAGAGGACGGCGGCCAGATCGGCGGGCCCCACCGGGGCCGGGCCCAGCGACACGGCGGCCAGCAGGGCCGCGGCCAGGGCGGCGGCCAGGGCGATCAGTCGTCCGGAGCGGGGGACCGGCACGGAAAACCCCTCCCTCGAGGGCGGGCGCCCCGGGGAGGGGAGGGTCGGATCACGGCGCCGTCGGCGGGCCGCGGGCCCGACGGCCCCCTCCCTCGGGGGGCCTGGTTCGGGGCGGCCGGGGTCGGTCTCCTGACTCGAGGCGGCGCCGCTCGCCTTCCCGGGACCGGCGTCCGGTCCCAGTGGCCGGGATGAGCGGGCCACACCGGGGCCGCCGCGGGGGCGGACCCGGGCCTCTCACAGTGGCGGGGCCGTGTCGGTCTCGCACCGACTTCCGGTGGGCCCCGGCCGCGCTTCTGTCACGTCACGGCCACGGTAGCCGGCCGGACCCGGAGGGCGCAAGGCGGCCCGCCCGCGCCCGCCCGGCGGCCGGCCGCGGATCAGCCGAAGTAGTCCGGGGCGTTCCCCGGCTTCCACTTGATGTTGCAGCCGGCGCTGGCCTTCTGCTCCTCGGGCGGCGCCTCGCCGGCCAGCAGGCGGTCGCAGGCGTCGCGCAGGTCGCTCCCGGTCACCGGCTCGTCGTTGCCGGGCCGGCTGTCGTCGAACTGGCCGCGGTAGAAGAGCTCGCGGTCCCCGTCGAAGAGGAAGAAGTCCGGGGTGCAGGCGGCGCCGTAGGCCCTGGCCACCTCCTGGCTCTCGTCGTACAGGTAGGGGAACGGATAGCCCACCCGCTCCTTCTCCTCCGCCATCTTCTCCGGCCGGTCCTCGGGGTGGCTCTCCACGTCGTTGGCGTTGATGCCCACCACCGCGATCCCCCGCTCCATGTACTCGCGGGCGAAGTCGGCCAGCTCGTGCCGGACGTGCTTCACGAAGGGGCAGTGGTTGCACATGAAGACGACGAGCAGCCCGTCGGCGTCGTCGAAGTCGGAGAGGGAGACCCGGTCTCCCCCGGTGTCGGGGAGCTCGAAGTCGGGCGCCTCCATCCCCAGCTCGGGCATGGTGGACGGTGTCACGGCCATGGTCGGTCGCCTCCCTTGGTGGTCCTGCGTCGTCTCGCGTCTCGGCCGGGGCGGGTCCCGCGCGGGCCCGGCCGCGGTCGATGCGCGCCCCGGGGGACGGACCCGCTCCGGCCCCGGCTCCGTCGCCCTCCGGGGCTTCAAGATGCGGACCACCCCCGGCCGGGCCCCGGCGGGCCCGCGCTCCCGGGTTGCGCCGTCTCGACCGGCTCCGCCATGCTGGGTCCGGCCCTCCCGGCCGGCCCGCCGCCGGCCGGGATCGGGCCGACCGGGGGCGTCCCCGGCGGTCGGTCCGCCGGGCCGCCGGCGCGCCGCCGCCCCGTCGACCCCCTCATCCGCCGCCCGGCGCCCCCATGCCCGACGCCGAGCGGCGGGACCCCGCGCCGTCCGAGGGAGG
>CAZJJO010000107.1:0-6194 GCA_964546375.1 uncultured Gemmatimonadota bacterium
GCGCAGGGGGTCCAGCTCGGGGCGGGCGCCCTGCCGCCCGACGCGGCCCGCCGCCTGGTCGGCCCGGAGACGGCGGTGGGCGTGTCGGCGCACGGGCCCGCCGGGGCCCGCCGGGCCGGGCGCGCGGGAGCGAATTGGGTCCTCCTGGGTACGATCTTCCCGACGCCCTCCCACCCCGACCGGCCCGGCGCCGGCCTGGCCCGGGTGGCGGCCTGCCGGGACGCGGGACCGCCGCTGATCGCCATCGGCGGGATCACCCCGGCCCGGGCGGCGGCGGTCCTCGGGGCCGGCGCCCACGGGGTCGCCGCCCTCCGGGGGATATGGGAGGCCGACGAGCCGGCGGCCGCCGCGGCGCGCTACCTGGCGGCCATGGACGCGGGAGACGGCGAGGTACGATGACCGGACGCGACGCCAGCGACGAAGCCGACGCCGCGGCGAGGGCATCGCCCGACGGGGAGGTCCCCATCGTGCTCAACGGCGAGGAGCGCACGGTCCCCGCCGGCCGGACCGCGGCGGGCCTGCTGCGGGACCTGGAGCTGGACCCGCGGGGGGTGGTGGTCGAGGTGAACCGGGACATCGTCCGCCGCGAGGCGCTGGACGAGCGGGAGCTGGAGGCCGGCGACCGGGTGGAGGTCGTCCGGTTCGTCGGCGGCGGACGGTCCGGCCGGGGGGAGGCGCGGCGATGAGCGGCGACGAGCGCGGCCCGGCGCGGCCCGACCTCGACGGCGGGGACGGGCGCCCGGCGCCCGGCGACGAGCGCGATCCGGCGGACCGGGACGACCCGATGGAGATCGCCGGCCGCCGCTTCGACTCCCGCCTGATCCTGGGCACCGGCCGCTACGAGGACCCCGAGACGATGATGACGGCCCTGCGGGCGGCCGAGCCGGCCATGGTGACGGTCTCGGTCCGGCGGGTGGACGTGGCCACCGATCACCGCGAGAACCTCCTCTCCTGGCTCGACCCCGACGAGTTCTTCCTCCTGCCGAACACCGCCGGCTGCCAGACCGCCGAGGAGGCGGTCCGCTACGCGCGGCTGGCCCGCGAGGGCGGCGTCGGCGACTGGGTCAAGCTGGAGGTGATCGGCGACGAGGAGACCCTCCTGCCCGACGTCGAGGAGACGGTGCGGGCGGCCCGGGCGCTGGCCGACGAGGGCTTCACCGTGCTGGCCTACACGAACGACGACCTGGTGACGGCGCTGAAGCTGCAGGACGCCGGCGTCGCCGCGGTGATGCCGCTGGCCTCGCCCATCGGCAGCGGACAGGGCCTGCTCAACCCCCTCAACGTCCGCCTGCTGAAGCGGCGCCTGCGGACCCCGGTCGTCGTCGACGCCGGGGTGGGGACGGCCTCGGACGCGTGCGAGACCATGGAGCAGGGGGTCGACGGCGTGCTGATGAACACCGCCGTCGCCGAGGCCGACCACCCGGTGGCCATGGCGGCGGCCATGCGGCGGGCGGTGGAGGCCGGGCGGCTGGCGTACCTGGCGGGCCGGATGCCGAAGCGCGAGTGGGCGGTGCCCTCCAGCCCGACCTCCGGCCTGCTGGACCGAGCGGAGGAGTGAGCGACGGCCCCCGGCTCGCCGCCTGGCGCGTCCTGCGCGACGTCGACGGCGGCGCCCACGCCGACCGCGCCGCCCGGCGGCGTTTCCGGGGGCTCGACGCCCGCGACCGCGGCCTGGCCACCGAGCTGGCCTACGGGGTCGTCCGGCTGCGGGCCCGCCTGGACCACGAGCTGGCCGGCTTCGTCGACCGGCCGCTGGAGCGGGTCGAGCCGGGCGTGCTCGCCTGGCTCCGGCTCGGCCTCCACCAGCTCCGCGAGCTGCGGGTCCCCGCCCACGCCGCCGTCGACCAGAGCGTCCGCGGGGCCCGGGCCACGGCGGGCGACCGCGTCACCGGCTTCGTCAACGGCGTGCTCCGGGCCGCGGCCCGCCACGACGGGGACCGGGACGCCCTCTTCCCGGACCCGGAGGCCGAGCCGCTGGAGCACCTGGCCACCTGGGGCTCGCACCCCCGCTGGCTGCTGCGGCGCTGGCTCGACCGGTGGCCGACCGGGGAGGTCCGCCGGCTGGTGGAGCTGGACAACCGCGCGCCCGACGTGACGGTCCGCCTGCTGGAGGGCGACCCGGCCGCGGTCGGACGCCGCCTCGGGCCCGACGGTCCGGGCCTCGAGCCGCTCGAGGCGTGGCCCCGGTCGGCGGCCCTGACGGGGGGCTCGCCGGCGGACCTGCTGGAGCGGGTGCCGGCGGCGGTGGTGCAGGACCCTGCGGCCTCCGCCGTGGTAGACTACGTGGGCGAGATCGACCGGGGTCCGGTGCTGGACGCCTGCGCCGCGCCGGGCGGGAAGGCGCTGGCCCTGGCGCACGGCTCGCCCGGGGCCCGCCCCTACGTGGCGGCCGACGTGCGGCCGGGGCGCCTGCGGCGTACCGTGGAGGCCGACCGGCGGGTCGGCGCCGGCGTGTCGCCGGCCGCGATGGACGCCCGCCGCCCGGCGGTCCGACGGGCGGCGACGGCGCTGGTGGACGCCCCCTGCACGGGGACCGGCACCCTGCGCCGCCGCCCGGACGCCCGCTGGCGCGTGGGCCCGGAGAGGCTGGACGCCCTCACCCGGCTCCAGCGCGAGATGCTGGACGCCGTGGCGCGGGTGGTGGAGCCGGGCGGCCGGCTCGTCTACGCCACCTGCTCCCTGGAACCGGAGGAGAACGAGGACCAAGTGGAGGCGTTCCTCCGCCGCCATCCCGACTTCGAGCGCGATCCCGCCCCCCCGGCGTCGGCCCTGCCGTCGGGCGTGGTGGACGAGCGCGGCGACCTCCGGGTGCTCCCCTGGCGCCGCGGCACCGACGGGGCCTACGCGGCGCGGCTCCGGAGGCGGCCCGCGTGAGCTACCGCCGGCGACGGGGCCTCGGCGGCTCCGGCTCGTGGCTGGACCGGATCCGGTCCTGGCTGCCGGGCGGCGGGGAGGAGGAGGGCGGCGACGCCGGGGGGCGCGACGGGGGCCGGGCGGACGGGAGCGCCGCGTCCGGGACCGGCGGAGCCGACGGGACGGGCGGGGCCGGGGCGTCCGACGACGGGGACGGGAGCGGCGACGGCGGCGGGGGCTGGCGCCGGGCCGCGGCCGTGGTCGCCGTGCTGGCCCTGCTCTTCGGCGCCGGCTACCTGGCCTCGGCCCAGTGGCTCTTCCCCGCCTCGCCGGAGCCGACCGGCGGCGACCTGGTGGAGGTCCCCGACCTGGTGGGGCTCACCGCCGAGGAGGCGCGCCGCACGCTGGGCGCGGCCGGCCTGGAGTTCCGGCAGCGCACGGGCGTCGCCCACCGCCAGGCCCCGGAGGACGCGGTGCTGGCCCAGAGCCCCCTGCCCGGCCAGTACGCCCGCCCCGGCGCCCCGGTGGCGGTGACCGTCAGCCTGGGGCCGGAGCGCCGCCGGGTGCCCGACCTCCGGGGGCTCTCCGACCGGCAGGGCCGGATCGTGCTCGAGCGGCTGGGCTTCGGGGCCGGCGTCGACACCTCCGCCTCGCCGGTGGAGCGCGGCCGGGTGGTGGGGACCCGCCCCGAGGCCGGCACCCGCCTCACCCTGCCGGCCGAGGTCACCGTCGTGGTGAGCGAGGGGCCCAGCGTCTCGGACGTCCCCGACCTCACCGGCCGCCACGTCGACGACGTCGCCGGGCGGCTGGAGGAGGCCGGCCTCGAGCTGGGCGAGGTCCGGTACGACCCGGAGGCCTTCGCCGCGCCGGGCCGGGTGGTGGGCCAGTCGCCGCCGCCGGGCTACGCGCTCCGGTCGGGCGGCCGCGTCTCGGTCCGCGTGGCCGGGCCGCCGCCGGAGGAGGGCGAGGGGCCGCCCGACGCGGGCGACGGTGCCGGGGACCTCCCGCCCGACAGCGCCGGGACGGCGCCCCCGGACGGCGACGGAAGCTCGGGCGGCGGCGGGCGCTCCGCCGACGGCGATCGCTCCGCCGACGGGGGGAGGTGAGCGGTGGACTGGTACGGCTTCCTCACCCGCAACTGGCCCTACAAGCTGGCGGCGCTCTTCCTGGCGGTCCTGCTGTGGCTCAACGTCACCGCCGAGACCGCCGACGACTTCCCGCTCACCACCGACGTGCGGGTGGAGACGCGGGACACCGCGTGGGTGGTGACCGCGGTCGAGCCCCCCCAGGTGCAGACCGTCTTCCGGGGGCGGCGCCCGACCTTCATGCCCTCCGAGCGGCCGGTCATCCGCCGGCTGATCGACACGGTCGCCGCGCCGCGGATGCAGCTCGACCTGTCGGCCTCCTCGGTGCGCGGCTTCGCCCCGGAGCTGGACCTGACGCCGATCTCCGTCCAGCCCGGCGCGGTGGAGGTGGAGCTGGAGCGCCGCACCGCCCGCCGGGTCGCCGTGCGGCCCGACCTCGAGCTGACGGCCGCCGACGGCTTCACGGTGATCCGGCCGGTCCTGCTCCAGCCCGACAGCGTCCTGGTGTCGGGCCCGCGATCGCGGGTCGAGGGGCTGGCCGCCTTCGGGACCCGCCAGGTCCAGCTCGAGGACCTGCGCAGCACGGTCAGCCGCCAGCTCGATCTGCGCCCTCCGGCGGGCGTCGACCAGCTCGAGTGGGACCCGCCCCAGATCATGGCCACCGTGCAGGTGGACAGCCTGGTCCGGCGGGACGTGGCCCGGCCGCTGGAGGTCCGGGGCGCGGCCGCCGGACGGGTCCGGGTCATGCCCGACTCGGTGCAGGTCCGGATCCACGGCGCCGCCCGCCTGGTGCGCGCGATGGAGCCGGACCGGCTCGAGGCCTCGGTGGAGGTGGACTCGGTGCCGGCCGGCGAGCAGACGGTGGAGGTGACCGTCGAGGCGGCCGCCGGCGAGCGGGTCACCCTCGAGGCGCGGCCGCCCCGGGCGCTGGTCCGGCCCCCCGGCGGGGGCGGCGGATGACGGGCGGCGCCCCGGGCCCCGATCCCGACCCCGGGCCCGGCCCCGGCCCCGTCCTCGGCGTCGAGACCTCCTGCGACGAGACCTCCGTCGGGGTGGTGGCCGACGGCCGCCTGCTGGGCCACGTCATCGCCTCGCAGGACGCCCACGAGGCCTTCGGCGGCGTGGTGCCCGAGATCGCGGCCCGCGAGCACCTGCGGGTGCTGGACCGGACGGCCGCGGCGGCGCTGGAGGAGGCCGGCCTCTCGCCCCGGGAGCTGGCCGGGGTGGGGGTCACCGCCGGCCCGGGGCTGGTGGGGTCGCTGCTGGTGGGGGTGAACTGGGCCAAGGCCTTCGCCTGGGGCCGGGACCTCCCCCTGCTGGGCGTCCACCACATGGAGGCCCACCTGTTCGCCAACTCGCTGGAGCGGGAGGACGCCCGCCCGCCCTTCGTGGCCCTGCTGGTCTCCGGCGGCCACACCCTGCTGGTCCACGCCGAGGACTGGGGCCGCTACCGGCGGCTGGGCGCCACCCGCGACGACGCGGCCGGCGAGGCGTTCGACAAGGCCGCCCGCCGGCTGGGGCTGGGCTACCCGGGCGGCCCCGAGATCGAGCGGCTGGCCGAGCGCGGGGACCCGGGACGCCACGACCTGCCCCGGCCGATGCTCTCGCCCGCCGACGGCCCCGGCGACCCCGCCTGGCTCGACTTCTCGTTCAGCGGCCTCAAGACGGCCCTGGTGCTGGAGGTCCGGCGGGTCGAGGAGGAGGGCGGGGCGGCGGCGCTGGAGGAGGCGGCGCCGGACCTGGCGGCCGCGTTCCAGGCGGCGGTGGTCGACGTGCTGACGACCAAGACCGCCCGGGCGGTCGAGGCCACCGGCTGCCGCCGCGTCCTGCTGGGCGGAGGCGTGGCCCGGAACGGCCCGCTCCGGCGCCGGCTGGCCGACGAGCTGGGCGAGGGAGGCGAGCTGTTCGCGCCCCCGCCGCGCCTCGCCACCGACAACGGCGCCATGGTGGCCCGGCTGGCCGAGCACCGGCTGGCGGCGGGCGAGCGCAGCGGGCTGGACCTGAACGCCGACCCCTCGCTCCCGTTCCCGGGCCTCGAGCCCGACCGCGCGGCGGCGTGAGGCCGCGGTGTCCGACGCGCGTCCGGGCGGCGAGGGCCGCGACGGGGACCGGCGGCCGGTGCGCGGCGCCGGGCGGCGGACGCGCGGCCGCCCGAGGCTAGGACGGAGGCGAGGATGTTTCCCGAGATCGTGACGCTGGATCTGCCCCTGGTGGGCGAGCTGACCATCACCTCGTTCGGGGTGATGATGGTGGCCG
>CAZJJO010000108.1:0-6037 GCA_964546375.1 uncultured Gemmatimonadota bacterium
CTCCTCACCGAGCTGATCATCAACCAGGCGGCCGCGGCCCTGATGTTCCCGGTGGTGGTGGCCGTGGCGGCCGCCCAGGGGCTGGATCCCAGGCCCCTGGTGCTGACCGCGACCGTGGGGGCCTCGCTCTCCTTCTCCACGCCGCTGAACTACCAGACCAACCTGATGGTGTACGGGCCGGGCCGGTACCGGTTCACCGACTTCACCCGGGTCGGCCTGCCCCTGCAGCTGCTGCTGAGCGTGGCGGCGGTGGCGATCATCCAGCTCGTGTGGCCGCTGCAGCCGCTGTAGGGGATCAGCGCCGGCGCCGGGGCGGGGAGGAGGTCGGTGCCCCGGTGGCGCAGTTCACCCGCCACGCCTCCGCCCCGGCCGAGAGGTCGGCCGAGTCGGCCAGCGCCCGGGCCGTGCCCCGGAAGCGGTCCTCGTGCGGCGTCAGGGCGATGCCGGCCCGGGCACCCCCTTCCCGCCAGACCAGCCACAGCGTGTCCCGTCCGGTGAACCAGCGCAGCGTGCGGGACGGGCGGGCTTCCGGGTCCGCCGACGACCGGGCGGCCTCGCCTGCCCGTCGGTCCACGGCCCGGTAGGAGTCCAGGACCCGACCCCAGGGATCCACCGAATCCGGCAGGAGCATCACCGACCGGGGGGGATCCAGCGTCGGCGGGGCGGGGCCCGGGGACGGGGCGCCGGAGCCGTCCGGCGGCCGGCTCCCCTCCCGGACCCCGCCGCGGGGCCGCGACCGGGCTTCCGGGGTGGCCGTCCAGGAGGTGGTCCGGACCTCCCAGCAGCCGATCATCTCCCAGGTCGGCAGGGCGATCGGCTCGGCGCCCTCCGGCCGCGGACGCTCCGACGCGAGCAGGTGGTATCCGACGCCGGCGGCGACCACCAGGAGCGCGGCCGCGGCGAGGGGGCGGCGGCTCACGCCTCGCCCCGCCGTCCACGGGGCCGAACCGTCCCGCTCCTCCTCACGCCACCGTCCTCCCCGGTCCAGCGAGCTCGGCCGAACGGCCTTCCTCGACCGGCCAACCTATCGCCTCGGGCCGTCCGGTCGAAGCGGTCCGCCTCCTCCGGCCGGCCCGCCCGCCCGGCCCTCCCGGCGGGACGGACCGCCCGCGTCGATCGGCGCGTGGCCCCCGGGCGCCGGCCGCTCACGGGCGCGGCTGAAACCCTCCCGCTCGCGGCGACGTAGGGGGAGGTGAGCGGGACGGAGGGGCCCCCGGATCCGACCGGCGGGCGACCTCCCCCGGACGCGGAGCGACAGGAGCGACGACGATGATCTACCGACGCTGGCGGAGGACCCGCTCGCGCGTCACCCCGGTGCGGTGACGGCGAGGAGAGAAGGGCGGGGCCCGGCCCCGTCTCCCGAAGCGGGGCGTCCCGCCCCCGAGCCCTCCGAGGGCCGGGGGCGTCGGCGCGCCGGGTCGCTTCGGATGCCCCCCGAACGTGCGAAAACCCCGGCCGGAGGCCGGGGCTTTCGCGATGCTGACGACCGGTCCGGTCCCCCGGACCCGGCCACGACGTCAGTCGAGCTTCCGGACCGACTTGGCCGCGGGGCCCCGGTCGTTGTGGACGAGCTCGAACTCGACCTCGTCGCCCTCGTCGAGGCTCTTGAAGCCCTCCATCTGGATCTCCGAGTGGTGGACGAAGGCGTCCTCTCCGTCCTCCATGGAGATGAAGCCGAAGCCCTTCTCGTCGTTGAACCACTTTACGGTACCGTTGACCATGACACTTTCCTCTGAAGCAGGATGCATTCGAACATAAAAAAGCGGTCCTCCGACGAATGCTCCGGAAGGACCGCAAGCAGACTCGCTGGTGAACGAACATACGTTCGATCCGCCGGGAGCGCAACCCCTGCGGCCCGCCGGCTCCCCCCGCCCGGCCGGACCCGGCGGCCGCGGCGCCGTCGGCCCCGGCGGGCGGCTCACCGCAGTGGGGCCCCGTCGCCGGCCGCGCCGGCGGGGCAGCTCGGGAACCCGCCGCCCGGGGACCAGTTCAGCGGACGGAGCCGGACGTGGAGCTCCGGGATCCGGGAACGGGTCAGGGGCTCGACGGGCGTCAGGTGGAGGGACCGCCCGTCCACGGAGACCGGGGCGCCGGCCGGGCCACGATCCGCGGCCGGGCCGGATCCGGCCGCCTGGAGCCACCGGAGAAACCGGCGGGCGTCCGCGCCCTCGACGAAGTGCAGGGCGGCGGGCACGGAGCCGGGCTTCGCCCCGGGCCGCTCGATCTGGAGGATCTCGCAGTCGGACGTCGTCACCTCCCACACCGACGTCCGGAGCTCGCGGGCGGGGACGAGCAGGACCCGGCTCGCCTCGCCGACGTCTCGCAGGAGGCGGACCCGGTCGTCCGCCTCGACGCGGGTGTCCTCGCCCCCGCCGCGTCGGACGGTGCGCACCAGCGCCTCGGCGCGGAGCTCGGCCGTCACGTCCACCGCCTCCTCCGGACCGATCAGCGGCAGGGCCGCGAGGCGGACCGAGTCCGCCGGCCGCGGGCGGCCCCGGTCGTCGAAGAGCCCGGAGACGCGGTGCACGGTGCTGGCCACGACCGGGGTGACGCGGAGCTCCATCTCCACGACGCTGTTTCCCTCCAGGTCCGCGCCCGGCGTCCCCTCCTGGAGCAGCACCATCGAATCGGGGCGGAGGATCCCGTTGGAGACGGCGCGCCGGCGGAGCCCCAGCGACTCGGACAGCCCGGCGCCGGCGGAGGCGCCCACGTCCACCGGGCCGGCCTCCCGCAGGCCCGCCCCGGGCACGAGGCCGGCCTCCAGCTCCAGCCCGGAGGAGCGGGTGAACTCCATGGTGCCGAGCTCGACGGTGTCGTAGCGGGTGACGAACCGGTCCCAGCTGGTGAACCGGGCCCGGTCCGCCGCCAGGCCGATGGTGGTCCTGAGCCGGAGGATCCGGGTCACCGGAGCCAGCGCCTCGTCCGGACGGGCGCCCGGGTCGAGGCGCTCCACCGAGATCACGAGCCGGCGGCGGAAGCGGGTCCGGTCCAGCCCGTCCGTCCGGGCGGGGGCGCCCAGGGGGGCGGCCAGGGCCCGCCGGAGCTCCTCCTCGGTCGAGGTCCGGTCGGCCATGGCCCGGACGTAGCTCGCCTGGGCCGACGGCGACAGGCCGGCCACCGCCGCCGGGGCGTCCGTCGCCGGCGACCGGGCCGTGAAGGCGGTGACCTCCACCAGGCCGGTGGTGTCGCCGCCCATCTCGTAGGCGTCCCAGCGCTTCAGCAGCTCCGGCTCCCGCGAGAAGAGGGCGCACCCCCAGACGACGAGGAGGAGCGGGAGCAGGAGCAGCCGGGGCGTCCGCCCCCGGTCATCCATCGGTCCGCTCCTCGAGCCGGCAGACGACGCCCTCCTCGGTCGAGCCCGTGGCCTCGTTGAGGAGGCGCGTCCGTCCCCGGGACTCCGCCCTCCAGCGCGAGCGCGGGATCGGCGAGGGGTTGCCGCCGTCGTAGGCGTCCGTCGCCCGCGCCTCTTCGAGGGTCTCGGAGAGGACGCTCAGCGGCCAGTGGTTCGGGTACGCCTCGATCCATCGGTCGAGGAGCACGGCGTAGCTGCCGTCGAGATCCGGCACGGGGACGGCTCCGGTCCCGGGGGACGAGGGCCCGCTCCCCGTGGAGCGGGCGGAAAAATACGAGGACAACGATACACCCCCCGACGGACCCGTCAACCCCGGCCGGGATCGCGGGTCCGACCGACCGACCGCCCGGCCGCGCCCGCCCCGGGGCTCAGAGCGTACGCTGGAAGAGGAGCATCGCCACCATGGCGGCGCTGGTGACCAGGCCCACGACGCGGCGGGGGGCGGCCTCCAGCGCCTCGGGGAGCAGCTCCAGGAACACCATGAAGACCATGGCGCCGGCGGCGAAGCCGATCCCGTAGGGCAGGGCCGGCCGGACCGTGTCCACGAACAGGAAGGCCGGCACCGCCATCAGGGGCTGGGGCAGCGAGGAGACGACGCTCCAGCCCGCGCACCGGGCCACGCCCGTGCCCTCCCGCCGCAGCACCGCGCTGATGGCCAGCCCCTCCGGGACGTTGTGGACGGCGATCGCCACGGTGATCAGGAACGCCAGGTCCACCCCGCCCCCGAAGGAGGCGCCGATGGCGACGCCCTCGGAGAACGAGTGGGCGGTCATCACGAGGACGATGAGGAGCATCCGGCGGGCGCCGGCCCCGGTGACCCGGCCGAAGGAGACGTCCTCGCCGATCCCCCGGTGGGCCGCCAGGACGAAGAGCAGGCCCAGGTGCACGCCCGCGATCGTCTGCCACACCCCGTGTCGGCTCCCCTCGGCCAGCAGGCCGAAGCTGGCTCCCAGCATCAGCCCGGCCGCCAGCGCGCCGGTCACCGCCCGGGTCCGGTCCGAGACCCGCCGGACGAAGAGGAAGGGCACGGCGCCGAGCCCGGTGGCCAGGGCCGTCAGCAGGCCGTAGAAGGCCACCACCAGCACGTCGCTCACGGGACGATCCACCCCATCAGGAGCGCGACCGCCGACATGGCCACGCTGGTGACGACGGCGATGCTGGTCGCCCCCGCCTGCCGGTAGGACTCGGGCAGCAGCTCGACCATCACCAGGTAGATGAGCATCCCGGCGGCCAGGCCCAGCGCCCAGGGCAGGACGCCCGGCGCCGCCCCGATGACCGCCCAGGCGGCCACGCCGACGAGGGCCTGCGGCAGGTTGACGGCGACCGCCGTGAGGGCGGCCGTGGGGAGCCCGACCCCCCGGGCCCGCTGGACGGAGGCCAGGACCGTCGCCTCGGGCACGTTGTGGACGGCCATGGTGGCCGCCGTGAAGAGCCCGAAGGGCGCGGAGACGGCCATGGCGGTCCCGATGGCGACGCCCTCGGCGCCGGCGTGGAGCGTCTGCACCAGGCCGACCCGGTAGGGATGGGCCGGATCGACGTCCTCCAGCCGGCTCAGCTCCAGGTCCTCGGTGCCGGAGACCCGGTGCAGGCCCGCCACCAGGAGGAGGCCCGCCGCCGCCCCGGCCGCCGCCGGCCCGGCCTCCACCTCCTCCACCACCCCCAGGGTGAAGGCCACGCCGAGCATCAGGCCGGCGGCCAGCGCGTTGGCCCAGCCCAGGCGCCGTCGCCGCGGCGTGCGGCCGCCGAGCAGGGGGACGACGCCGAGGGCCGCCGCGAGGGCGGCCCCCGAGCCCGCGGCCAGGACGGTCAGGGTGGTCGACAGGGCCGGCTCCTCGCGGGGGTGGGGTCGGGAGGAGCCGTCAGCCGCGGCGGGCCCGGAACCGGCGCCAGGGCAGCCGCCGGGCCGGATCGCCCCCGCTCCCGGACCGTCGGGTCCGGGTCACCACGGGCGGCGGGTCGGGGGCCAGCAGGCCCCGGCCGGTGGGATCGAGGAAGCCCCGCCGCTCGGCGTCGGCGGCGCTGAGGACGCGGAAGCGCTCGTCGGGCGCCCCGTGCCGGAGCGCCTCGCCCAGGTCCGACAGGTAGGATCGGTGGCGCTCCCGCAGCCAGGCCGAGATGCGGTCCAGCTCGCGGCGGACGAAGGGCGGCGGCCCGTCGGCCTCCGGGCCGGGCTCCTCCCCGGTCTCCAGGGCCCCGGAGCGGCGCAGGTAGGCTCGGGGCACCGCCCAGCGCGGATCGCCCCGGCCCAGCAGGCCGCTGGCCTCGTCCAGGTAGGCCACGGCCAGCAGGCGCGAGAGGCTCGCCGGGTCGGCGTGCGCTCGGCCGGCGACCAGCATCCAGTGGTAGCTGTCGGCCGCGGCGTGCTTGGCGATGAGACCCACGGTCCGGGGGGAGGGCGGCTGGAGCCGCAGCAGCACGAGCTCGAAGCGGCGGCCGGTGCCGGCCGAGCGGGGACCGCTCACGGGCGGGCCGGGGCTCGGAAGCGCGCCGTGGGCCGGCTCACCGGCCGCCCTCCCGCCGCGCGGGGCGCGCCGTGGGTCGCAGGGGCCGCGTCGCTCGGTTCGTGATGCATGGTGTCATGATGCCGTACCCTCCGTCCCCGCGCGAGGGTCAATCGGGGGAAGGCCCGGCCCGCGGGACGGAGCGGCGGGCCGGCCGAGCGGCGGAGGGCGCCTCCCGGGCGGG
>CAZJJO010000109.1:0-6002 GCA_964546375.1 uncultured Gemmatimonadota bacterium
ACGACTTCTTCGAGGAGATCGCCAAGTTCCGGGCCGCGCGCCGGATCTGGGCCCGGCACATGAAGGAGGAGTACGGGGCCGAGGACCCGCGGAGCTGGCGGCTGCGGACCCACGCCCAGACCGCCGGCGTGACGCTGACCGCCCAGCAGCCGATGAACAACGCCGTCCGGGTCGCCTACCAGGCGCTGGCGGCGGTGCTGGGCGGGACCCAGTCGCTGCACACCAACGCCATCGACGAGACGCTGGCCCTGCCCACCGAGGAGACCGCCAAGCTGGCGCTGCGCACCCAGCAGATCCTGGCGCACGAGACCGGCGTCCCCAACGTGATCGACCCGCTGGCCGGCTCCTACTACGTCGAGGAGCTGACCGACCGGCTGGAGGCCGAGGCGGAGGAGATGTTCGAGGAGATCGACGAGGTGGGCGGGGTCGTGGAGGGCATCCACGCCGGCTACTTCCAGTCCCGGATCAACCGCTCCTCGAAGCGCTTCCAGGAGGAGCTCGAGTCGGGCGAGCGCTCCATCGTCGGCGTGAACCGCTTCGTGGACGAGGACGACGAGCGCACCGAGGTCGAGATCCTGAAGATCGGCGAGGAGGCGGCCGAGAAGCAGCGCCGCCGGCTGGCCGACCTGCGGGAGCGGCGGGACGACGACCGGGTCGAGGAGGCGCTGGACGGTTTGCGCCGGGCGGCCCGGGAGGACGAGAACCTGATGCCGCCGATGCTGGACGCCACCCGCGCCTACGCCACCCTGGGCGAGATCCGCGAGACCCTGGAGGAGGTCTACGGGCGCTTCCAGGAGCCGGTGAGCTTCTGATCGCCGGGAGCCGCTGATCGTCGGCGCCGCCGCCCGGCGCGGGGAGGACGCCGCGGCATGAGCGGGCCGGACCCGGCCGCCGACCCCGGCCCCGAGGGATCCGACGGCGGCCGGGACCGGGAGGGGGACGCCGGGCGCCTCGCGCGGGCCGCCCGGGTCGTGGGGCGCCGCCGCTACCGCCAGCTCCGCCGGCGCCTGGGGGCGATCCGGGAGCGGGCCGACCGGCCCGTGGCGCCGGTCCTGGCCGGCGCGGCCCCCTTCGCCCGGGTCTCCGACCTCTTCGACTATGCCCGGAAGCGGCTCTCCGTCGCCTACCTCCTGTGGCTGTTCGCCGGCCTGCTCGGGGCCCACCGCTTCTACCTGGACCGCGAGGGCACGGCCGCCTTGCAGTTCTTCACGGGGGGCGGCCTCGTGGTCTGGTGGCTCGTGGACCTCTTCCTGGTGCCCTCGATGGTGCGGGCCTACAACCGGGACCAGGAGGCCCGGGAGGAGGCCGGCCGCCCCCCGCGGGCGCTGGACTTCCTGGAGACGACGGGGGAGGGCGGGGCCGGCCGGGCGGACGACCGGGCCGCGGGCCGCGGGCGGCTGGCCGCCGACCTGGCGGTGGTGCTCTTCGCGAGCGTCGCGCTCGGGGGCCTGAGCGCCGAGGCGGGCTCCTGGCGGGCGGCCGGCGCGGTGGGGGGCATCGTCGCCGTCATCGGCTTCGCCCCGGAGCTGTCGACCCTCCGGCGCGTGCCGGGGATCGGGGAGCTGTTCCGGTGGGCGACCCGGCTCGGCCTCTTCTACCGCTACCACGACCCCGGCGGCCCGCTCTCGCGGGCGGCCCGCCCGCTGGTGGGGGCGCTCTACGCCCCGTTCCGCCGCCGGGACCGGGCCGAGGTCCACCTCTGGATGGAGATCGGCGGCGCCTTCGCCATCCTCTTCTTCCTGGCCGACGTGGCCTTCTTCGGGGCCGCGGCGGTGGCCGAGGGCCGGAAGCTGCTGTCGCTGGACGAGGTGGTCGAGCTGTCGACCCGGTGGGGGGCCGCGGCGTTCATGACGATGATCAACGTCTACGCCTTCGCCAGCCCGGTGGGCGCCACCCTGTACGAGTACGTCCTGGCCGGCCGCAGCCACCGGCGGGTGTGGGCGCTGGGCGGCGGGGCCCTGGCCGGCCTGGCGCTGGGCTGGCTGGCGGTATGAGCCGCGGCCCGGGCCGCGTTGCCCGGCGCGGACGGCGGCGGATATCTTCCGGGCCCGGTCCGGTCCTTGCGGCCCGTGAGGGCCCGCGGAGGGCCCCCGAAGACCCCTGCGCCCGAGCGGTTTCGAGCGAGGAGGCGCGCCCATGAGCGACCGAAAGATCCGCGTCCTGGTGGCCAAGCCCGGCCTGGACGGCCACGACCGCGGCGCCAAGGTGGTGGCCTCGGCGCTGCGCGACGCCGGCATGGAGGTCGTCTACACCGGCCTCCACCAGACGCCGGAGATGATCGCCTCCACGGCGGTGCAGGAGGACGTCGACGTGGTGGCGCTGTCGGTGCTGTCCGGCGCCCACATGACGCTCTTTCCCCGCGTGCAGGAGCTGCTCGAGGAGAAGGGGATGGACGACGTGCTGCTCACCGGCGGGGGCATCATCCCCGAGGACGACATGGAGGAGCTGCGCGAGGAGCACGGCGTCGGCGAGCTCTTCGGGCCCGGCAGCTCGACGCAGGAGGCGGTCGACTACGTCCGCTCCTGGTTCGAGGAGCACCGCGCCGAGGACGCGGCGTGAGGGGGCGGTCCGGCGGACCCGCCCCGGGACCCGGCGGTCCCGGGGGCGGGGAGGAAGAGGAGGACGGCGGGGACCGGCTCCGCCGCCTGGTCGACGAGGTCCGGGAGCTGGAGGAGGAGCTCCGGAAGGGCGGGGGCCCCGAGAAGATCGAGAAGCAGCACGGCCGCGGGAAGCTCACCGCCCGGGAGCGCGTCGAGCGGCTGCTCGACCCCGGCGGCGGGTTCCTGGAGGTGGGCCTGCTGATGGCCCACGACCGGTACGACGGCGAGGCGCCGGCCGCCGGCGTCGTCACCGGCGTCGGCGAGGTGGGCGGCCGCGAGGTGGTGATCGTGGCCAACGACGCCACCGTGAAGGCCGGCTCCTGGTGGCCCGAGACCATCACCAAGATGCTCCGGGCCCAGGAGATCGCCATGCGCTGCCGGGTGCCCATCGTCTACCTGGTCGACTCGGCGGGCGTGAACCTCCCCCACCAGGGCGGCGTCTTCCCGGGCAAGTACGGCGCCAGCCGGATCTTCTACTACAACTCGATCATGCGGCGCTACCTGGACGTGCCGCAGATCTCGGCCGTGATGGGGCCCTGCATCGCCGGCGGCGCCTACCTGCCGGCCCTCTCCGACGTCATCGTCATGGTGGAGGGCACCAGCTTCATGGGGCTGGGCGGCCCGAACCTGGTGAAGGGCGCCACCGGCCAGGAGGTGGAGGCCGCCGAGCTGGGCGGGGCCGAGACCCACAACCGGATCAGCGGGGTCGCCCACTACCGGGAGGAGGACGACGAGGCCTGCCTGGAGCGGATCCGGGAGATCGTCGCCGACCTCTCGGAGGAGGACGGCGCGGGGCCGCGGGACGAGCCGGAGCCTCCGGGCCGGCCGCCGGAGGACGCCTACGAGATCATGCCCGGCGACCACCGCGAGGGCTACGACATCGAGGAGCTGCTCTCCACGATCCTGGACGGCGGCGAGATCGACGAGTTCCAGGCCGACTACGCCCCCGAGATGCTCACCGGCGTGGCCCGGGTCGCGGGCCACCGGGTGGGGCTCGTCGCCAACCGCCGGGGGATGTTCCGCCAGGAGGGCGGCGCCCCGAAGTTCGGCGGGATCATCTACGCCGACAGCGCCGAGAAGGTGGCGTACTTCATGGACATGTGCGACCGCCACCGGATCCCGCTGCTGTTCGTGCAGGACGTGAGCGGCTTCATGGTGGGCACCGAGGCCGAGCACTCGGGCATCATCCGGGCGGGGGCGCGGATGGTGGAGAGCATGGCCACGGCCCGGGTGCCGAAGATCGTCCTCACGCTGAACCACGCCAGCGGGGCGGGCTACTACGCCATGGCGGGGCAGGGCTTCGACCCCGACTTCATCTTCACCTGGCCCACGGGACGGATGGGCGTGATGGAGGGCGAGTCGGCCGTCCGGGCCATCTACGGGCCGAAGATCGACGAGGCGAAGGAGAAGGGCGAGGAGCTGGACCCGGAGATCCGGGAGGCCATCGAGAGCACCCGGGAGGAGTACGAGAAGCAGCTCGACGCCCGCTACGCCGCGGCGCGGGGGTTCGTGGACGCGATCCTGGCGCCCGAGGACACCCGGGAGGCGCTGGAGCTGGCGCTGCGGACCGCGAAGAACAACCCTGCCCCGCACATCGGGGCGTTCACGCTGGCCGACGACGTGTAGGGGAGCGATGAGCGACGAGACGGTGCGCGTGGCCTCGGGCCAGGGCTTCTGGGGCGACTGGCAGGAGGCGCCGAAGCTCCAGGTCGAGCACGGGCCGATCGACTACCTGATGCTCGACTACCTGGCCGAGATCACGATGTCCATCATGCAGAAGCAGAAGGACCGGGACCCCTCGCAGGGCTACGCCCGGGACTTCGTGCCGCTGGTGGCCGACCTGGCGCCGGCGCTGGTGGAGAAGGGCGTCCGGGTGGTGAGCAACGCCGGCGGGGTGAACCCCCGGGCCTGCGTGGAGGCCATCGTCGAGCGGCTGGCGGACGTCGAGACGGCGCGGCCGCTCCGGATCGGGGTGGTCACCGGCGACGACCTCACCGGGCGGCTGGACGAGCTGCTGGCGGCCGGCCACGGGCTGGAGAACATGGAGACCGGCGAGCCGCTCTCGTCGGTCCGGGACCGGGTCCAGAGCGCCAACGCCTACCTGGGGGCCGGGCCCATCGTCCGGGCCCTGGAGGAGGGCGCCGACGTGGTGGTCACGGGCCGGACCACGGACACGGCGCTCACCTACGCGCCCATGATCCACGAGTTCGGCTGGGCCATGGACGACTGGGACCGGCTCGCGGCGGGCGCCGTGGCGGGCCACATCAACGAGTGCGGGGCCCAGGCGGCCGGCGGGAACACCCTCTACGACTGGCGGAGCGTGGACCTGGTGGCGCCGGGCTACCCGATCGTCGAGGCCTCGCCCGACGGCAGCTTCGTCGTGACCAAGCACCCGGACCTGGGCGGGCGCGTGACCTGGGCCACGGTCACCGAGCAGCTGGTCTACGAGATGGGTGACCCCGCCGAGTACATCACGCCCGACGGGGTCGCCGACTTCTCCTCCATCGAGCTGGAGGACCTGGGGGAGGACCGGGTGCGGATCACCGGCGTGGAGGGCGGGCCGCGCACCGACCGGCTCAAGGTCTCCATCGCCTACCGGGACGGCTGGAAGGCCACCGGCTCGCTCACCTACGCCTGGCCCGACGCGCTGGCCAAGGCGAAGCGGGCCGACGAGGTGCTCCGCGGCCGGCTGGAGCGGGCCGGCCTCGAGTTCGACGCGATCCGCACCGAGTACGTGGGGGCGGGCGCCTGCCACGGCCCGGCCGCGGGCCCGCCGCCCCGCGACCTGCCCGAGGTGGAGATGCGGGTGGGCGTCCGCGCGGCCGAGCGGGAGCCGGTGAGCCGCTTCACGCGCGAGCTGGCGCCGCTGATCCTGGCGGGCCCGCCCTCGGTCACCGGCTTCGCCGGCGGCCGGCCGAAGCCGCAGGAGATCATGGCCTTCTGGCCGGCGCTGGTGGAGCGGGACGTGGTGGAGGACGAGGTGGACGTCGAGATCGTGGAGGCCGCATGAAGGTCCAGCTCCGGGAGGTCGCCTTCGCCCGCTCGGGCGACAAGGGCGACACGGCCAACGTGGGGGTGATCGCCTACACCGACGCCGCCTACGACGTCCTGGCGGAAGAGCTCACCGAGCGCCGCGTGAAGCGGCACTTCGAGGGCGTCTGCCGGGGCGAGGTGGAGCGGTTCGAGCTGCCCAACCTCCGGGCGCTCAACTTCCTGCTGCACCGCTCGCTGGACGGCGGCGGCACGCGCTCGCTCATGCTCGACGCCCAGGGGAAGACCTTCTCGACGGCGATCCTCCGGATGGAGGTGGACGCGCCGGTGGAGGTGCTGGAGGAGATCTGGGAGAAGCGGGAGGACCGCAACCGGGGCGGCGGCGAGGGCGCCTCGGTGACCCGGCGGGGG
>CAZJJO010000110.1:0-5995 GCA_964546375.1 uncultured Gemmatimonadota bacterium
GATCCGGCCGGCGCTCCGCTTCGCCGAGGAGGTCGAGCGAGGCGAGGTCGAGGCCTGGCGCGACCGGACGAGCCTGCTGCCGGGTTCGGAGACGGGGAGCGCGGCCGACGGCCCGTCCTCCGTCCCGGCCGTCCCGGGAGCCGGGGAGGGCCTCCCCGGCGCGACCGCCTCTCCGTCCGGTGCTCCCGGCCGGAGCCCCTTGTAGCGGCCGGCCGCCGGGCTCTACCTTCCCCCGCGAATTCCCGGGTCCACCCGGGCCGCGTCCGTCGGCTCCGGGGCCACGGACCCGCCCTTCGACCTTCCGACCCCGGACCGAGCCCGAAGGAAGAGCATCGCCATGGAGATCACCGTCGTCGGCACCGGCTACGTCGGGCTGGTGGTGGGCACCTGCCTGGCCGAGGCCGGCAACCGGGTCGTCTGCGCCGACGTGGACGAGGAGAAGGTCGCCGACCTCTCCCGGGGCGAGGTCCCGATCCACGAGCCGGGCCTGGACCGGCTGGTGGCCCGCAACCTGGAGGAGGGACGGCTGTCGTTCACCGCCGACGTGGCCGGGGCCGCGTCGGGGGCGGAGCTGGTGGTCGTCGCCGTGGGCACCCCGCCCGCCGAGGACGGCTCGGCCGACGTGAGCCACGTGCTGGCCGCGGCCCGCACGGTGGCGCCGGCGCTGGAGGAGGGGGCCGTGGTGGTGAACAAGAGCACCGTGCCGGTGGGCACGGCCCGGAAGGTGCGGGCCGCGATCGAGGAGCGGACGGACGCCGACTTCCACGTGGTCGCCAACCCCGAGTTCCTGAAGGAGGGCGACGCCGTGGAGGACTTCATGTATCCCGACCGGGTGGTCTGCGGGGTGGAGTCCGAGGAGGTCCGGCCGGTCCTGGAGGAGCTGTACGAGCCCTTCGTGCGCACGGGCAACCCCCTGCTCTTCATGTCGCCCGAGAGCGCGGAGCTGACGAAGTACGCCGCCAACGCCATGTTGGCCACCCGCATCAGCTTCATGAACCAGATGGCCGAGCTGTGCGAGGCCACCGGCGCGGACGTCTCGTCGGTCCGGCGGGCCGTCGGCGAGGACCCCCGCATCGGCTCCTCCTTCCTCTTCGCCGGCGCCGGCTACGGGGGGAGCTGCTTCCCCAAGGACGTGCGGGCGCTGATCCGGACCGGCCGCGAGGAGGGGGTGGAGCTCTCGATCGTCGAGGCCACCCACCGGGCCAACGAGCGCCAGAAGCGGGTCCTGCTGCGCAAGGTGGAGGACCGGTTCGGGTCGGACCTCGCCGGCCTCCGGTTCGCCGTCTGGGGGCTCAGCTTCAAGCCGGGGACCGACGACATGCGCGAGGCGCCCTCGATCGTGGTGGTGGAGGGTCTGCTGGCGGCCGGGGCCGAGGTGGCCGTGCACGACCCCGCCGCGCTGGACGCGGCCCGCGAGCGGTTCGGCGACCGGGTCGAGTACGCCGACGACGAGTACGCCGCCTGCGAGGCGGCCGACGCGCTGGTGCTGGTCACCGAGTGGCTCCAGTACCGGCGGCCCGACTGGGGGCGTCTGCAGGGCGTCATGGAGCGGCCGGTGGTCTTCGACGGCCGCAACCTCTTCGAGCCCGACCGGATGGGGGAGCGCGGCTTCGCCTACCATCCGGTGGGCCGGCGGTCGGTGGAGGCGGGGCCGTGAGCCGTCGACACCGATCCCGCAGGGGCCCCGGTCGCCGGCACGGCGGCGACGCGGCCGGCCGTCCCGCGGAGGCCCCGGCGTGAGGGTCCTGATCACCGGGGCGGCCGGGTTCCTGGGCTCCCACCTCTGCGACCGGTTGCTGGCGGACGGCCACGAGGTGGTGGGCCTCGACGACCTGTCTACGGGCGAGGCCGACAACCTGGCGCACCTCGCCGACCACGACCGGTTCCGCTTCCTGCGCCGCGACGTCACCGAGCGCGTCCGGGTGGACGGCCCGCTGGACGGGGTGCTCCACTTCGCCTCGCCGGCCAGCCCCGTGGACTACCTCGAGATGCCCATCGAGACGCTGAAGGCGGGCAGCCTGGGCACCTACAGGGCGCTGGGCGTGGCCCGGTCCCGGGACGCCCGCTTCCTGCTGGCCTCCACCTCCGAGGTCTACGGGGACCCCGAGGTCCATCCCCAGCCGGAGAGCTACCGGGGCAACGTGGACCCGGTGGGACCGCGGTCGGTCTACGACGAGGCCAAGCGGTACGCCGAGGCCCTGACCACCGCCTACCGCCGGGAGCACGGGCTCGAGGTCCGGATCGCCCGCATCTTCAACACCTACGGCCCCCGCATGCGGCCGGACGACGGCCGGGTCGTCTCCAACTTCCTGGTCCAGGCGCTGCGCGGCGATCCGCTCACCGTCTACGGGGACGGCAGCCAGACCCGGAGCTTCTGCTACGTGTCGGACCTGGTGGAGGCCGTGGTCCGCCTCTTCGCGGCCGAGGGGGAGGAGGCCGGCGACCCGGTCAACCTGGGCAACCCGGAGGAGACGACCATCCGGGAGCTGGCCGACCGGGTGCGCGAGGTCGTGGGCGGCGACAGCGACCTCCGCCGCCTGCCCCTGCCGGAGGACGACCCCAAGGTCCGCCGGCCCGACGTCTCCCGCGCCCGGCGCCTGCTCGGCTGGACGCCCGAGGTGGGGCTCCGGGAGGGGCTGGAGCGGACGGCCGAGCACTTCCGCGCCCTCCGGGACGAGGGTGACCTTCCCGCGGCCCGGGTCCTGGCCGGATGACGGAGGAGGGCGGCGGGGACGTCCCGGTCTCGGTGGTCATGCCGGTGTACAACGAGCGGGCCACCGTCGAGGAGATCGTCCGCCGGGTGCGGGACGGACCGGTGGCGGTGGAGCTGGTGGCGGTGGACGACGGCTCGGACGACGGTTCCCGCGACGTCCTCCGGCGGCTGGCGGAGGCGGGCGAGGTCGACCGGCTGGTGCTCAAGGACCGGAACGAGGGGAAGGGGACGGCCCTGTCCCGCGGGTTCCGGGAGGCGTCGGGCGAGGTGGTGGTGATCCAGGACGCCGATCTCGAGTACGATCCCGGGGAGTATCCGGCCCTGCTGGACCCCATCCTGGCCGGCAAGGCGGACGTGGTCTACGGGTCCCGCTTCATGGGCGGCCGGCCGCACCGGGTCCTCTACTTCTGGCACTACGTCGGCAACCGCCTGCTCACCCTCTTCTCCAACATGGTGACCAACCTGAACCTCACGGACATGGAGACCTGCTACAAGGCGTTCCGGCGGGAGGTGCTGGAGGGGATCGAGGTGGAGGAGCCGTCGTTCGGCGTCGAGCCCGAGCTGACGGCCAAGGTCGCCCTGGGGGGATGGCGCGTCTACGAGGTGGGCATCTCCTACAGCGGACGGACCTACGCCGAGGGGAAGAAGATCCGGTGGTGGGACGGCCTCCGCTCGCTCTACTGCATCGTGAAGTACGGGCTGGTCCGCCGGCTGACGGGCGGGGGCGCGGGCGCCGGCCGCGGCCGACGGGACCGGGAGCGGTGAGCCGGCGTCGGGGGGCGGCCGTGCTGGCCGCCGGCCTGGCCCTCGGCCTCCTGGCCGCCGCCTGCGCGGACCGGGGCTACGGGTCGGTCCGTCGCGGCGACCGGCTCCTGGCCGCCGGCGAGACCGAGGCCGCGCTGGCCGAGTACCGGCTGGCCCGGCGCCAGCGGGGCGAGGAGCCCGGGGTCCTCGCCCGGCTGGCCCACGTCTACGCCCGGCAGGGCGACGTGGAGCGGGCGGTCCAGCACTACCGCGGCCTCCTGGAGCGGGATTCGAGCTGGCGCTACCAGGCGGCCCTGGACCTGACGTCGGCGGCCCGGGAGGCCCTGGACCGGCACGGGCGGGACCGGATGGCCCGGACGCTGGAGCCGCTCGCGGAGCTGGGCCTCGAGCTGGTGCCACGGGACCTCCGCCTGGAGCTGGCCCGCCACCACGTGGAGCGGCAGGCGTTCGAGCAGGCCCTTCCCCTGCTGCTGTCGGTGCTGGCGGAGGAGGGCCCGGACCCCGGTCCGAGGGTCCATTACATGGCCGCCCGGTCCTACCAGGAGCTGGGAGGATGCCGCCAGGCCCTCCCGCACTTCGAACGATACCTGCAGGACGGGGAAGAGGGCGCCGGCGGCCGGGGCGGGGCGCGCTGGCACCACGGCCGCTGCCTCTACGAGGTCGCCCGGGCCGACTGGCGGGCCGGGCGGGCGGAGGAGGCCCTGGAGCGGGCCGGGCGCCTGGTGGAGCTGGGCTCGCCCCGGACCCTGATGGACCGCGCGCACTACCTGCGGGGCGAGCTGCTGATGGAGGCGGGCCGGCCGGAGGAGGCCCTCGCGGCCTTTCGACGGGTCCTCCGCCTCAACCCGGACCGGACGGGTCCGCTGGCCCGTTCGGCCCAGGAACGTGTACGAGAGATCCGTTACGACGAAGCGGCACCGACCGACACCACGAATCCTCTCCCCGGGCCCCCGAGATGAGTTCCCAGACCGCCCCCTCCAGCGCAGGAGCGCTCGCCCGGGCCCTCGGGGGGGCGGCGACGTGCGCCGCCGCCCTGCTCCTGGCCGCCGCCTGCACCGCCCACGGGCCGCCCGGCGAAATGGCTCCCGACGACCTGTTCCGCTGGTCGGTGGAGACCTTCGACGCCGGCGACTACGGCTCGGCGGCCGTGGGCTTCCGGGACTTCCTGCTGGAGGAGCCGCTCCACCCGAAGGTGGACAGCGCCCAGTACCTGCTCGGCGAGTCCCGCTTCCGGGACGAGAAGTACGTCGAGGCGGCCGAGTCCTTCGAGCGGCTGGCGGTGAACCGTCCGGGCAGCCCGCTGGCCGACGACGCCCAGCTCGGCGTCTGCCGGTCCTACTGGGCGCTGTCGCCGGAGCTGGCGCTGGACCAGTCCTACACCCGGGACGCACGGGACGCCTGCGAGCGGCTGCTCCAGTACTACACGCCGAGCCCGCTGGAGGAGCGGGCCCGGGCGATCCGCGACAGCGCCCGCCACAAGCTGGCGGCCAAGCAATTCCGGATCGCGCGCTGGTACTTCGACCGCGGGGCCTACCAGTCGGCCAACATCTACCTGGAGGAGGTCCTGGACCAGCACCCCGAGGCCCCCATCATCCCGGAGGTGATGGCCACCCTCTTCCGGAGCTACCGGGAGCTGGGCTTCGACCGGGAGGCCCGCCAGATCCGCGACCGGCTGCTGGAGGAGCACGGGGACACGCGGGCGGCCCGGGAGGTGCGCGGGCTGGAGCTGCCCGGCTCCGCCTCCTGACGTGGCCACGAGGCTGGGGGTGTTCGGCGGCACCTTCGACCCCCCGCACGTGGGACATCGGGTCGTGGCCCGGGACGTGGTCGAGGGCCTGGAGCTGGACCGCCTGCTGGTGGTGCCCGCGGGCCGTCCGCCCCACCGCGAAGCCCGCCTGCCGGCCTCCCTCCGGCTGGAGCTGGTCCGGGAGGCGTTCCGGGGCGACGACCGGATCGCGGTCTCGGACCTGGAGGTGGGGCGGGAGGAGCCCTCCTACACGGTGGACACCCTGGCGCGGATCCGGCGGGAGCGCTCGCCGGACGAGCTGTGGTGCGTGGTCGGCGTGGACCAGCTCCGCGAGCTGGACACGTGGCGGGAGCCCGGGCGGATCGCCGAGCTGGCGCGGCTGGCCGTGATGAGCCGGGCGGGCCGGCGTCCCTCGCCCGACGACGCCCCGATCGAGGTGGCCTTCACGCCCGTGGAGGTGACCCGGGTGGACCTCTCCTCGACGCGGATCCGGGAACGGCTGCGGGCCGGACGCTCGATCCGCTACCTGGTGCCGGATCGGATCCGGGGACGGATCGAGGAGGCCTGGTCCGAGCTCGTCCCCGGCTGAGCGCGATCCCCCCTCACGCCCCGGCTCCCCGGAACGCAGGGGACCCGCCGAACCTATAAACCATGGCTCCCCCGACTCCGATCCTCCCACCCCACCCCACCGCATGCTGAAGAACCTGGTCAACAGCGTGGTCGGCACCCGGTTCGAGCGCCAGATGAAGGAGCTCCAGCCGATCGTCGAC
>CAZJJO010000111.1:0-5993 GCA_964546375.1 uncultured Gemmatimonadota bacterium
CTGCTCACCGCCGGCGCCTTCGGCTGGCCGTGGCCCGCCTGAGCGCCCGGCGGGCCCCGCCTCCCGCTCGCGTCGCCGCCGCCCGCCGGGAGGCGACCGGCCGGGCCCGATCCCTCCCGCGGCGCAGGGGTATGGCTCCACGAGGACTCACCCCACCCGCAGGAGGCCCCATGTCCGCCGACGATCCGCGCGAGCCCGGCCCCGAGGAGGAGGACGAGCCGCGGGCCCCGGACGACCGCGACGTCCGGCGCGCCCTGCTGGGCCTGGCCGACCTGATCCGGCGGCTGGAGGACGAGGACGCCCTCCTGCGGGCCGCCCCCTACCTGCTCGGCAAGCTGGGCGACCTCCGGCACCTGCTCTTCCACTACGAGGTCCGGACCACCGGCCGGCTGGAGCCCACCGACGACCCGGTGGAGCGCCGCTCCCGGCGGATCGTCCGCGAGGCGCTGGACCGCTACGACGAGATGGTGGAGGAGTGGGGGGACGGGGGATGGAGCCCGCCGGAGGGGGACGACCCCGGCTGGACGCCGCCCGAGGAGGAGTAGGGCGCCCCCTGCGACGCGGCGGGGCGGGAGGCGCGGGCGCCGAGATCGGCGGAGGGCCCCCGGAGGCGAGCGGGGACCGGCCGGTCGGCCGATCAGCCGGAGAGCAGGCCCTCCAGGTGCTGCTCGGCGAAGATCCGGTCGGCCGGGGCCAGCTCGTAGTCGTCGACGTCGTCGAGGGGCACCCACTCGATCTCGGTGTGCTCCAGCGGCTGGGGGTCGCCCATGATCTCGGTGGGCACGAACTCCACCGTGTAGTCCGAGCCCGGGTCGGGGAGGGAGATCTGGGCCCCGGCCACCGAGCGCACCTGCACGCCCAGCTCCTCGGACAGCTCACGCTGGAGGGCGGCCAGGATCGACTCGCCCGGCCGCGTCTTGCCGCCGGGGAACTCCCACTTGTCGCCGTGCCGCTTGCGCTCGGGGCGCCGGCAGAGCAGCACCCGGTCCTCGCGCTGGACAACGGCGGCGATGGCTCGCAACGGCATCGATCCTCCTCCCGCTCCGCTGGTTCGGGACCCGCCCGCTCGGGTCGCCGCGATCGGGACTCCACCTCCGATGCACGGAACGTTCCCACCGGACCGACGGTACGGAGGGTGCATCGATCTCGGGGCCGCGAGGCGCCCGATCGCCATCGGAACGAGGACTCCAGAGAGGACGACGAGCTGCCATGACCCGCGAGATCGCCACGGTCCTGACCGGAGCGTTCCTGCTCACCCTGGCGGCGGCGCCGGCGGCCGCCCAGGAGGACGAGACGGCCATGAAGGACGCCGTCAAGGAGGTGCGGGACGAATACTTCGCCACCTACGAGGCCAACGAGCCCGAGAAGGCGGCCTCGCTCTTCGCCTCGGACGGGGTCCTGTTGCCCCCGGCCACCACGGCCATTCGCGGCCCCGAGCAGGTGAGCCAGCGCCTCGCCAGCTTCTTCGAGAACCAGACGGTCGCGCTGGGGGCGATCTCCGAGGAGACGCTGGTCTCGGGCGACCGGGTGCTGGACCGCGGCCTCCTCACCCTCGAGGTCACCCCGGCCGGCTCGGAGGAGACCTCCACCGACACCGGCAAGTACGTGCTCGTGGCCGAGAAGGAGGCGCCCGAGGAGGGCGCCGAAGCGGTCTGGCGCATCCGGTGGCTGATGTGGAACACCGACCACCCGATGCAGTCGGCGGGCGGGGGCGAGGAGGAGGAGTAGGAGCAGGAGGCCTCCGCCCCCGGCGGCGGGGAGGGAGCCCCCCGACGGACCGGGGCTCCGTGACGGGCCGGCCCCGGGCTCAGGGCCGGAAGCTCATCCCCACCGACACGAAGACGTCGTGCTGGATCCGGGCCTCGCCCGTCTCGCCGGCGTCGTAGGAGGACACCAGGTCCCGCAGCTCGACCCGCAGGGCGGCGCTCCCCCCGAGCCGGACGTGGGTCCCGGCGGCGGCCGTGGCCACCGGATCGGTGGCGCTGCGGGCCTCGGGGGCGGCCACCGGGTCCAGGGACAGGTCCCGCACGCCCCCGCCCAGCGCCACGAAGGGCTCCAGCATGGCCGCCGCCCCGCCGGGCAGGAAGCGGTGGTGCACCTCGAGCGTGCCGGCCAGGTAGTCGGCGTCGCCCAGGTCGTCGGGCACGGCCGCGCCCACCGGGGCGGCCCGCAGGTTCAGCTTCGCGGGCGCCCACACCCCCCGGGCCGAGACCCCGAAGCGGTCGCCCAGCCACCAGGTCAGCCCGCCGGTCACCGCCGCCGAGGTCGAGACCTCCGTGTCGAAGGACACGTCGCTCCGGGTGAGCGGGGCCAGGGGCGTCAGGATCGATCCGGCGACCGAGACCTCGGGGCCGGGGCCCGGAGAGGGGAGCTCCGCCTGCCCGGACAGGGGAGCGCCGGCCGGCGGGAGCCCGGCGGCCAGGGTCAGGGCGGCGAGCAGGGCGAGGGCGCGGGAGGTCGGAGTCACGGGCTCTCCTCGTCGGTGCGTCGGACGGCCGGGCGGCCGGGCTCGGCCGGAGCGTGCGATCGACCCGCCCCGGCTATTCGAGCCGGACCAGGGCCAGGATGGGCGACGCCGAGGCCGGCGCGGGGCCGCCCCGCTGGCTGTCGAGGCGGAGCGTCAGGGTCCCGCCGTCGCCGGGGTCCTCGAGCCGGAAGAAGGACGCCGTCGACGCCGAGGTCTCGAACTCGACCGACCCGCTGCGGAACGGGAGGGCGGTCGGCGCCAGCGGGAAGGGCCGGGGGAAGCTGGAGCGGGTGCCGGGGTTCCGGGAGAGCTGGTCGAAGACGTCGCGCAGGTTCCAGGTGGCCAGCCCCCGGTCGCCGGCCCCGTCCTCCAGGCCGGCGCCGTCGAGGGAGAGGGCGAGCAGGTAGTCCGCCACCAGCTCGTCCCAGCTCCCGCCGGCCGCCTGCAGCACGTTCTCGACGCCGGAGGCGTGCCCCGAGCCCCCGATCGAGAGCTGGCGCGTCAGGGCGGCCTCCTCGGCCGGCCCGGCCCGATCGGCCAGCCAGCGGACCAGGCCCCAGGCGAAGCCCCGCATCCGGAGCCCCTGCAGCCCGCCCGGGTCGGTCTCGGCCAGGGTCGGCGCCCCGGCCGGGTCCAGCAGGAAGAAGTTCAGCCGGGCGAAGTTGTTCAGGTGGAACGTGTTGAACAGCTCCAGCGCCTCGCGGTCGCCGGCGACGCCGTCCCAGCCCAGGTCGCGGCCGGCGGAGAGGCCGGCCAGCCGCAGACCCACCACCTCCTCGGCGAAGTGGGCGAGGCCCTCCTGGAGCCAGGTCGCCCCGAGGTCGGCGAAGCTGCCGGACCCGAACACCAGCCGCTGCTCGGCGCTCAGCAGGTGCTCCAGCTCGTGGGCCGCGATCGAGCGGGCCAGCCGACGGGCGGCCGCCCGGTCCAGGGGCTGGCTGAACTCGCCGGACGGGTCGGGCGCGGCGAGGTACAGGACCTCGCCCTCGTTGCTGGCCGGACAGACCTGGCCCTCGGGCCCCCGGAGGCCGGAGCCGGCGGGGTCGCCGGCGTCGACCAGGTCGAGGGGGAGGAAGAAGCCCCCGACCCGGCTCGCGGCGTTGCGCGGCGTGAGGCGGTTCACGCGGGGCGTGAAGAGGAGCGTCACGCGGTCGTTGCCGTCGAGGTCGGCGGGGCCGCCGAAGTAGGCGCTGTCGGTGGGCAGGATCACCTCGTCGAACTCCCGTCCGAGCCGGCTCCAGTCTTCGTCCGAGAAGCCGCCCGACGGGGTCAGGGTGTCCTCGACCACCAGCACCCGCTCGCCGGCGGCCCGGACGACGCCGGCCACCCGACGCGTGGTGTCCTGGCAGCTCACCGACAGGTCCTCGCCCACCGCGAAGTGGAAGCCGAGCGTGTCCCCGACCGCCGGGGCGCCGTCGCCCTCCGCCCGGGCCGCGCGCCGCTGCAGCGCCGCGCTCGCCCCGCCGGAGCCGATCCCGGTCCGGTCGAGGGCCTCGAGCGCCCGCTTCCGGAGCTGCGCCTCCGGACCCGTCCGTCCCCGCGGCTCGGCGTCCTGTCGGCCCTCCGAGCGGGAGGCGGCGGCCGACCCGTCCGGACCGGCGGAGTCGGCCCGGGCGCGGAGCTGGAGCCTCAGCGGCGTCCGGGCGCCGGAGCTCCGGGACCCGGTGCCGGCGGCCACCAGGTAGCTGCGGGGCCGGTCGCCGCCGGCGACCTCGAGGCATCCGGCGGCGGCCTCGCCCCGGAGGACCCGGACCTCGCCGGGCGCCAGGTCCAGCTCCGGTCGGCGGGGATCCAGCGAGACGAGCAGGCCGTTGCTGGGGTCGCCCCGGACCAGCGCCCGGACCCCGACCTCCCGCTCGGGCAGGCACCGATCGCGGAGGGCGGGGACCCGGAAGCGGACCCGGCCGTCGTCGACCTCGAGCACGTTCCCGCCCACCCCTTCCACCCGGATCTCGATGTTCTCCGCCCGGGCCCCGAAGCCCTGGCCGTGCAGGACCGCCTCGCCGCCGGCGGGCAGGGGGCGGGGCGAGACGGAGTCGATCCGGGCCGGGCCGGACAGCGCGGACAGCGCGGCCGCCTCGAAGCGGACCGTGTCCGTCACCAGCCCCTCGCCCACCGCCCGGGCCCGGACCACGTGGTCGGTCGGGCTGTCGCCCAGCGTCAGGAGGTTCTCGGTGGTGCCCTCGTCCCCGGTGAAGGTGGTGTCGGAGGCCAGGCGGGCGCCCTCGGTGCCTTCGACCAGCTCCCAGGCGACCTCGATCCCCGAGACGGGGGTGCCGGAGGAGGCGGTGACCTGGACGCGGAAGGGGAGGGGGAGCTGGCTGCCGACCTCGGCCTCCTGGCCTGCTCCCTCGGCCGCCTCCAGCTCCACCTCGCCGGCCGGCTCGGTGACCAGCTCGAAGGCGACGGACTCGACGTTGGTGGCGCTGGGCACGTCGACGCGGACCCGGCTGCTCCCGGGCTCGGCCCCGCCCTGGAAGGTCGTCTCCGCCACGCCGCGGTCGTTGGAGACCTGCAGGCCGGGCGACACCTCGCCCTGTCCGGAAGCTAGGACGAAGCGGACCGGCACGCCCTCCACCGGCTCCCCCAGCGAGTTCTCGATCCGGACGGCGAGGGGGGGATCGGTGGCCTCCCCGACCTCGACCGTGTCGGCCTCGGCCGAGATCCGCGCCAGCTCCGACGGCGCCGGAACCACCTCGGTGCCGCCGTCGCCGCCGCAGCCGACCAGCCCGGCCGTGACGGCGGCCAGCCCGCACAGCAGGGCCGTCCGGAGCGGACGCCGCGAGGCGCGCCGCTCCGGGCTCCGCCCCGGCGCCGGCCGGCTGTGGCTCCGATCGCTCATCACGGTCCGTGGTCGTCGGGCGGCCCGCCCTCTCCCGGCGGACCGCCGCGCTCTCCTCGCGCCGCCGCCGGGGGGAGCCGGGCGGCGGCCTGGTGACGGGTGCGGACAGATCGGCCGCCCGTGGCCCCCGTCCGCCCGCGAGGGACGGCACGGGGGCGCCGGACGGCCGGCGCTGCACCCTGCCTACTCTACGCCCGAGAGGGGGTCCAGGTTTCCCGGGCGAACGTCGCCGGTGAAAGTACGCGCGCGATGGCGCCGTCGACAGCCGCCGGGCCGAGGGATCCCTGCGGCCGTCGGCCGGGGCGGGTCGGGGGAACCCGGCCCCGGTCCCGGCGGTAGGAGGGGACGGAGGGAGACGGAGGTCGCGGGCCGGCCGCCGACGGCGGCGCGGTCCGAGGAAAGTCCGGGCTCCCGAGGGCACGGTGCCGGGGAAACCCCGGGCGTCGCGAGACGACGGCCAGTGTCACAGAGAGCAGACCGCCGATGGCGCGTCGACCGGCCTCCGGGCCGGGATCGGCCGCACAGGCAAGGGTGCAAGGGTGGGGTAAGAGCCCACCGCGTCCGCCGGCGACGGCGGGCGGCACGACCAACCCCACCGGGAGCAAGGCCAAGCAGGAGCGAGCGGCGGCCCGCCGCGACGAGCTCCGGGTAGGCCGCGCGAGGCGTCGGGCGACCGGCGTCCCA
>CAZJJO010000112.1:0-5943 GCA_964546375.1 uncultured Gemmatimonadota bacterium
GGAGCCCGGGCCCGCCCTTGGCGATCCGCCAGAAGACGAAGCTCTCGCTGAGCTGCGGCAGGTTCCCCCCGCTGGTGAGGTCGATGGGCGTCGGGTTGAAGGCGTCGGCGAAGTGGCCGGCGCCGTCCAGCCGGTCGCCGTGGCAGGGCACGCAGTTCTCGACGTAGATCCGCGCGCCGCGCTCCGCGTGCTCCTCCAGGTCGCCGGTCTCCCGGAGCGGGTTCTGGAGCGTCGCCAGCCGCATCGTCTCGTCCCGGAACTCGATCTGGTCCGGCGGGGCCGGGTGGATGGAGCGGAGCGACGGCGGGGCCCCGTAGCTCGGGCGCACCATGTCGTAGGCCGTCCAGCCCGCCACGGCCATGGCCGCCGCCAGCACGACCACCCGCTGGAGCCCGCGGTCCGGGTCCGTCAGCAGCACCCGGAGGGGCTCGCGGAACCTCCGCCACCGCTCCTCGTCGGCGCTGACGTAGAGGACCACGCCCAGCAGGACCGAGACCATGTACTGGAGGACCACCGAGCTCGGGACCGGCGCGCTCTCGACGCCCACCAGCGGGGGCAGGTGGGGAATCCCGAACTCGATCAGGAGGTAGGCGGCCACCAGGGTGGCGACGCCCCCCCAGAAGGGGTGCTTCAGCCGGCCCGCCAGGCCCCGGAGCCCGCCGCTCACGACCCCTCCCCGCTCAGGAACTCCACCAGCGTCTCCAGCTCATCGTCCGACAGCCGCTCGCCGAAGTTCGTCGGCATGGTCCCCGCGAAGGCGCTCCAGTCGCGCTCGTAGCCGGAGGCCGTGTCGGCGTTCGGGCGCAGGATCGACCGCCGCAGGTACTCCGGCGAATGCTCCTTCGACCGGATGGCCGCCACCGGCGGGGCCGCGGGCGAGCCCTCGCCGTCGAGCTGGTGGCAGGTGATGCACTGGTAGCGCCGGAACAGGGCCCGCGGCCCGCTCCCGCCGTCCGCCCCGGCCCCCGCGGCCCCGCCGCCGGCCGTCCCGGACGACGAGGACGATCCCGCCGACGCGCCCTCCCCCTCCAGGTCGGACGGGCCCACCGTCACCTCCCCGCCCTGGCTCTGCAGGTAGGCCACCAGCGCCCAGATCTGGCCGTCCGAGAGCTGGGCCCCCATGGCCGGCATGATGGGCTGGAAGCCCTCGACCACGTACGCCCGGGGCTCCACCAGCGACTCGTGGAGGTACTCCTTGCAGCTCATCTCGGGGACCCGCTCCCCGCAGCGCTGGCCGATCTCGCCGCGGAGCTGGGGCGCCCGGGTGCCGAGCCCGTGGCAGGCCTCGCAGCCCCCGGCGCCCGCGTACAGCTCCTCGCCGATCGACACCAGCTCGGAGGGGGAGACGTCGGAGCCGATCTCCTGGCGCTCGGGCACCTCGGACTCCACCTGCGGGATGACGTTCGAGACGCCCGTGTAGACCCCGATGGTGACGAGGACGGTGGCCACGATCTTCAGGTTGGTGCGCCACATCCCGGCCTAGCCCTCCCCCTCCGCGCCCCCGGCCTCGTCCCCGGCGGCGAAGGACGGCTTCTCGGCCAGCCCGCCCAGCCAGAAGATGAAGGCGACCAGCCCCAGGAAGATCAGCACACAGACGCTGATCATGATCGCCGCATGGCCCAGGGCCGGGGTGGCGGCCTGGGCGCTCTGGTCCCGCATGACCTGGTAGACGTGCCAGTGCTGGCGGATGCCGCTCCGGGCGAAGCCCATGAGGCCCATGAGCCAGGTGAAGGTGACGGCCAGGATGAAGAGCGCGTACTGGGAGCGCTCCGGCATCTTCCCCCACTCGATCTCACCGCGGGTGTCGGCGCCCCGCATCATGGCCACGTCCAGCCCCACCACGAAGATCATGGCGGCCAGCACCGAGAGGACCTGGTACACGCTGAAGCCGATGCGGACCTCGGCGGTGACGAAGTACCCGTACACCCCGTAGAAGACCACCACCACGGCGGCCAGGGCCAGCGCCGCCCCCTGGACCCGCGTCCCGGCCGTCGCCCAGTCCACCCGGGGGATCTTGTTCGCCCGCCGGTACAGCATGAACGAGATGAACGTGGCCAGGATCATGAGGTTCACCGCCGTGTTCTTGGCGCTCATGACCCCGAGCACGTTCAGGAACGGATGGTGGCTCCCGCCCATGGCCGCCAGCTCCTGGCGGCTGGCGATCATCGTGTGGGGGGTGGCCCACACGATGAAGCCCACCACCAGCACCAGCAGGAGCCACTTGATGTAGGGCCGGAACCGCTCGGAGCCGGGGATCCGTCCCATCCCCGTCCACAGGTAGTAGTTGCCGGCCAGGAAGAGGACGCCGATGAGGAAGGCCTGGACGATCCAGAGCCAGCTCATGAAGCCGCCCATCATCGTGATGCCCATCGACTGGTCGTAGGCGTAGATCTCCCGGCCCAGCCAGTAGCCGGCGAAGGGGAGGACCAGGAGGGCGGCGATGGCGATGAAGTTCCCGACGTAGCCCATCCAGTCGTAGTGGGCCCGCTCCTCGTCGGAGCGCGCCGCCAGGAAGCGGTAGGCCGCGTAGGCCCCGACGATGGCCCCGCCGAAGACCACGTTGGCGATGAGCCGGTGGATGTTGATGGGCATCCAGGTGAAGTTCATCACCGCGTCCCAGAGGGCCACGTTGGCCGGCGAGGTCTCCGGGGTCATGCCCTCCGGCGGGCTCATCATGTAGCTGAGCCACGAGTCGGCGATGAAGAGCACGAGGGTGCCCCAGACGTTCAGCAGGACGCCCAGCCCCAGGTGGAGCTTCTTCCGGACCCCCTCCTTCATGGCGTCCCAGCCGTAGTAGTACAGGTAGAGCGTGAAGGACTCGAAGAAGAAGAGGCCCGCGTAGACCCACATGGTGGGCGCGAAGACCTCGGTCAGGTGCCGCCAGAAGGTCGGGTAGAGGGTGGAGAGGAAGAAGACCAGCACCGCGCCCCAGATGGCGGTGGCGCTGTAGGCGGTGAGCAGGAGCCGCGTGAACTCCTTCGACAGCTCGTCGTACCGCTTCTCCCCGGTCCAGATGCCGATGCCCTCGACCACCACCGCGAACATCGGCACGCCCAGCACGAAGGCGGCGAACATCAGGTGGACCTGGGCGGCGATCCACACCGCCCCCCGCGGTCCCACGACCGGGAAGTCGCCGTACCGGCTCCCGGCGGACTCCTGGGCCAGCGCCGGCTCGACCGCCGCCAGCAGGGCCAGGGCCGCCACCCCCAGGACGGCCGTGAGGCGCGGCCCGGCGGAACGGCCCCGCCGCCCGGCCGCGGCGTCCGACCCGGCCGCCCCGGCGGCGGGACGCGGCGCGGACCGGGCGCTCACGCCCCGTCCTCGTCCCGCATGAAGAAGGGCGTCCGCTCGGAGAAGTCGATGGGCATCTCCTCGCGCACCCGGTCCATCAGCTCCGCGGTCACCCGGTCCTCGCCGTGCCGGCGGGCGTAGTCCTCCAGCCGGTTCGCCACCACGCCCCGCACGAAGGAGGGGACGCGCTCCAGGCGCTCCTCGGCGTCCTCGCTCCACTCGAGCTCGCGGTCGGCCGGGGCGCCGTAGGTGACCTCCCGCGGCGGCTCCAGCGGCTCCTCCTCCCCCTCGGGCTCGTAGGCGCAGGACTCGTCGGGGCCCAGGGGGTCGCCGGTCTCGGCGTAGGCCCGGGCCCGGCATCCGCCGCACAGCTTCCGGTAGGCGCAGCGGCCGCACTTCCCGCCCAGCTCGCCCTCCCGCAGGTCCCGGAAGAGCTCGGAGCGCCGCCAGACCTCGGCGAAGTCGTCCTCCCGCAGGTCGCCCGCCACCTCGGGCAGGTAGGGACACGGGGTGACCTTGCCCTCGGGCGTGATCCGGCAGTACTGCACGCCGCAGGGACAGCGGGTGCGGTAGTTCAGCAGGGGCGAGTCCGGGTCCCGGCGGTGGACGTGGCGCATGAGCTGGGGCTGGCACTTCGAGCGCACCATGAGCCGCCCGCGGTACTCGCGCTGGAGGTCGACCAGCTCGGCCAGGACCTCCTCGTTCTCCTCGGGCGGGAGGCCGGTGAGCCGACCCTCCGAGGCCATCCCCTCGCCCCGTCCCGTCCCCACCAGGAAGTACAGGTTGAAGCAGACCGCGCCCTTCTCCGCCGACCACGCCACCAGATCGGACAGCTCGTCGCGGTTCGCCCGGGTGAGGGTGGTCTGGACGACGAAGTCCAGGCGGTGCTCACGCAGCCGATCCACCGCCTCCAGCGTCTGTCGGAGCGCCCCGGCGCCGCGGCGGAAGCGGTCGTGGTACTCGGGGCGGAGCGAGTCGACGCTGACGGCGACCCCGCGGACGCCCGCCTCCTTCAGCGACTCGATCCGGTCGTCGGTGAGCAGGGTCCCGTTGGTGCCCACCACCACCGTGGCGCCGCGCTCGGTGGCGTGGCGGGCGATGGACTCCAGGTCGTCGCGGACCAGCGGCTCGCCGCCGCTGAGGACGAACATGGGGGCCGGGTTCACCGCCAGGACCTGGTCCATGATCCGGCGGCAGTCGTCGGTGGAGAGCTCGTCGCCCGAGGAGCGCCACGAGCCCGCCGAGATATAGCAGTGGGGGCACTCGAGGTTGCAGCGGGCCGTCAGGTTCCAGGCCACGACGTGCGGCAGGGGCCGGTCGCCCGCCGGCTCCCCGTCGTCGTCCCCCTCCCCCCAGGCCTCCCGATAGGCCGCGGGGAACCCTTCGGCCGGCTCCGCCCCGCCGGCGTCGGCCCCCACGGCCCCGCCTCGCGGGCTCACGCTTCCCCGTCCCCCCTCCCGCCGCCGTCGCCCTCCGGGGCGTCGTCCTCCGCGCCGTCCATGTAGGCCTGGATGGCCTCCTCCGCCTGCTCGGGGGTGGCCATGTCGAAGTCCACCGGGCAGTCGTCCCCCTCCATCGCCTCCTCGGCCACGTCGCGGATCGGACAGCGGTCGACGCCGCTCTCCTTGGCCTCCTCGATGAACTTCTTCATCTCGGGGCTGAGCCCCTCGGCCCCCGCCGCCTCGGCCCGGACCTGCTTGGTCTTCATCTCCTCGAACATCACCAGCATGGTGTCCAGGTCGAAGGCGTCGGCCTCGATCATGGCCTGCTTGTTCTCGTCCATGATGTCGGTGGTCACCCGCCACATTCCGTTCTCGCGGGCGAACTTCTCCACCGTGTTCCGGGCCAGCGGCCGCGGGATGAGCGGGACCTGCTGCAGCCGCTCGTAGGCCTCGTGCGTCCAGACGATGGGATCCGTCTCGTCCCGCTCCCGCTCCTGCTCGTGGCCGGTGTAGGGGCACTCCTCGACCACCGGCGGCGGGTCCGGGTCCTCCTCGTCGTCGTGGCCGTGGACGACGGTGCGCTCCATGGCCTCCTCGGCCTTCACCTCGGCCCGGGCGATCTCCTCGGCGTCGCCGATGCCCATGACCATCTGCATGTGGGTCGGCAGGAGCTTCTCGATGGCCTCGTCCAGCCGCTCGTTGGTGACCACCGGGAGCTCCTCCCGGGTCATCCGGATCGGCTCGCCGTCCTCGTCGGTGGGCGGTCCGCCGTTGCCCGCGGCCTCGTCCGGACCCGGCGCCTTGGCCGGGCCGGGGCCGTCGCCCCCGTTCTCCGCCGGCTTCCAGTCGTCCCGCAGCGCCGCCGCGAACTCCGAGCCCGGGCCGTAGTGCTCCAGGACGTACTCCTCCACCGCGTTGCGGGCGATCCCGATGGCGAAGGGGGGCACCCGCTGGATGCGGACCTCGGCGTCGGGGGCCCACTCGAGGCCCTTCCGGCCGTCCTCCTCGATCCAGGGCACCTCCTCCGGGTCGACCCCCTGGGTGCCCGTGAGCATCACGTTGCACGGCGCCATCCGCAGGAGGTTGTCGGCGTTGGACCCCAGGTCGGGCCCCTCGATGCGGTGGGAGCCGTGCCGGGCCAGGAAGAGCATCGACGGCTCGATCTCGTCGGCCCACTGGAGGATGGACTGGAACGGCTTGCCGATGAGGA
>CAZJJO010000113.1:0-5814 GCA_964546375.1 uncultured Gemmatimonadota bacterium
AAGCGGCCCCGCTGGCGCGGCGAGGCGCACCCCCGGGCCGCGGCGGCGGCCCCGGACCCGACCCGCAGGCCCCCGTCCACCTCGGCCCAGCCGCGCTCGCACAGGGGCGCCGCAGTCTCCCGGAGCGCCTCCTCGCCGGCGGCGGCCCCCGAGGAGAGGGGTGACGGCAGGGCCTCGTGGCCCTCGGCCAGCGCCCAGGTCGGGACCGGCTCGTCGCCCAGGAAGGCCAGCAGCCCCAGGAGCTGGAACGCCCCCGGGTGCTCGCCCTCGAGGCGGGCGACCTGGCCGGGGTCGACCGCGTCGGCGGACCCGGACCCGCTCAACGGTCCGCCCCGTCGGTCCCGAGGCTGGGCCCCACGAGCACGGCGTTGGCGAAGAGCCGGCCGGTGGCCCGCCACACCAGGCGGAAGTTCGGGTCGGAGGCGAACAGGACCACCCCGCCCTCGCCCCTCCGCTCGGCCACCGCGTGGGCGGCCCCGCGGAGCAGGCGGGCCGTGTTGCCCGGCCAGGCGAAGCCCGAGACGACCAGCCGCTCCTCGGGACCCTCGGCCGGGAAGACCACGGGGCTGCTCCCGGTCGGCGACAGGGTGAGGAAGTCGTCGCCCAGCGCCAGCACGGGCAGGTCGGTCGTCCCGTAGCCCAGGGTGAGCCAGTGGGTCAGGTCCAGCTCCGCCCGCAGCACCGCCCCCGGCACCGGCTGGAGGGCTCCCGGTCGCGCGGTGGGGCTCACGAGGGGGGGGCGGGGCTCCCGCCGGGCCGGGAGGGCGTCGATCCGATCCAGCCGCTCGGCCGCGGTCAGGCTGTCGGTGGCCTCCGGGCCCGCCGCCTGCCGCCGGACCAGGTCCGCCTCCACCAGGCCGGCGTCCGCGGCGAGCCCGGCGGCGTCGCCCCATCCGACCAGCAGGCCGCCCCGGTCCAGCCAGCCCTCGAGCCGGTCGAGCCCCGCCTCGCCCAGCTCCGAGCGGAGCGCCCCGGCCGAGCCGTCCGGGACGACGAGCACGTCGTGGTCCTCGAGCGCCCCGTGCCGCACCCGGTCCAGCGGCAGGGGCGTGAACGGATAGCCCAGCCGCCGCTCCAGGACGAACCAGGTGTGCCCGTACCCGGTGGTGGCGACCCCCTCGCCGGCCGCCACGGCCACCCGCGGGGCGCGGAGCGGGGCCACCGTCCCCGACGAGCCCGGACCGGTCTCCCCCCGGGCGGGGAAGGCCGTGTGGGCCGCGGTCACCGCCACCCCGGCCTCCCGCGAGAGGGCGCGGATCCGATCGTGGACGGCCGGAGGGTTGCGGTCGGTGCGGACGACGTAGGTGCCGCGGGGGAACGTCGCCTCGCCCGCCATCAGGGGCCGGCGGGCCACGGCCACCCGGAAGCCCTCCTCCAGCAGGCCCGCCAGCAGGCGAGCCGAGCCCTCGGGCCCGGGACGCACCAGGTAGGCGCTCCGCGCCCGGGCGTCGGCCGTCGGGGCGTCCCCGCCGTCGGCGGCGGCGCCGTCCCTCCCGGAGGCGGACCCGGCGGCGGGGTCGCTCCCCGACCCGTCCGGCGGCGGGGGCGCCTCGACCGTCGCCGTGACCCCCGCCTCCAGCCCCGGCACCTCGAAGGGCACCTCGTCCGTCCACCCGCCGTCGCCGGCGAGCCGCTCCCCGGGGGCCGACAGGATCGGCGCCGACACCTCCGGCATCTCGTCCAGCGCCCAGGCCTCCACGCCGAAGGCCAGCGGCAGGGACCAGGAGGTCACGTCGTAGAACTCCGCCCCCTCCCGCGGGACCCGCTCGCCCCGCCGCGCGTCGCGCTGCCAGCGGGCGAACTGCTCCCGCACGAAGCCGGAGTCCAGGGGCACGTCGCGCCGGAGGTAGGTCGCCGCGGCCCGGCCCTCCGGCTGGGCCATGTCCACCAGCCAGGTCCCGGCCGGGAACCGGCGGGTGCCCGGCTCGCCGGTCTCGTGCCGGCGGCCGCCGGCCCGGAAGGGCTCCTCGACCCGCCGGACCTCGACGCCGTGCCGGAGGAGCGTCGCCGCCCGGACCGCGGCGCGGCGCGGGTCGTCGCCCGGCGGCAGGGCGTAGGCGCGGGCGGGCTCGCCCTCCCGGCCCCGCTCCACCGCCGACCGGAAGAAGCGGCCGAAGTCGAGCAGCAGCTCCTCGCGGTGCTCCACGGCGGTCCGGACGGTGGCCAGCGAGGCCACGAAGTGGTGGGCGATGCCGTCGCGGAAGGTCACCACCGAGCCGTCCTCCCGTCGCCATCGGAGCCCCCGCTCCCCGCCGCCGTCGGTCTCGTAGGTCATGCCGATGGCCCCGTGCATCGCGGGCCAGCTGTCCCAGTAGCCCGGGTAGTGGAGGTCGAAGACGTCGCGGACGTAGTACTGCCATCCCTGCCGGTCGAAGGCCCGGGCGTTCCCCCGCCCGAACTCCTCGTACCAGCGACGGTGCGACTCCGGCAGGGCCGGGTTGACCGGCGGGGTGGGGGGCGGGAAGAAGTACTGCTCGGTCTGGCCGTGATGGTCGACGAACACCTGGGGCCGCCAGCGGAGCACCTGGACCGCCAGCGCCTGGCTCTCGCGCTGGGTCAGGCCCCATCCGTCGCGGTTGAGGTCGACCTGGTAGTGGTTGTTGTTGGTGCTCATCCCCCAGGGAGCCCGGTGCTCCAGGGCGTCCGGGTCGGCCGACCCCACGGCGAAGGCGTCCTGCCACACGGCGTGCCGCTCGTGGCTCGCCGGGTTGTGGTCCGGGTTCAGGATCACGAGCGCGCCCTCGCGCAGCCGGCGGGCGCGCTCGGACTCGCCGGCCACGAGCTGGTAGGCCACGTGCAGGGCGGCCTCGAGGTTGGCCGTCTCGTTGCCGTCGTTGCCGTAGTCCAGCCAGACCACCGCCGGCGTCTCGCGGGCGAGCCGGCGGGCCGCCTCGGGCGTGACCCCGCGGGGCTCGGCCAGCCGCTGGACGGCCCGACGGACCTCCGAGCGGCCCTCCACGTTCTCCTCGGAGCCGACGAAGGCCAGCACCAGCTCGCGCCCCTCGTAGCTCGCCCCGTACCGCTCGACCCGGATCCGGCCCGGCGCGGCGTCCTCGAGGGCCCGCAGGTAGGCCACCGCCCGGTGATGGGGCGTGTGGAGGCTGCCCGCGGGATGGCCCAGGAACTCCCGGGGTCGGGGCACGTCCTCCCGGTAGGGGCCCCGGTCGTGGAAGTCGAAGGCGTCCGCCTCGGCCCCGGCGGCCCGGACGGCCGCCAGGCCCGAGTCGGGCCGCGGGGGCTCCGGCTCCTGGGCCCCCGAGGGGCCGGCCGCCAGCGACGCGAGCAGGGCCAGCGCCGCGGAGGCCGCGGCGCGCCGGAGCGGCCGGAAGGGACGGGGAGGGATCGGCATGGGGGGGCCTCGGGCGGATGGGCGGACGAGCGCGCCGGGTCAGCTTAGGGACGGCCCACGCCCGGCGCAAAGCGGCATCGCCCGCCGCGGTCGTCGACCCCGACCGACCGACGGGCGCGGCGGTTCGCGCCGTCCCGACGTCCCCGGTAGCTTGTCCGGCTCCGGCCGGGACCGGGACCCGCCCCCGGCCGGTCCGACGCCCCGCGAACCCCCTTCCCGAGCCCGGACGCCGATGAACGACAGGCTCCTGAAAGCCCTGCGAGGCCAGCCCGTGGACCGGACGCCCGTCTGGTTCATGCGCCAGGCCGGGCGCTCCCTGCCCCGGTACCGCGAGGTGCGGGCCGACCGCGGCATGTTCGAGCTGATCCGCGAGCCGGAGGCCGCGGCCGAGCTCACCGCCCTCCCGCTGCAGCACTACCCGGTGGACGCCTGCGTCCTCTACAACGACCTCTCCACGCCCTTCTTCGGGGCGGGCCTGGAGGTGGAGATGGTGTCCGGGGTCGGGCCCGTGGTGGACCGACCGGTGGAGGGCCCGGCCGACGTCGACCGCCTCCGGCGCTACGACCCCCGCGTGGAGATGGACTTCGTGATGGAGCAGATCCGCATCCTGCGGGAGCGCCTCGAGGTGCCGGTGGTGGCCTTCGTGGGGGCGCCGCTGACCCTCTGCTCCTACCTGATCCGCGGGCCGCGGAGCCGGCGGCTCGAGGAGACCAAGCGCTTCGTCTGGAGCCAGCCCGACGCCTGGTCCCGGCTGGCCCGCTTCTGGGCCGACCAGCAGGCCGAGTTCGCCGTGGCCCAGCACGAGGCCGGGGCGGCCGCCGTCCAGGTGTTCGACTCCTGGGCGGGCGCGCTGGCGCCGGAGGACTACGCCGAGCACGTCCTGCCCCACTCCCGCCGGCTGTTCGAGCGGCTCGAGGAGGCGGGCGTGCCCAGCATCCACTTCGCCACCGGCAACCCCCGCCTCCTGCCGCTGCTGGCGGAGGCCGGCGGCGACGCGATCAGCGTGGACTGGCGGATCCCCATCGACGAGGCCTGGTCGGCGGTGGGCGAGGACCGGGCCGTGCAGGGGAACCTGGATCCGGTGGCGCTGCTGGCCGGCGAGGCGACGGCCCTGGCGAAGACCCGGGAGGTGCTGCGGCGGGTCGACGGCCGCGACGGCCACGTCTTCAACCTGGGCCACGGGATGCTGCCCGACACCGACCCGGACGTCGTCCGCCGCGTCGTGGAGCTGGTCCACGAGATCGGCCGGGCGCCCGGGGCCGACTGATCGCCGGAGGGGCGGACCTTCCGTCCGCCTCCCGGCGTATCCCCCGGCCCGCGGCCGTCGTCGGGCGCGCCGGGGGCCGTCGCCGCCGCCCCCGCGGTCGAGGGGCCGCGAGCCTCTTCCCGAGATCCCCCTCCACCCGAGGAGCGAACCGATGGACACCGGCGTCGTCGTCCTGAACTTCGGCGAGCCGCCCGAGCCCGAGGAGGGCCCGGTGACGGACTACCTGGAGCGGATCTTCCGGACCAACGCGTCCCTGGAGGACTTCGACTCCGAGGAGGCGATGCGGGCCCGCAGCCGGGAGCTGGCCGAGCGGCGGGCCCCGGGCCTGCTGGAGGAATACCGGGCCATCGGCGGCTCGCCCCTGAACGAGCAGGCCCGCGCCCAGGCCTCGGCGCTGGAGGCGGAGCTGGTCGACCGGGGCCTGGAGGCCCGGACCTACGTGGCGATGCAGTTCACCGAGCCCTTCGTCGACGAGGCGGTGGAGCGGGCCCTCGAGGACGGCGTCGACCGGCTGGTGGGCCTGCCCGTCTACCCCCTCTGCGGAGCGTCTACCACGGTGGCCGCCCTGGACGAGCTGGCCCGGGCGGTCCGCGGGCGGACGGCGGACGTCGAGCTGCACGAGATCGCCGGCTGGCACCGCCACCCCGGGTACCGGCGGCTCCGGGCCGACGCGATCCGCGAGACCGTCGAGGCGGGCGGCGTCGACCTCGACGACCCCGACACCGCCCTGCTCTTCTCGGCCCACGGGACGCCGCTGAAGTACCTCGAGGAGGGCAACCGGTACGTGCTCTACGTCCGGGACCACTGCGACGCCGTGGCCTCGGAGCTGGGCGTGGACGGCTACGCCCTGGGCTACCAGAACCACGGCAACCGCGAGCGCGTCGCCTGGACCGAGCCCGACGTGGAGGCGGTGGTCGAGGACCTGGACGCCGCCAGGGTCGTGGTCGACGCGTGCTCGTTCATGCACGAGCAGTCGGAGACGCTGGCCGAGCTGGACCTCGACCTCCGCGGGGAGGCCGAGGAGCGGGGCCTGGCCTTCCACCGCGTGCCGATCCCCCACGACGACGAGCGTTTCCCGGGGGTGCTGGCCGACCTGGTGGAGAGCGCCCTGCCCGACCGCCCGGACCGTGGGCCGGCCGCCGGCGGATGCCGGTGCCGGGAGGGGCCCTCGGCGGTCTGCCTCAACGCGGGGATCTGA
>CAZJJO010000114.1:0-5784 GCA_964546375.1 uncultured Gemmatimonadota bacterium
GGGCCGGGCTGGTGGCCGGGCTCCTCTTCCTGGCCGTGGCCGCGGGGCTCGGCGACGTGGCCCTGGAGGCGCGCCCCGGCTCGATGGCGCTCTTCGTCGGCCTGCTGGTGGCCCTCCCGGTCGCCGGCCGCCTGCTCTACCGGGCGACCCTGGGCCGGCCCGGCCAGCTCCGGACCACCCTGGTGGCGGGCACCGGCGAGGCGGCCCGGAAGGCGGCCGATGCGCTCCGGACCCACGGGACCGACACCTATCGGCTGGCCGGCTTCGTGGCGGCGGGTGCCGACGGAGGCGTCTCGGCGGAGACGACGTCGGGCGGCACGGCCGCGGGGACGGGCGACGTTTCCGCGGAGACGTCGGCCGGGGCCGGAGACGCGTCCGGGGGGGCGGAGCCGGGCGAGGGCCTCCCCGCCCCCGTCCTCGGCACGGTCGACGAGCTGCCCGGGCTGGTGCGCGAGCACGGGGCCTCGACGGTGGTGGACGCCCTCGACCCGGGGGAAGACGTCGGGGGGGACGTCCCGCGGGGGGACCGTCCGGGCGGCGGCGCCGGGGGCGGGCTGGGGGCGGTGGTCGACCGCTGCCTGGAGGCGGGCGCCGAGGTGGAGCCGATGCCGGTCCTCTACGAGCGGCTCACCGGACGGGTGCCCCTGGACCAGCTCGAGGGCGTCTGGCGCGAGGTCCTGCCCCTGGAGCACGGCGGCGGGCGGGCGCTGGGCCGGGCGGCCAAGCGGGCGATGGACCTGGTCCTGACCGGCCTGGGCGTGCTGGTGATGCTGCCCGTCTTCCCGCTGATCGCCGCCGCCATCAGGCTCGAGACCCCCGGTCCGGTCTTCTACGCCCAGGAGCGGGTGGGCCGGGCCGGGGAGGTGATCACGGTGCTCAAGTTCCGGTCGATGGTGGCCGACGCCGAGGCGGACGGGGCGCCGGTGTGGGCGACCGAGGACGACCCGCGGATCACCCGCGTGGGCCGGATCCTGCGGGCCACCCACGTGGACGAGTTCCCCCAGTTCCTGAGCATCCTGAAGGGGGAGATGAGCATCGTCGGGCCCCGGCCCGAGCGACCCGAGTTCGTCGAGGAGCTGGAGGCCGAGATCCCCCACTACCGGGCCCGCCACGCGCTGAAGCCGGGGCTGGGCGGGTGGGGGCTGGTGAACCAGGGCTACGGCTCGAGCCGCGAGGACGCCCGGATCAAGCACGAGTACGACCTCTACTACCTGCGCCACCAGTCGCTGTGGCTGGACCTGGTGATCCTGGCGCGCACTTTCATCGACACGCTGACGCTGCGCGGGACGTGAGCGCGGAGCCGTCTCGTCCGGGCCCCGGATGCGGCGAGGTCCGCCGCCGCAGAGTTTGCCGGCGTGGAGTCTGGCTGGAGGGCCGCGTTCCGTCTCGACGGGGCCGAGCGATGAATCGACGGGAGGAGGGGTGGTGAGCCGATCGGATCTGGACGTCCTGGTGGCCGGCGCGTCGGCGGCGGGCCTGCACGCGGCCCGGCGGCTGGCGGCGGCCGGCCGGCGGGTGGCGGTGCTCGACGCCCGGCCCGAGGGCGACCACGGGGCCGATCGCACCTGGATCGTCACCCGGACCTTCGAGGAGGTCTTCGAGGAGGTCCCCGGGGAGGCGGTGGTCCACGAGACCGACGTGATGCGGCTGGCCGCCCCGGGGGCGGAGACCGACGTCCGTCTGGACCCGGCCGACCTGATCGTCGAGCGCTCGACCCTGCTGCGCCGCCTGGCCGAGCGCGCCCGGGCCGCCGGCGCGGAGGTGCGCTTCGGCCGCCGGGTGGACGACGTGCTCCGCTCGGGCGAGGGATGGCGCGTGCGGGTGCAGGGGCGGGGCTCCGACGGCCGAGGCGCGGGCGGGCGGGACGGCGCGGACGCCCCGGACGGCGAGGCCCCGGACGGCGGAGCCGGCCCCGCGACGGGGGCCGCGGGCCGGATCGGCGAGCCACCGGTGGGGGCCGACCCCGCCGCCGACGCCACGCTCCGCGCCCGACACGTGATCGGCGCCGACGGCGTGCGCTCGACGGTGGCCGGCGCGGTGGACCTGGGCCACCCGCCGGCGGTGCCGCTGGTGCAGGCGCTGGTGGAGCTGCCCGACGGGTGGGACCCGGCGGTGACCCAGGTCTGGTTCGCGCCGGAGGATACGCCCTACTTCTACTGGCTCATCCCCGAGTCGGAGGACCGGGGGGCGCTGGGCCTGATCGCCGAGCGGGGCGCCGACGCCCGGGACCTGCTGGACCGCTTCCTGGCCGAGCGGGGGCTGGAGCCGGAGGGCTACCAGGCAAACCTGGTGGCGCTGCACCGGCCGCTGGACCGGCGCGAGCGGGGCCGGCCGGGCGGGCCGCGGGCCCTGCTGGTGGGCGACGCCGCCGGCCACGTGAAGGTGACCACCGTGGGCGGGGTGGTGCCCGGCCTGGCGGGGGGCGCGGCGGCCGCCCGGGCCCTGCTCGAGGGGACCTCCTACCGGCGTGAGCTGCGCGATCTGCGGCGCGAGCTGTGGCTGCACGACGGGATCCGGTGGGTGATGGACCGCTTCGGCGCCCGCGAGTACGACGCCCTGCTCGGCCTGCTGAACGGGCCGCTCCGCCGGGTGCTGGAGCGGCAGAGCCGCGACGAGATGGCGGCCCGGGCCCTGGACCTGGTCCGGGCCCAGCCCCGCCTGCTGGGGCTGGGGCTGCGGGCGCTGGCGCCGGGGCGGTAGGGGGGACGGCCGCCCGCCCGCGACCGGTCCCGGCGCTCCATTCCCCTCCCCAATATTGGTTATTGACACCAATAAACCCCTCCCTTATTATGGTCCTTACCGTCTGTATCCCCTCCTATCGTGCGGAGACGCCCGATGCCCGACCTCGACGCCCGACTTCGGCGCCAGAACCCGTGGTGGGCTCGCGGTTCCGACGGCGTCGAGGAGGATCCGCACCTGCGCCGGTTGGAAGCGGCCCACGTACGCTGGGATCCCCCGGTTCTGCGCTCTTTCGAGCCCCGGCCCGGCGACACCTGCACGCTTCGAGGACCGCGGCAGTCGGGGAAAACCACCACCCTGAAGCGCCTCGTCGCCCGACTCCTGGAGCTGGGCGAGCGGCGCATCCTGTATCACTCCTTCGACCTCGAGACGCAACCGGAGGCGATCTACCGGGTCGTCGAACGCGCTCGTATCCTTCACACGGGCGAGGAAGGACCCTGGTATCTTTTCCTGGACGAGGTGACCTCCGTCGAGGACTGGCAGGTCGGGCTGAAGCACGCCTGGGATGTCGGCCTGACGCAGGAGGACTTCGTGCTGGCCACCGGTTCCTCCGCCCACGACGTGCGGAGGGGAGCCGAGCAGCTTCCAGGCCGCCGGGGCCAGGGGAAAGACCTGCTCCAGCTCCCCATGTCTTTCCGGGATTTCTGCCGGGCCACGGAGCTCGCCGAGGTGCCGGAGACGACGTTCCACCCGGCGGACGTCCTGGATGACGAGGCGACGGCCGTTCTTCGGGAGGCATACCTGCACCAGGAACGGCTCGAGCGCGCCTTCCGGATCTACCGGCAGGTCGGGGGCTTCCCCGCGGCGGTCTCCGATTGGGTCGGGGACCGCGAGGTGCGGCCGACGACCATCGAGGACCTGTGGCGCACGGTCTCCGGCGACGTGGCGCGTCACGGCCTGGATCAGACCGCGGCTCTCAAACTCCTGGAAGAGGTGTCGCGGTGCCTGGGCAGCCGTCTGCCCTGGACCGACGCTGCCGAGGCGATGGACCTGAGCGGGCCGAAAGGCGCCAAGCGCTATGCCCATTTTCTGGCGGAGGCCTTCGCGCTGCTGGTCGTGCACTTCTGGGATCGCTCCGGCGGGACGCTTCGCCCTCGAAGAACGAGGAAGCTCTACTTCACCGACCCCCTTTTCGGACGAGTTCCGCCGGCTCTGGTCCCGGGAGCCCGCGAGCCCGACGACGACGCCACGGTCGAGAACCTGGTGGCGATGGCGCTGTTTCGCTCGGCGACGACCGGGATGGTACAGTCGACGCCGGCACCCGGGAACGTCGCATACTGGCGATCCAGCGGAAGCGGCCGCGAGGTGGATTTTCTGGTGCCCCGAAGGGGTGAGCGAAAGGATCGTTTCCCCTTCGAGGTCAAAGGCGACGCCTCCACCCGCATCTCCTCGGCGCGGAAGGCCCTCGGCCAGAGCTTCGGAGCCGGGGCCGTCCTGACTCGTACGGTCTGGGAACTCGAGAAGGAGATCCCTGCCATCCCGGTCCCCACCTTCCTGGCCTGCCTGTCCGAACGCCTCGTGCGGGACTGAGGAGAGGCGCCCGTCGGAGCTGCGAGACGCCGGTCTGCTCCGAAGCCTGCGGACCGCCCCGGTCGCGGGCGGCTCCGCCCCGGCCTGCGGCGGCCCCTGCTTCCGCATAGCTTCCGCGCCCCCCAGCAGCCGGGAACCGCAGCCGGGAGAGCCGACCGCCGTGTCCGTCCCCTTCCTCGACCTCCGCCGCCAGCACGAGGCCGTCGGCGACGCGGTGGAAGCCCGCGTCGCCGAGGTCGTCGACCGCCAGGCCTTCGTGCTGGGCGAGGCGGTGGAGGCCTTCGAGCGGGCCCTGGCCGACCACGAGGGCATGGGGCGCGCGGTGGGCGTGAACTCCGGCACGGACGCCCTGGAGCTGGCCCTCCGGGCGCTGGGGGTGGGCGAGGGCGACGAGGTGGTGACCTCGCCCTTCACCTTCTTCGCCACCGCCGGCGCGATCCATCACGCCGGTGCCCGGCCGGTCTTCGCCGACGTCGAGCCGGGCACCTTCAACCTGGACCCGGCAGCGGCGGAGGCGGCCGTGGGCCCCGACACCGTGGCGCTGCTGCCGGTCCACCTGTTCGGCCAGATGGCCGACGTCGAGGCCCTGGGCGAGGTGGCCGACCGCCACGGCCTGGCGGTGCTGGAGGACGCGGCCCAGGCCGTGGGGGCGCGCCGCGACACTGCCGCCGGCCGGATGGCCCCCGGCGAGGCGGCCGACGCCGCGGCGCTCTCCTTCTATCCCGCCAAGAACCTGGGCGCCTGGGGCGACGCCGGGGCGGTGCTCACCGGCGACCCGGGGCTGGCCGACCGGGTCCGCGAGCTCCGCGTCCACGGCGCCCCCCGCAGCTACCACCACGAGACAGTCGGGCGGAACGCGCGGCTGGACGCCCTGCAGGCGGCGGTGCTGGACGCCAAGCTCGAGCACCTGGAAGGGTGGAACCGGGCCCGCGCCGCGAACGCGGCCTTCTACCAGGAGCGGTTCGCCGACCTGGAGGCGGCCGGTCGGGTGCGGCGGCCCGCGGTGGACGAGGCCGCCGACCACGTCTGGCACCAGTACACCCTCCGGGCCACCGACCGCGACGCCCTGCGCGAGCACCTGGAGGAGCGGGGGATCGGCCACGGCGTCTACTACCCGGTGCCCCTCCACCTCCAGCCCTGCTTCGAGGACCTGGGCCACGCCGAGGGCGACTTCCCCGAGGCCGAGCGGGCCGCCCGCGAGGTGATCTCCCTGCCGGTCTTCCCCGAGCTGACCGAGGCCGAGCGGGCCGAGGTGGCCGACGCGGTGGAGGGGTTCTACCGGTGAGCCGGGGTCTCCCGGCCCTTCACCCGTGGGGCACCGCCTCCGCTCCGGTTGCCCCGGAACCGGGCGGCCCTCACTGTGTGTACATCGTGATGACGCCATACCTCCGTCGCCCACGGATCGGGTGCCCATGAGCCGCAAGATCTTCAGGTCCGGCAACAGCAAGGTCGTCTCGCTTCCCCAGGAGAGCCTCGACGCCCTGGGCCTGGAGGTGGGCTCGGAGGTGGAGGTGG
>CAZJJO010000115.1:0-5718 GCA_964546375.1 uncultured Gemmatimonadota bacterium
GGGACGCGGCCCCCGCCCGCGGCCGCCGCCCCGGCGGCGCCCCCGACGCCGTCGCCGGGCGCGAGGCCCCGCCGGCGGTCCCCCACCTCCCCCAGGATCGTCGGCCCCCAGCCCGGGTACCGCGCACGGACCAGGGCCCGCTTCTCCGCGGGCAGGTGCCGGGCGGCGTGGTGGCGCGACAGCTCCCGGTGCCAGGCCGACAGGTCCAGCGCCATGACCTTGCCCACGGCGGCGCTGGCCGCCGGCGTCCAGGGCTCGGGCTCGATCCCCAGCAGCAGGAATTCCGGCGGCAGGGCCCCCGGACGGCGACGCAGCCACGCGTTGACGCCGGCGGCGTAGGCCTCCAGCGCCGCCCGGTCCTCCGCCGGCAGCTCCGCGACCTGCCCCGCGGCGGTGTCCCACAGGTCCAGCGTCCGCAGGAACCGGTCGGTCTCCAGCGTCCGCTCGCCGAACAGCTCCGACAGGGTCCCGCGGGCCGTCCGCCGGAACAGCTCCATCTGCCACAGGCGGTGCGAGGCGTGGAGCCACCCCTGGGCGAAGAAGAGGTCGTGCTCGGTGGCGGCCTCGACCCGCGGGATCCCCAGGCTGTCGCTCCGGATCCGCACCTCCGCCTCGAGGCCGGGCAGCCGCCGGGTCCCCTCCAGCTCCGGGACGGCGCTCCGCAGGTGGAACCAGCCCGCCGTCAGGGCCGCGCCCGCCAGCAGCGCGGCCGCGGCCGCCGCGGCGGTCAGCCGCGACTTCGCGTCGCCGCTCAAGCGTCCTCCCGGGCCGCCGCGGCCGCCCGCCGGAGCGACACGTAGGCCCTCCGGCCCCGGAGCACCAGCCGCCGACGATGCAGCGTCTCGAGCAGCGCCTCGGCCCCCTCGGCCGCCAGCCCCAGCTCGCCGGCCAGCGCCTCGGGCTCGACCTCGCCGCGGCGCGCCAGCCCGTGCCAGGCCCGCAGCGGCTCCTCCTCCAGCTCGCCCAGCACCGCCGGGGAGCCGTCGGCGCGCTCCGCGGCCACCACCAGCTCCCTCCGCCGGAGGGCCGACTCCACCGGGTCCAGGTGGTGCTTCTCCAGCCCGGTGAAGAGCAGGAAGAGACCGCCCCGGCCGGCCTCGCCGTCCCGGGCCCCCTCGGCCAGCTTGGCCGCCACCTCGTCGGCACAGCTGAAGTCGATGACCGGGACGTCGCGGAAGTCCAGCACGCCGAGCACCGGGCCCGCGTGGCCGGCGATCCGCTCCTGGATGCTCAGGCGGACGGCCCGGCCGGTGGGCCGCGTGACCAGCGAGCTGCAGAGCCGGGTGCGGGAGACCGACGCCGGGACGCCGCCGGACCCGAAGGCCGCCTCCCGGTCCCCGTCCTTCACGCCGACGCCTCCTCGGGCCGGGCCGGCATGACGATGAAGATCTGGGCCCCCGGGAACTCCGGCAGGCCCTCGGCCCGGGAGGGGGCGTCGTCCCACTCGGGCACCCGCCCGATCACCGCGTCGCCGCTGCGGATCCGGATGCCCCCGTCCCACCGCTCCACCTGCCGTCGGATCGCCTGCAGGCCCTGCCCCCGGCCCGGGTCGCGGAAGCGGGACTCGCCCTGGAGGAAGGCCGCCTCCAGGGCCGCCGAGGCCGACCACTGGTCGCCGAAGCGGGCCGCGTGCTCCGGGGCCAGCGAGCCCTGGAAGCCGACCCCCACGTCCATCACCGCCAGGACCAGCACCTGCCGGCCCAGCCGCTTCTTCCAGTGGTAGGTCTGGGCGCACACCCAGCCGTCGGCCTCGGCGTGCTCCAGGATGTTCTGGCAGACCTCGGAGAGGATCACGCTGAACTGGATGACCGAGGGACGGGGATAGCGCAGCTGGCTCTCGAGGATGGCCGCCGCCCGCTCCCGGACCCGCTCCACCACGTGGTGGACGTCGCGGTGGGAGCGGATCGGGGTGATCTCCAGCAGGGCGTCCGACTCGCGGTGCGACCGGGTGGAGATCGAGGGGAGCTGGAAGACGTCGGCGGCGTGCTTCCAGAAGTCCATCCGCTCCCAGTAGCTGCGGATGTCGGACGACTCCGGCGACTCGATGGCCGGCGCCAGGCCCGTGCGCTGTCGGGCCACCTGGCCCACCGCCAGCAGGCCCACCAGCCCGTAGGGCGAGGTCCAGCGGACCCGGCGGGCGTCCAGCAGGACCCGGCCCCCGGCGCCCGCGTCCTCGTCGCCCGGGGCGGCGACCTCGTCGAGCCGGGCCACCAGCTTCTCGAAGCCCTCCTCGTCCAGCCGGGAGGGCACCTCGACCGGACGGCTCACGGGCTCACCGCCCGGCCGGCGGGGGCCGGCGGCCGTCCGCGTCCGCGGCACCGTCGTCGCCCCCCCGGCCCTCCAGCAGGCCGTCCCCGCCCCGGGCCCGGGCGTTCCGGCGGGCCAGCCCGTTCGCGGCGGCGGCCGCCTCCGCGGGGGTGCGGCCCTCCAGCAGGCGGGCCATGCAGGCCGCCCCCCAGACGTCGCCGCAGCCGGTGGGGTCGCCGCCCTCGACCGGCGTCGCGGCGGCCCGCCCGGAGGCGACCTCCTCCCCCCGCCCGTCGTACCACGCCGCGCCCCCGGGGCCCAGGGTCACGAAGACGGCCCGGGGCCGGCGCCCCGCGATCCGCCGCGCCAGCGCCTCCGGCTCGCACCCGTCCGCATCGGCCAGCGTCCGCAGCTCCTCCCGGTTGAGCTGGAGGTAGTCGAAGCACTCGGTCCAGGCCCGCCAGCGATCGGGCGCCCGGCGGCGGCGCACGCCGTCCGTCGGACGCTCCAGCAGCAGGGAATGCAGATCGCAGTAGAGAGGGCCGGACACCGCGTCCCCGAGCCGGCGGGCGCACGCCAGGTCCACCTCCCAGCCGGCGACGAGGTTAACGTACAGGGCGTCGCACGCCCGCGCGAGCGGGCCCAGCTCGTCCCAGGACCAGCCCGGGACGCCGCCCGTCAGGCGCTCGGTCCGGTCTCCGTCGGGCCGGTAGCGCAGCTCCACCCGGTTGTTCGGCTCGGACACGGTGACCACGCCCCGCGTGCACACCGGGCACGTGAGGCGGTCCAGGTAGGCGTCGGCGCGGTCGCGGGCGTCCCGGCCGACCTTGACCAGCGGCAGGGCCTCCCAGCCCGGCGCCGGGGCCGCGTCCCACGCCGAGAGGGCGTAGGCGATCCCGCCCAGCGCCCGCACCGGCTCGCCCTCCCCGGCCGGCACGATGGTGTCCAGCACCAGCGACCCGAGGATCCCCAGCCGCTTCATCGCCGGCCCGGCCGCCCTCCCTCCGGCGCCCGGGCCCGGCCTCCCGGGCGGCCGGCCGGCCTCACGCCTCCAGCCCCCCGCAGCGCTCCACCTTGAAGGTGGCGGCCGCCCCGACCACCCCGGCCAGGTCGCCCAGCTCGCAGCTCACGATGCGGCAGTGGTCGGCGGCCTCGCGGAAGGCGCGGCGGCGGACCTCCGCCCGGAGCGGCTCGAAGAGGTGGTCGCCGGCCCGGGTCACGCCGCCGGCCACCACGACCAGGCCCGGGTTGAGGACGTTGATGAGGTTGGCCACCCCGGTGCCCAGCAGCTTGGCGGTCTCCCGCATCACGTCCTTGGCGTAGACGTCGCCGGCCACGATGGCCTCGTAGACCGTCTCGGCCGTGACCCGCGACAGGTCCCCGTCCACCAGCTCGGGCAGGACGCTGGCCGAGCCCGAGCGCACGCCCTCCACCGCCCGGTCGGCGATGGCCGGGCCGGAGGCGTAGGCCTCCAGGCAGCCGTAGTTGCCGCAGCTGCACTTGCGGCCGGTGGCGTCGATGGTCATGTGGCCGATCTCGCCGGCCACGTCCGAGGCCCCGTGGTAGACCTCCCCGTCGATGACGATCCCCCCGCCGATCCCGGTCCCCAGGGTCACGGCCAGCAGGCTGTCCACGTCCCGCCCCGCGCCGAGCCAGTACTCGCCCAGCGCCGCCGCGTTGGCGTCGTTGTCCAGCTCGACCTCCAGGCCCAGCTCGTTCGCCACCAGGTCCCGGAGCGGGAAGTTGCGCCAGCCCAGGTTGGGCGTGTTCAGCACCGTGCCCGTGGACCGGTCCAGGGGGCCCGGCGAGCCCAGGCCGACGCCCAGCACCGCGTCGCCCGGGAAGGAGGCCTCCCGCCGGGCGTCGCGGACCGCGTCCCGGACCATCCCGACCAGCCGGTCCACCACCGCCTTCGCGCCCCGCTCGGGCTCGGTGGGGAGCGTGCGCATCCCCAGCACCGTCCCCCCGCCGAAGGGGACGACCCCCACCTTGATGGCGGTGCCGCCCAGGTCGGCGCCCACGATGTAGCGGTCGCTCATCGGGCCTCCCCGCCGTCCCCGGGGACGGCCGCTTCGCCGCTCCCGGCCCGTCCGTCCCCGCGGGCGGCCGCCCCGCCGTCCGCGTCCGCCTCCGGCTCGGCCTCCCCCCGACGGCCGACGTCCCCGCCGTCGAGTTCCGCCAGGAGGGCCTCCTCCACCCGCTCGACCGGCACCAGCCGGAGACACTCGCGCTCGGCCACCGGCGACCGGTAGCCCGCCCCGGAGCGCGGACAGCGCTCCTCGAGGCAGGGATGGCACGGGAGGTCGAGGGTCCCGAACAGCCGGGAGGTCGGGGCGAGGGGGCGCGTCTGGGCGGGGTCGCCCGCTCCCCACACCGCGACCAGCGGCCGGCCCAGGGCGTCGGCCAGGTGCATGGGGCCGGTGTCGTTCGAGGCCACGGCGTCGCTCGCCGCCAGGCCGCCGGCCAGGGCCAGCAGGTCGGTCCGTCCGCCCAGGGCGGCGGCCCCGCTCCGGTCGCCGGCCACGTGCCGGGTCAGCGCCTCCTCGGCGGGGCCGCCGAAGACGCGCACCCGGACGCCCCGGTCCAGCAGCCGGCCCGCCAGCTCCCGCCAGCGGTCCGCCGGCCAGCGCCGCGACGCGGCCTTGCCGCCGGGGACGAGGCCCACCGCGGGGTCCCCGGTCCCCGTCTCGATCCCGGCCGCCCGCGCCGTGGACCGCCAGGCGCGCCGGGCCTCCTCCAGGCGGCGGAGGCGGGGCCGCGGCGGGTCCTCCCGCTCCGGCCGGCTCCCGGCGGCGCCCTCCACCAGCGCCAGGTACTCCGTCACCCGGTGGCCCTCCAGCAGGGGGGCCCGGTCCACCCGGTCGGTCAGCAGCCAGCCCCGGGCGTCGGTGTCGGTGCCCCGGCGACGGGAGACCCCGCAGAGCCACAACAGGAGCGCCGCCGAGAAGGAGGGCGTGAGGAGGATCCCGAGGTCGGGTGAGCGGGATCGCGCGGCCCGGGCCGCACCCAGGAAGCGGTGCCGACCCGCCATCGGGAGGGGCTCGACCTCCGCCCCGGACATCGCCGCCACCGGGCCCAGCCGGGCCGGGAGCTGGACCAGCGGCCGGCCCGGCCAGAGCTCGGCGGCCCGCTCCAGCGCCGGCAGCGCCAGGATCAGCTCGCCCAGGTGGTTGGGCGCCCGGATCAGCGGCCGGGGGCGGTCGGTCAGTCCCCCACCTCCAGCACGGCCATGAACGCCTCCTGGGGGATGTCCACGGATCCCACCTTCTTCATCCGCTTCTTCCCCTCCTTCTGCCGTTCCCAGAGCTTGCGCTTCCGGGTGATGTCGCCGCCGTAGCACTTGGCGGTGACGTTCTTCTTGAGGGCGCGGATGGTCTCGCGGGCCACGACGTCGTTGCCGATGGCCGCCTGAACGGGGACCTCGAACATCTGGCGGGGGATCAGCTCCTTGAGCTTCTTCGCGATCTTCCG
>CAZJJO010000116.1:0-5555 GCA_964546375.1 uncultured Gemmatimonadota bacterium
AGGGCCGTCATCAGGGCCTGGAAGTGGGAGATGTCGCCGTCGGCGCCCTCCTCCTTCCGCTTGACCAGCGCCAGCCACAGGGAGTGCCACAGCCGGCGGAACTGGATGCCCCGGAGCAGGATCGTCAGGTACAGCCCGGTGAGCAGGAGGGCGGGGATCAGCAGCCACGGCCCCCACACCACGCCCGAGACCGTCTCGAGCAGACCCACCAGGTCGAAGCCGGCCCCTCCCGCCTGGAGCGACAGGGCCGTCGTGAGGCTCGCCGCGATCTCGTGCATGGTGATTGCGCCCTCTGCTGGATCCAAGGAGGACCGACCGTGCGGCCGGACGGCCCGAGGCGGACGGGGCGGAGGTTAGACGGCCCGGCGCCGGACCGTCAACCTGGCGGCCCGCCGGCCCTCGCGGCCCCGCCGCGCCCGAGCGACCACCCGAGGAGGAGACCGTGGACGAGCCCCGAGCCCCCGAAGCCGACGCGCCGGACGCCGCCGCCCCCCGGGGCGGCGCCGAACCCGCCGGCGACCCCGGACCGGAGAACGGCGCCGGGGGCGAGGGCCCGGGCGTCGGGTCGGGCGAGGGGGAGGCCGGAGTCGAGCTCCCCGAGCCCGTCGACCTCCTCCCCGACGCGGCCCGCCACCTGGGCCACCCGGGGATCCCGGAGCTGGTCGAGGAGGTGGGCGCCGTCGCCCGCCGCGGGAACCCGGTGGCCGCGCTGGCCGGGGGCGGGTCGGGCAAGGAGCTGCTCTACGCCCTGGCCGCCGCCGAGCGCTGCGACCCGGAGGCGCCGGAGGTCCAGGCGATGGTGCTCTCCCCGACGCCCGAGGCCACCGAGCGGTCGGCCCGGGCGCTCCACCTGCTCGGCGGGCCCGTGGGGCTGGCCGCGCTGGCCTGGCTGCCCTGGACCGAGCCGGACGGCGGCGAGGCGCATCCGTTCGCCCAGCTCATGGCCGGCCGGCCCGACGAGCTGCTGCCCCGCGTGGAGGCCGGACGCCTCAAGCTCGGCGACCTCCGGCTGCTGGCGCTGGACGGGGTCTCGGCGCTGGAGGAGACCGGCCAGTGGCCGGCGGTGGAGGCGATCCTGGACACCCTGCCCGGCGACGCCCAGAAGCTGGTCACCGACACCCGGGGCTCCGACCGCCTGCGGGAGCTGCTGACGCGCCAGCTCGGCAAGGCGCGCAGGTGGCCGCCCGAGCTGTTCGCCCCCGGCGGGGCGGCCGTCGACGAGGGCGCCCCGGCCCTGCTGGCCGCGGCCGGCGGCAGCGAGGAGGAGCGCCTCGACCGTCTGGCCGACACCCTGCGCCACGCGTCCGACCGGGCCGACGCCGACCGGGCCGTGGTCCTCTGCCACGACGGCCCGGTGGCCCACCGGGTGGCCGCCGCCCTGGCCGCCCGTGGCGTCGAGCTCACCGACGAGGCGGAGGGGCCCGGCGTGGCGGTGGCCTGGGGCGAGGACGAGCCCCGCCCCGGGGGGATCGGCGTCCTCTTCGGCCTCCCCCTGTCGCTGGAGAGGCTGCGCTGGCTCGACGACTGCGAGCTTCCGGCGGCCGTGGTCGAGGCCGGCCACGCCGACCAGCTCCGCCTGCTGGCCCGACGGCGCGGATGGCGCGTCCGCGCCGTCCCCGGTCGCCCGGCCCCCTCGGCCGAGGACCGGATCGGGCGCTACCGGCGTCGGGTCCGGGAACGGATCGAGCGACGGGACGACGCGGCCGAGTCGCTGGTGCTCGAGCCGCTGGTCCGGGAGCACGGGGCCGCCCGCGTGGCCGAGGCCCTCTCCGGCCTGCTCCGGGAGGGCGAGCCCGGGTCGCCGGAGGAGGAGAAGACGGAGGAGAAGGAGGAGCGGCCGTCGGGGACCGCCCCTTCCGGCCCTTCCGGGCGTCCGCCCCGGGGCGCCGCCCCCCGCGGCCGAGGGGGAGAGGCCTCCGGCGGGGGCGGGCCGCGGAAGGGGAGCCGCGGAGGCACCTGGAGCCGGCTGTTCGTGAGCGCCGGGGACCGGGACGACGTGGGCCCCGGCGACCTAGTCGGCGCCATCACCGGCGAGACCCGGGTCACCGGCGACCAGATCGGCCGCATCGAGGTCCGGGAGAGCTACTCGCTGGTGGACGTCGAGCCCGGCGTGGCCGACGAGGTGATGGAGGGCCTGACGGGCATCAGCATCAAGGGCCGGGAGGTCGTCGCCCGGCCGGACCGGAAGAGCTGAGCCGCTCCGATCCCGCTTCCGCGGTCCCGTCCTCCCGGGCCCCGCGCCGTCCCCCGACGCACCGCGAGGCCGGAAGCGCGCAGGCGCCCCGGCCCCGGTCGGTGGATCGGGCCGGGGATCGGCTCCCCGGCCTCCGCTCTCGGTCGAGCCTAGTTGACCGCGTCCTTCAGGCCCTTGCCGGCCCGGAAGCTCACCGCCGTGCTGGCGGGGATCCGGATCTTCTCGCCGGTCTGCGGATTGCGGCCCATCCGGGCGCTCCGCTCTCGGGTCTCGAAGGTCCCGAAGCCCGTGATCTGCACCTTGTCGCCCCCGTCCAGCGTGCCCGCGATGACGCCGTCGTCGGTGTCGAACAGCGCGTCGATGGCCCGCTGCGCGTCGGCCTTGGTGAAGTCCGTCGCGTCGGCGAGGGCTTCGGTCAGCTCGGTCTTGTTCATGCTGGCTCCTTGTGGTGAAGTTACGAAAGACCAGGCGAGAGGCGGCCTGTTGACTGAAACCAGTGTACGACCGGCCTCCGGAGGCGTCAAGGGAGGTCGGTCGCCGAAAACCCGCGCCGCGTCGGGACGAAGGAGCGATCGGAGCCCTCGATCGTCGCCGGAACGGGCGCGCGCCGGGCCACCGGGCGCCGGCGGCTCGACGGAAGTCCCGACGAGGGGCGCCCCCGCGAGGGGAGCCCGCGCGGGCCGCCGAGGACGGCCGCGATCCCAACGCGCGGCGCGCCCCCGAACCGACCGTTCGTGGGCCCCGCGACAGCGAGGCTGAGCATGTCCAAGTCCCTGTTCCTCAAGCGGCTGGCCTTCGTCGTGGGGTTCACCCTCTTCCTCCTGGCGGCGGGCACCCTCGGCTTTTTCCAGCTCCCGGGCTGGAGCGTCTCCGACGCCCTCTGGATGAGCGTCATCACCATCACGGCCGTGGGCTACGAGGAGGTACGGCCCCTCACCCGGACCGGCCGCGTCGTCGCCGGCTTCGTGCTGGCCGGCGGCATCACCGCCATGGGGCTGTGGTTCGCCCTCATCACCGCCGCGCTGGTGGAGATCGACCTGGCCGAGACCTTCCGCACACGGAGCGTCATGAACAAGATCAAGAAGCTGAGCGACCACGTCGTCGTCTGCGGGGCCGGGCGGACCGGCCGCCAGGTGATCCAGGAGCTGGAGGCCTCCGACGTCCCCTACGTGGTGGTCGAGCGCGACCCCGAGCGGGCCGAGCGCGTGCGCGACGAGTTCGGCCCGGACGTGCTGGTGCTGGAGGGCGACGCCACCCGCGACGAGACCCTCGAGGACGCCAACCTGCGCGAGGCCTGGGGCCTGGCGGCGGCGCTGAGCGCCGACACGGACAACCTCTTCGTCGCCCTGAGCGCGCGGGACATGTGCCCCGACCTCACCATCGTGGCGCGGGCCTCGGACGAGGAGGCCAGGAGCAAGCTCCAGCGGGCCGGGGCCGACCACTGCATCAGCCCCAACGTCACCGGCGGGACCCGGATGGCCTCGATGCTGCTGCGGCCCCAGGTGATGAGCTTCCTGGACGTGGTCACCGGCATGGACGACATGCCGCTCCGCCTGGAGGAGGTCCCCGTCCCCGAGGCCTCCCGGCTGGCCGACCACACCCTGGCCGAAGCCGCCATCCCGCAGAAGACCGGCCTGATCGTCATCGCCATCACCCACGAGGGGCCCGGCGACGAGGAGCGGCTGGTCTACAACCCGGGCCCCGAGGAGCAAATCCGGCCCGGCGACGTCCTCATCGTGCTCGGCTACCCCGAGCAGGTGGACGGCCTGCGCGAGATCGTGAGCGCCTGAGGGCGGGAACGCCGGCTCCGACCCGGGAGCCGCCCCGGGCCCCGAGGCCACGAACCCGAGACCACGAACGCGAGACCACGAGCCCGAGACCGGGAAACCCCCACGAGGAGCCACCGATGATCAGCGGCGGGATGGTCACCGTCTACGTGAACGACGTGGAGCGGGCGCTGGAGTTCTACACCGGCACCCTGGGGCTGGAGCTCGTCTACCGCGGCGGGCCCGGCTGGGCGGTGGTCCGGGCGCCCGACGGGTTCGCCGTCGGGCTCCACGACGCCATGGGCGAGGCGCCGGTGGGCGCGTCGGGCTCCTCCACCGTGGGCTTCCACGTGGAGGGCACCCTGGAGGAAGCGGTGGAGGAGCTGGCCGACCGGGGCGTCGAGTTCGTGGGCGAGATCACCGAGGACACCGCCGTCCCCCTGGCCTACTTCGAGGACCCCGACGGCAACCGGATGTACCTGGCCGAGGCCCGGGACGGGGGCCACGGCTGAGCCTCCCCCGGCGCCGGGCGGCCGGGCCGGGGACGGGCGGTCCCCGCTACGCCTCCTCCGCCGGCGCGGCCTCCGCCCCCTGGGCGGCCTCCGCTCCCGGCGGGGCGGCCTCCTCGGGCGGGCGGAAGAAGGGCTCCCACTTCTCCTCCGGCGACGGCTCGGTGAGCAGGCTCACCACCACCAGCAGGGTCGTCGAGACCAGCACGGCCGGGATGACGATGTAGTCGCTGGAGGCGAAGTCGAAGACCGTCCCGCCCAGGGTCATGGCGAAGTCCACGCCCAGCCGGTCGAGGACGGCCACCCCGACGATGGTGAGGATCCCGCCGCCGATGCAGGCCACCCCGCCCTCCTTGGTGACCCGCTTCCACAGGAAGGCCGCCAGCAGGGCCGGCGTCAGGCTCGCCCCCACCAGCGAGTAGGCGTAGAGCGCCATCTCCAGCACCGTGTCGAACTGGGTCAGCAGCAGCAGCCCCAGCCCGCCGAAGATCACCACGAAGGCCCGCTGGACGGCCAGCTTCTTCTCCTCCGACGCCTCGGGCGCGACGAACCGCTCGTAGATGTCCCGCGCGACGTTGGTGGAGGGCACCAGCAGGAAGGTGTTGCCGGTCGACAGGACGATGGCCACCCCGGCCGCCAGCAGGATCGCCCCCATGCCCAGCGGCAACGCGTGCCGGGCGACGTAGAGGATCACCGTCTCCGAGGCGGCCGCCCCGACCACCGAGCCCGTCGCCGCCAGGTCCGGGTAGATCGACCGGCCGACGATGGCCACCAGGGCCAGCGTGATCTCGATGAACATGATCCCCAGCACCATCCCCACCACGGCCCTGCGGGCGGCGTCCTCGTCCTTCGCCGAGAAGAACTTCTGGTACATGCCGCTCTCCCCCAGGATGAGCAGGAAGGTGGGCATGGAGACGCCGAAGACCCAGAGGACGTTGTGTCCCCCCAATACGTCGGTGTGCCCGGAGGGCAGGTTGGCCAGCACGTCGGCCACCCCGCCCTGGGCGAAGACCAGGTAGGGCAGGGCCAGGACGATGGCCAGGATGATCAGGATCCCGTTGAAGATGTCCACGGTGACGATGGACA